>NZ_JBEOYE010000046.1:13410-73257 GCF_040296945.1 Streptomyces sp. NPDC001941 | reverse complement strand
GTCGCGGGGGGGGCGCTTGGTGGTGGGCGGGGGGGGGGGGTGTTCAAGGTGTATGTCGGGGGGGCGCCGCGGGGGGGGGGCCCCCCCTCCGTCGTCGTCTCAGCGGTTACGCGCCGGCGCGGTTGCGCCGGTAGAGCACGGTGCCACCGGCCAGCAGGGCCGCGCTGGCCGCGCCCGCCAGGCCGAGGCCGGCCGCGCCGGTGTGCGCGAGCTGGTCCTTGCCGATGGGCGGGGTGCCGTGGGTACCCGGGTTGTTCGGGTTGCCGGGCTCGTCGGGGCTGCTCGGGACACCGGGCGTACCCGGCTCGTCCGGGGTGCCCGGCTGGTCCGGGGTACCGGGCTCGTCGGGCGTACCCGGCTGGTCCGGCGTACCGGGCTCGTCCGGCGTACCCGGCTCATCGGGCGTACCCGGCTCGTCCGGCGTACCGGGCTCGTCGGGCGTACCCGGCTCGTCCGGGGTGCCCGGCTCATCGGGGTTTCCGGGCTGGTCCGGGTTTCCGGGCTGGTCCGGGTTACCGGGCTGGTCCGGGTTACCCGGCTGGTCGGGGTTGCCGGGCTCGTCCGGGGTGCCGGGCTCGTCGGGGTGACCGGGGTTGTCCGGGTGGCCCGGGTGGTCCGGGTGACCGGGGTGGTCCGGGTGACCGGGGTTGTCGGGGTGACCCGGGTGGTCGGGGTGGCCCGGGTGGTGGGGCTTGCCGGGGGGCACGTGGGCGCCGTTGCCGCAGGCGTTGCCCGCCGCCGGGTTGCCGATGCCGCCGACGTTGACGCTGTTGCCGCAGGCGTTCACCGGTACGTCGACCGGGACCTGGACGTGGTTGCCGGAGATGACACCGGGCGAGTCGGTGGTCTTGCCGTTCGCGCTCGACGCGGGCTTCTTGCCCGGCGCCGAGGACTTGTTGACGCAGGCGTTGCCCATCGCCGGGTTGAGCGCCCCGATGACGTTGACCGTGTTCCCGCACAGGTTGACCGGTACGTGGACCGGGACCTGGACCGCGTTGCCCGAACCGACGCCCGGGGAGTGCGAGGCACTGCCGTTGGCACCCGCGTCGGCGTGCGCGTATCCACCACCGAGGGCGAGCACCCCGCCCGCTGCCGCCACGGTGATCAGGCCCTTGCGCGTGACCTGTCGCATAGCTTGTTCCCTGCCTTCTAGGCTTTCCGGAAACCCCCGGGCGCCGTCGCCCGGAGGGGAAATAGGAATGCGAACGGCCCCGGAGTGCATGGCGCGCACTCCGGGGCCGCGCGAGCTCAGCCCCCGTGGGGGCCGAGCCTCAACGTCACTTGTTGACGCAGGTGTTACCGAAGGTGGGGTTCAGCAGCCCGATCACGGAGACGGTGTTGCCACAGGCGTTGACCGGCACGTGGACCGGAACCTGGACGACGTTCCCGGAGAGCACGCCGGGGGAGTGCACAGCGGCACCCTGGGCACCGGCGTCGGCGACGGCCAGACCCGCACCAGCGAGAACCAGGCCACCCGTGGCAGCCGCAGCGGCGACAACCTTCTTGATCATTGTTCCTCCTTGTTGGCAAATGCGGTCCCAGCCGCGGACCGCACACCCTGTAACGAGGAGGAAGTAATGGGGCTACGAGCCTATGAGCCCATTCACTCTTTTCAGTCCAGTACGCACGAGCGGGCGAATACGCGCGTCAATTCGGCGCACAGACTGGCGATTCGTTTCGCCAACTCCCGGTCAGGAGTGGTACATCGCCTGGTCAAGCCCGGTGCCCGCCGCTCGGCGGGCACCGGGCCATCACCCTCACGACGCGTCGATGAACCGGTCCAGGACGCGCACGCCGAACTTCAGGCCGTCGACCGGCACCCGCTCGTCCACACCGTGGAACATGCCCGCGAAGTCCAGCTCCGGCGGCAGCTGGAGCGGCGCGAAGCCGAAGCAGCGGATCCCGAGGTCGGCGAAGTGCTTGGCGTCGGTGCCGCCCGAGAGCATGTACGGGATGGCCCGGGCGATCGGGTCCTCGGCGCGCAGCGCGGTCTGCATCGCGTCCACGAGCTTGCCGTCGAAGTCGGTCTCCAGCGCCTTGTCCAGGTGCGAGCGCTCCTCGTCGATGCGCACCTTGGGGCCGAGGATCCGGGCCAGGTCGGCGTGGAACTCCTCCTCGTGGCCGGGCAGGAAGCGCCCGTCGACGTGCGCGGAGGCCTGGCCGGGGATCACGTTGACCTTGTAGCCGGCCTCCAGCATGGTGGGCGCGGCCGAGTTGCGCAGGGTGGCGCCGACCATCTTGGCGATGCCGCCGAGCTTGGCGAGCGTGCCCTCCATGTCCTCGGGGTCGAGGGGGGTGCCCAGCGCGTCCGAGAGCTCGTCCAGGAAGGAACGCACGGTCTTGGTCACCCGCACCGGCCACTCGTGCCGCCCGAGCCGCCCGACGGCCTCGCACAGCTCGGTGACGGCGTTGTCGCGGTTGGTCATGGAGCCGTGCCCGGCGGTGCCGTCGACGGTCAGCCGCATCCAGTGCATGCCCTTCTGGGCCGTCTCGACCAGGTAGAGCCGCAGGTCCTGGTTGACGGTGAAGGAGAAGCCGCCGACCTCGCCGATCGCCTCGGTGACGCCCTCGAACAGGTCGGGGTGCCGGTCGACCAGGTGGCGCGCGCCGTAGGTGCCGCCCGCCTCCTCGTCGGCCAGGAAGGCCAGCACGATGTCGCGCGGGGGCTTGCGGCCGGACCGCAGTCGTTCGCGTACGACCGCGAGGGTCATCGCGTCCATGTCCTTCATGTCGACCGCGCCGCGGCCCCACACGCACCCGTCCGCGATCTCCCCGGAGAACGGGTGGTGCGTCCAGTCGTCGGCGTTGGCCGGTACGACGTCGGTGTGGCCGTGGATGAGCAGCGCGGGCCGGGACGGGTCCTCGCCCTCGATCCGGGCCACCACGGAGGCCCGGCCCTGGTGGGACTCCAGGATCGTCGGCTCGACGCCGACCTCGGCGAGCTTCTCCGCGACGTACTCCGCCGCCTTGCGCTCCCCCGGGCCCGAGTGGTCGCCGTAGTTGCTGGTGTCGATCCGGATGAGGTCACGACACAGGTCGACGACCTCGTCCTGGCCGGTGACGGTCCGTGCCGTGCTCGACTCGCTCACGCTGTTCCTCCCGCAGTCGTCGCTGGTGGTCCCTCCCATCCTCACCCCGGGCCCGCCCGCGGCCCAAGGGGGGCCCGTGCTCGTCACGCTCCCGTCACACGGGAAGGGGTGGTGATCCGGCCCTCCGAATGTTTGCTATGGTTTTCCACGTCGGAACGGCCCAGGGGCCGCGAGGACAGACACCTTGTCCGGGTGGCGGAATGGCAGACGCGCTAGCTTGAGGTGCTAGTGCCCTTTATCGGGCGTGGGGGTTCAAGTCCCCCCTCGGACACCACGCAGGAACCCCAGTCGATCTGGGGTTCTTCTGTTTTTCCGGGGGTTTTCCCAGGTCTTCCCGGGAGCTTCCCGCGGCCGGTGGGTGCGTGGGCGCGCGTTACCGTGGGCCGGTGAGACGCAGACCCAAGCCGCCGTCGCCGCTCCCCCAGCGGGACGGCATCGACCCCGTGCGCCTGCGGCTGCCCGAGGGGGACTGGCGCAGCGTGCGGGAGCACCTCGTGGAGCGGTTCGGCGGGGCGCTGGGGGTCGCGGTCGTGGAGGCGATGCTGCGGGACGGGCGGTTCGTCGGGGACGACGGGGCGGCCGTGCGCGGGGACGAGGCGTACGCCGCGGGGCGCGCGCTCTGGTACCACCGGGACTTCCCCGCCGAGCAGCCGGTGCCCTTCGGGATCGGGGTGGTCCACCGCGACGAGCGGATCCTGGTCGTGGACAAGCCGCACTTCCTGGCGACGATGCCGCGCGGGCGGCACGTGACCGAGACCGCGCTGGCCCGGCTGCGGCGCGAGCTCGACCTGCCCGCCCTGCAGCCCGCGCACCGGCTGGACCGGCTGACGGCGGGGCTGGTGATGTTCGTGGTGGAGCCGCGGTACCGGGGGGCCTACCAGGGGCTGTTCCGGGACCGGCTGGTGGGCAAGGAGTACGAGGCGGTGGCGCCGTACGACCCCTCGCTGGCGCTGCCGGTGACCGTGCGCAGCCGGATCGTGAAGGAGCGCGGGGTGCTCGCCGCGTACGAGGAGGAGGGCGAGCCCAACAGCGAGAGCCGGATCGAGCTCCTGGAGCACCGGGGCGGGCTCGGCCGCTACCGGCTGCGGCCCGCCACCGGGCGGACCCATCAGCTGCGGGTGCACATGAACCGGCTCGGGGTGCCGATCCTGTACGACCCGCTCTTCCCCGTGGTGCTCGACGACGGCCCGGAGGACTTCCAGCGCCCGCTCCAACTGCTGGCGCGGGCGCTGGAGTTCACCGATCCGGTGACCGGCCGTCCGCTGCGCTTCGAGAGCCGGCTGCGGCTCAGTGGCCTCGGCTGATCCACTCCTGCAGGTGCGGGGCCTCCGCGCCGATGGTGGTGCTGTCGCCGTGGCCGGTGCGCACCACCGTCTCCGGCGGCAGGCCGAGCAGCCGTTCGCGGATGGAGTCGACGATGGTCGGGAAGTCCGAGAAGGACCGGCCGGTGGCGCCCGGGCCGCCCTGGAAGAGGGTGTCGCCGGTGAAGACGGTGCCCAGGTCGGGGGCGTAGAGGCAGACCGCTCCCGGTGCGTGGCCGGGGGTGTGCAGGACGTGCAGGTCCACGCCCGCGATGGTGAGCACCTGGCCGTCGGCGAGGTCGCCGTCCGGGGAGTGGTCGGGGTGGGTCTGCTTCCACAGCGGCTGGTCGGCCGGGTGCAGCAGGACCCGGGCGCCGGTGGCGGCGGCCAGGGCCGGGGCCGCGTCGACGTGGTCGTTGTGCGCGTGGGTGCAGATCACGGCCCGCAGGGCGCGCCCGTCGAGCGCGGCGAGGATGGCGTCGGCGTCGTGGGCGGCGTCGATGACGACGGCCTCGGTGTCGTCGCCGACGATCCACACGTTGTTGTCGACGTCCCAGGTGCCGCCGTCCAGGGAGAAGGTGCCGGAGGTCACCAGGTGGTCGATGCGCGCGGCCATCAGAGGACCACCACCGAGCGCAGCACGTCGCCCTCGTGCATGCGGGCGAAGGCCTTCTCCACGTCACCCAGGCCGATGGTCTCGGTGACGAACGCGCCGAGGTCGATGCGGCCCTGCTGGTGCAGGTCGATGAGCATCGGGAAGTCGCGCGAGGGCAGGCAGTCGCCGTACCAGGAGGACTTCAGCGCGCCGCCGCGTCCGAAGACGTCGAGCAGCGGCAGTTCGAGCTTCATCTCCGGGGTGGGGACGCCGACCAGGACGACGGTGCCCGCCAGGTCGCGGGCGTAGAAGGCCTGCCGGTACGTCTCCGGGCGGCCGACGGCCTCGATGACGACGTCGGCGCCGTGCCCGCCGGTGAGCTCGCGGATCGCCTCGACGGGGTCGGTGGAGCCGGAGTTGACGGTGTGGGTGGCGCCCATCTTCCGGGCGGTCTCCAGCTTGCGGTCGTCGATGTCGACCGCGATGATCGTCGCCGCTCCGGCGAGCCGGGAGCCCACGATCGCGGCGTCGCCGACGCCGCCGCAGCCGATCACGGCGACCGTGTCGCCGCGGCCGACGTTTCCGGTGTTGATGGCGGCGCCGATGCCCGCCATCACGCCGCAGCCGAGCAGCCCGGCCACGGACGGGGCGACGGCCGGGTCGACCTTGGTGCACTGTCCGGCGTGGACCAGGGTCTTCTCGGCGAACGCGCCGATGCCCAGGGCCGGGGAGAGCTCGGTGCCGTCCGCCAGCGTCATCTTCCGGGCGGCGTTGTGGGTGTCGAAGCAGTACCACGGGCGGCCGCGCAGACAGGCGCGACAGCGTCCGCAGACGGCGCGCCAGTTGAGGACCACGAAGTCCCCGGGCGCCACGTCGGCCACGCCCTCGCCGACGGCCTCGACGACGCCCGCCGCCTCGTGGCCGAGGAGGAAGGGGAAGTCGTCGTTGATGCCGCCCTGCTTGTAGTGGAGGTCGGTGTGGCAGACGCCGCACGCCTGGATCTTCACCACGGCCTCACCCGGACCCGGGTCGGGCACGGTGATCGTCTCCACCCTGACGGCCTCGTTCCTGCCGGGGGCGACGACCCCCAGGACCTGCTGCGCCATCGCGGTTCGTTCCTTCCTCGGTGCCAGTGTTCGGTACCACTATCCCCCGTACCCGTTGTGGCGGTTTCGGGCAGATGGTGCGGAAGCGGCAACTCCGTCCCGTGGCGAGGAGTCTTCCCCATCGAGGGCCCTTCCGGGGCCCGACCGGACGACACGGGGGAAACACCTTGACCGAGATCATCGAGACGTTAGGCGGCACGACCGGGGACGGCACGCGGGACGGGGTGCCGGACGGGGCCCGACTGACGCCGTACGTCGACGCGTTGACCGTCCCGCCGGTGCTGCGGCCGGACGAGCCGGACGTGCGGCGGGAGGTCGAGATCGCGCTGAAGCCGACCTGGCACCGGCTGCACTCGCAGCTGCCGCCGACCCTGATGTGGGGGTACGACGGGATCGTGCCGGGGCCGACCGTGGAGGTGCGGCGGGGGCAGCGGGTGCGGATCGCCTGGACCAACCGGATCCCGCCGGGCAGCGAGTACCCGGTGACGGCCGTGGAGGTGCTGCCGAAGCCGGGCGAGCCCGCGCCGCACAACCGGCCGGGGCGCGAGGGGGTGCCCGCCAGCGCCGACGTGGCGGCGCTGCCCGCGTGGTCGGTGACGCACCTGCACGGGGCGCAGACCGGGGGCGGCAACGACGGCTGGGCGGACAACGCGGTGGGGTACGGGGACGCCCAGCTGTCCGAGTACCCCAACGACCACCAGGCGGTGCAGTGGTGGTACCACGACCACGCCATGAACATCACCCGCTGGAACGTGTACGCGGGCCTGGTGGGCACGTACCTGGTGCGTGACGACGAGGAGGACGCGCTGGGGCTGCCGTGCGGGGCGCGGGAGCTGCCGCTGGTCCTGGCGGACAGGAACCTGGACGTGGACCCGGACGGGCGGCTGAACGGCCGTCTGCTGCACAAGACGACGATCGTGGTGGAGAAGGACCCGGAGACCGGCAAGCCGGTGACGCTGCCGTTCCTGGGCCCGTACTCGACCGTGAACGGCACGATCTGGCCGCACCTGGAGGTGGCGGACGGCTGGTACCGGTTCCGGCTGGTGAACGCGTCCAACGCGCGCGTGTACGACCTGGTCCTGGTGGACGAGGACGACGTCCCGGTGCCGGGCGTGGTGCACCAGATCGGCAGCGACGGGGGCCTGCTGCCGCGGCCGGTGGGCGTGGACTTCGCGGGCGGGGAGCCGCTGACGATCGCGCCGGCCGAGCGGTTCGACCTGCTGGTGGACTTCCGGGGCCTGGCCGGGCGGACGCTGCGGCTGCTGAACAAGGCGCCGGGGCGGGCGCCGGGGGTGCCGGACGCGACGGTGAACGTGCCGTTCCCGCAGGTGATGGAGTTCCGGGTGGCCGAGGCCGCGGTGGCGGACCCGTTCACGCTGCCGCCGGTGCTCTCCGGGTCGTTCCGCCGGATCGACCACGACACCACGGGGCACGGCCACCGCCTGGTCGTGCTGACGCCGCCCGGTACCAAGGGCGGCGGGGGTCACCCGGAGATCTGGGAGATGACCGAGGTCGAGGGCGCCGACGTGCAGGTGCCGACCGAGGGCGTGGTCCAGGTGCGGGGCAGGGACGGCAAGGTGAAGACGTACCGGCGCACCGCGCGGACGTTCAACGACGGCCTGGGCTTCACGATCGGCGAGGGCAGCTACGAGCAGTGGTCGTTCCTCAACCTGGGGGTGCCGCTGCACCCGATGCACATCCACCTGGCGGACTTCCAGGTGGCGGGGCGCGACGCGTTCTCGTTCGAGGAGTTCGACCTCGCGCTGGGCGGGACGCGCTCGCCGGCGCGCTTCCTCGGCGACCTGCCGGTCCCGGCCAACGAGCAGGGCTGGAAGGACGTGTTCCGGGTGCCGCGGGGGCAGCAGGTGCGGGTGATCGGCCGGTTCGACGGGGCGTACGGGCGCTTCATGTACCACTGCCACCTGCTGGAGCACGAGGACATGGGGATGATGCGGCCGTTCGTGGTGATGCCGCCGCAGGCGCTGAAGTTCGACCACGGCGCGGGGCACGGCGGGCACCACTGAGGGACGCGGAGGGCCCCGCGGGTCGTCCCGCGGGGCCCTCCGTCCTCGTACGCACGTGTCCGTACGTCACTCCTGGCCGGCGGCCCGGGCGGTGGCGCGGACGCGGCGGCGGACCAGGAACCAGCCGCCGACCAGGGCGGCCGCGATCAGCGGCAGACAGGCGACGGTGGTGCGGCCGATGCCGCCGTCCAGCCACATCAGGACCACGACGGTGGCCAGGAAGCAGAGGGTGACGATCTGCGTGTAGGGGGCCCAGGGCAGGTGGTAGCCGGGGCGCTCGACCTCGCCCCGGCGGGCGCTGCGCCAGAACAGCAGCGAGACGATCATGATCATCGCCCAGGTGCCGAGGATGCCGACGGAGGCGAAGTTGATGACCAGCTCGAAGGCGTCCTTCGGCATCAGGTAGTTGAGGCCGACGCCCAGGATGCCGAACGCGGCGGTGAAGAGCACGCCGCCGTAGGGCACGCCGCCCTTGTTCATCACGCCGGTGAACTTCGGCGCGGAGCCGGACATCGACATGGAGCGCAGGATGCGGCCGGTGGAGTACAGGCCGGAGTTGAGCGAGGACAGCGCGGCGGTGAGGACCACCAGGTTCATGATGCCCGCGGCGCCGGGGATGCCGAGCTTGTCGAAGACGGTCACGAACGGCGACTGGCCGGCCGAGTACGAGGTGTACGGCAGGATCAGCGCGAGCAGCACGACCGAGCCGACGTAGAAGACGCCGACGCGCCACATGATGGAGTTGATCGCGCGGGGCAGCACCTTGTGCGGGTTCTCGGTCTCGCCCGCGGCGACGCCGCACAGCTCCACGGAGGCGTACGCGAAGACGACGCCCTGGACGAGCAGCAGCATCGGCATCACGCCGCTGGGGAAGACGCCGCCGTGCTCGCTGATGTTGGCCAGGCCCGGGGTGGTGCCGCCGACCTCGTGCTGGGTGACGATCAGGTAGATGCCGACGAGCATGAAGGCGACCAGGGCCGCGACCTTGACCAGGGAGAACCAGAACTCCATCTCGCCGAAGTACTTCACGGAGATGAGGTTGGCGGTCAGCACGACGGCGAGGGCGACGAGCGCGAGGACCCACTGCGGGACGTCGGTGAACATCGACCAGAAGTGGGCGTAGGTCGCGGCGGCGGTGATGTCGGCGACCGTGGTGGTCGACCAGTTGAGGAAGTAGAGCCAGCCCGCGGTGTAGGCGCCCTTCTCCCCCATGAACTCGCGCGCGTACGAGACGAAGGCGCCGGAGGACGGCCGGTACAGGACCAGCTCGCCCAGCGCGCGCACCACGAAGAAGGCGAAGACGCCGCAGACGGCGTACGCGATGAAGAGCGAGGGCCCCGCGTCGTGCAGCCGGCCGCCGGCGCCCAGGAACAGGCCGGTGCCTATCGCGCCACCGATGGCGATCATGTTGATGTGGCGGGACTTGAGGTCCTTGCGGTACCCGGCGTCGCCGGCGTCCACGTGGGGGGTGCCCTTCGCCGGTGCCCCGGCGAGCTGATCGGCCGCAGTCATCGTGCGGTCACTCATGGAGTTGTTCGCCTTCGTGAGGGGGTGTTGGTGCGGCACCGGCGGGTAGCCGGTGGAGGAGTCGGTGGGGGCCGACGGGACATCGTCCCGGCTCGACAGGACTTTTGTCCGTGGCCAATGTCACGTACGGCTACGTTTGATCCATCTCTGAGCCTTTTCTGAGCTTCCGTTGGTTTTGCGGGTGTTCATTCGTCCGCTTTCGGGCGCCTTCGCCCAGCGCGAACCGCCCGGTCGACGGTGAAACCGTGAGGAGGGTTACGGCACTCGGGCCGCGGCCCCGGCGACTACGGCGCCAGGACGTCCAGTTCGCGCAGCGCGCCCGTGGCGATCTCGCGGGTGAGCCGCTCGGCCTCCGCGGCGTCCCGCTCGCGCACCGCCTCCGCGACCCGCACGTGCAGCGTCACGGCGGCCGGGTCCGGGTCCTCGAACATCACCTGGTGGTGGGTCCGTCCGGCCAGCACCTCCGCGACCACGTCACCGAGGCGCGCGAACATCTCGTTGCCCGAGGCGTTCAGGACCACGCGGTGGAAGGCCACGTCGTGCACCAGGTACGCCTCCAGCTGGCGGCCCCGCGAGGTGGCCACCATGCCCAGCGCGTGCTCGGTCAGCTGACGGCACTGCTCCGGAGTGGCGTGGACGGCGGCCAGGCCGGCCGCGACCGGTTCGACGGCCGAGCGCAGCACGGTCAGCGACCGCAGCTGCCGGGGGCGGTCGGCGCCCGCCAGGCGCCAGCGGATGACCTGGGGGTCGTAGACGTTCCACTGCTCCGCGGGCCGTACGGTGACGCCGACCCTCCGTCTGGACTCGACCAGGTGCATCGACTCCAGGACGCGCACCACCTCGCGCACCACCGTGCGCGACACCTCGAAGCGCCGCACCAGCTCGTCGCTGCGCAGCACGCTCCCCGGCGGGTACTCGCCCGCGGTGATCGCCAGGCCCAGGGAATCCAGCACACGCGTGTGGAGTCCCGTGGCCCGTGTCGTCATGGGCTCAGCGTATGCGGCCGGACGCCGACCGCAAAAACGTATGACTTTTAGATCACAGGGGCTTGAATACGTCGTACTCAATGGGTTTCAGTGTGCCGACGGAATCGATGTCGACGAGGACAGCGAGGCAACACACCCATGAGCAGCACCCCCCAGGTCGTCGTCGTGATGGGCGTAGCGGGGACCGGGAAGACCACCATCGGGCCGCTGGTCGCGGACCGGCTCGGCGTGCCGTACGCCGAGGGCGACGACTTCCACCCGCCGGCCAACATCGCCAAGATGTCGGCGGGCGTCCCCCTGGACGACGCCGACCGGGCCCCCTGGCTCGACGCGATCGGCCGCTGGGCGCACACCCGCGCCGGACTCGGCGGCGTGGTCAGCAGCTCCGCCCTCAAGCGCGCCTACCGCGACCGGCTGCGGGCCGCCGCCCCCGGCGCCGTGTTCCTGCACCTGACCGGGGACCGGGCGCTGATCGAGGAGCGCCTCGGCGCGCGCACCGGCCACTTCATGCCCGCTGCGCTGCTCGACTCCCAGTACGCCGCGCTCCAGCCGCTGGCCCACGACGAGGCCGGGGTCGACGTCGACGTGTCCGGCACGCCCGAGGAGATCGCCGACCGGGCCGCCGCCGCGCTGCGCGCGCTCGCCGCGGACGGGACGCGTCCCGCCGCCGGCTGACCCCGCGCCCCCACCCCCGCACCACCGGCACCGCACCCCCACCGACCGAGGAATCACCGTGACCCGTCTCAGCGTCGAGACCCTTGCGGCGGACGCCACCGCTCCCATCACCTCCGCGGGCAACGCCCAGCTGGGCATCGCCGTGCTCGCCGGCATCGCCGTCATCGTCCTGCTCATCACCCGCTTCAAGCTGCACGCCTTCCTGGCGCTGACCATCGGCTCGCTGGCGCTCGGCGCCTTCGCCGGGGCACCGCTCGGCGCGACCGTGGACTCCTTCACCGGAGGGCTCGGCAAGACCGTGGCCAGCGTCGGCGTGCTGATCGCGCTGGGCGCGATACTCGGGCGGCTGCTCGCCGACTCCGGCGGGGCGGACCAGATCGTCGACACGATCCTGGCCCGGGCGGGCGGCCGGGCCATGCCGTGGGCGATGGTGCTGATCGCCTCGGTGATCGGCCTGCCGCTCTTCTTCGAGGTCGGCATCGTGCTGCTGATCCCGGTGGTGCTGCTGGTCGCCAAGCGCGGCAACTACTCGCTGATGCGGATCGGCATCCCCGCCCTGGCCGGGCTCTCCGTGATGCACGGGCTGATCCCGCCGCACCCCGGGCCGCTGGTCGCCATCGACGCGCTCGGCGCGAACCTCGGGGTGACGCTGGCGCTCGGCGTGCTGGTGGCGGTCCCGACGGTCGTGATCGCCGGTCCGCTGTTCGCCCGCTACGCGGCCCGCTGGGTGGACATCCCGGCGCCCGAGAAGATGATCCCGGCGCGGCCCTCCGAGGACGTGGAGCGGCGCCCCGGCTTCGGGGCCACCGTGGCGACCGTGCTGCTGCCCGTGGTGCTGATGCTCGCCAAGGCGCTGGTCGACATCGTGGTCGACGACCCGGACAACGGGGTGCAGAAGGTCACCGACGTGGTCGGCTCGCCGCTGATCGCGCTGCTCGCGGCCGTGCTGGTGGGCCTGTTCACACTGGGGCGCGCGGCCGGGTTCGGCAAGGACCGGCTCGCCTCCACCGTGGAGAAGTCGCTCGCCCCGATCGCGGGCGTACTGATGATCGTGGGCGCGGGCGGCGGCTTCAAGCAGACCCTGATCGACGTGGGCGTCGGCCAGATGATCCTGGACCTCTCGCGGGACTGGTCGGTCCCGGCGCTGCTGCTCGCCTGGCTGATCGCGGTGGCGATCCGGCTGGCGACCGGCTCCGCGACCGTCGCCACCATCTCGGCGGCCGGTCTGGTCGCCCCGCTGGCCGAGGGCATGTCGACCGGCCAGACGGCGCTGCTCGTGCTGGCGGTCGGCGCGGGCTCGCTCTTCCTCAGCCACGTCAACGACGCCGGGTTCTGGCTGGTGAAGGAGTACTTCGGGATGGACGTCGGGCAGACCCTGAAGACCTGGTCGCTGATGGAGACGATCATCTCGGTGGTCGGGATCGGGTTCGTGCTGCTGCTGTCGCTGGTGGTGTAGCGGGCCTACTGGTTCCGCCGCTCCTCCTCGTCCAGCCAGCGCGGGTGCTCCCGCTCGGCCCAGTGGCGCTCGACGTGTCCGGTCCGCATGCCCCTGCGTGCGCCCGGGTTGTTGAGCGCCTTTCCGATGTGGCCCGCCAGGACGATCCCGATGGCGAGTGCCAGCCAGTCGTGGACGAAGGTGGCGCTGGTACGCCACATCAGCCCGGCCAGGTCCGTGAACCACATCAGCAGACCCGTGCCCAGCATCACCACGACCGCGCCCGCGATCCACGCCGCGTACAGCTTCTGGCCGCGGTGGAACTTGGCGGAGCCCAGGCGGTTCAGCCGCCGCAGGTCGGCCCGGAAGTCCCGGGAGAGCAGGGCGACGAGGACCGGTACGGGCAGCAGCAGGCCGGCCCACTGGTGGACGGTCACCACCAGGTAGCGGCGGCCGACGAGTTCGGCGAGCTGGGGCACGTACAGGCAGGCGGCCGTCGCCACGCAGACCAGCATCAGCAGGGCCGTGGTGCGGTGCGCCCAGCGCTGGACCGGGCCGAACCTCCTGACCAGCGGCCCGTGTTCAGGCCGTGGGGACGTCGGCGCGGCCGTTGGACCGGCCGACCCAGGCGTCGACGTCATAGCCCCTCTCCTCCCAGTAGCCGGGCCGCACGTCGCGGGTGACCGTGATGCCGGACAACCACTTGGCGGACTTGTAGAAGTACATCGGCGCCACGTACAGCCGCACCGGGCCGCCGTGCGCGTGGGTGACCGGCGCGTCCTTCATCTTCAGGGCGACCAGCACGTCGGGGCGGCGGGCCTGCTCCAGGGTGAGGCTCTCCGAGTAGGTGCCGTCGAAGCAGCTGAAGCGGACCGCGCCGGCTTCCGGGCGCACCCCTGCGGCGTCCAGGAGCCGGGCGAGCGTGACGCCCTCGAAGGCGGTGTCCGGCACCCGCCACCCGGTGACGCACTGCACGTCGCGCACCAGCCGGGTCTGGGGCAGCGCCATCAGGTCCCGCAGGGTGTACGTCGCCGGGCGCGTGACCAGGCCGTCCACCCGCAGCCGGTAGTCGGCGGCGCCCTGGTGCGGCACGGAGGAGGCCACCGAGTAGTAGCGGAAGCCCCCGCCGTTGGGCAGCAGCCCGGTCAGCCCGGTCGGGTCCTTGTCCGCGGCGGAGGCCAGGAACGACTCCAGGCCGCGCTGGAGGTAGGGCCCGGCCGCGACGCCCGCCGCGCCCAGGCCCAGCATCGACAGGAAGACGCGGCGGCCGATCGGGCTGCCGTCGGGATGCTCGGTGCTCACGCTCCGATTCGAGCACCGCGCGGCGCCGAAGGCCAGGGCGGCGGGCGGTCCGTCAGACTTCCGTCACATCCGGGGTCGCCCGCGGGACCCGGTCACTCGCGGGACCCGGTCACTCGCGGGCCCCGGTCACTCGCGGGCCCCGGGACCCGGGCACCCACCGGCGTTCGCGAGCCCGGGCCGCCCGGACCACGGCTACTTGTTGCGTACGAGATCGAGTACGCGGGCGCCCAGTTCCAGCGTCTCCCCCGTCTCGCGCACGCTCTGCTGGAGGTCCACGAAGCAGCCCTGCGCGCCCGTCTCCCGCACGCCCCGCAGGACGGTGGCGATCTCCTCGGCCGTGTCGCCCGGCGACGCGTTGTACCGGATCAGGCGCCGCAGCGAGCCCGGGTCGCGGCCCGCCTCCTCGGCGGCGCGCCGGGCCGTGTCCCACAGGGGCGTGAGCGCCTCGGGCGGCAGCACCACGCCGACCCAGCCGGCGGCGCGGCGGCCCACCCGGCGCATCGCGGCGGCGCTGAACCCGCCCAGGTAGACCGGGGGGCCGTCCTGCTGGACGGGGCGCAGCCCGAAGTGGGCGCGCGGGATGGTCCAGTGCGGGCCCCGGTGCCCGAACTCCTCCTGGGTCCAGACGCCCCGCAGGACGTCCAGGGTCTCGTCGAGGCGGGCGCCGCGCTCCTCGAAGGGCACGTTGACGGCGCTGTACTCGTCGCGCATCCAGCCGATGCCGAGGCCCACGTCGAGCCGTCCGCCGCTGACCAGGTCGAGCGAGGTGAGGCTGCGGGCGAGCAGCAGCGGCGGGTACCAGGGGGCGTTGAGGGTGCTCATGCCGAGCCGGGGGCGGCGGGTGACGGCGGCCGCGGCGGTGAGCGCGGTCAGCGGGTCGAGGGCGGCCTTGAACTCCTCCGGGTAGGGGTTCTCCTCGGTGTACCCGGGATAGATGTCGCTGGGCGCGACGGGGGCCAGGGAGCGGTCCCCGACCCAGAAGGAGTCGAACCCGGCCTCTTCGGCGCCGCGCGCGAACTCCGTGAGGGAGGCGGCGGCATGGGCTCCGAACTGGGGCAGTGAGATACCGATGTCCATACCGCCATCCTGCGCGCGGCGGCGCGGATGTGCGGCGCGACGGAGGCGGTGACACGCGTCACATGCCGCCCCCGTCGCACAACTGGCCCGATTTCACGGGTCGGTGACGCAACCTCACATCGCCGTACGGCGGGCCCGGTTGGCCGCCGCGCCTCAGACCGCCCTGGCCGCCGCCCGGCCCGCCGCGCGGCCCGAGAAGACGCAGCCGCCCAGGAAGGTGCCTTCGAGCGAGCGGTAGCCGTGCACGCCTCCGCCGCCGAACCCGGCCGCCTCGCCCGCCGCGTAGAGCCCGGGCAGCGGCTGCCCCTCGGCGGTCAGCACCCGCGAGGACAGGTCCGTCTGGAGCCCGCCCAGCGACTTGCGGGTGAGGATGTTCAGCCGTACGGCGATCAGCGGTCCGGCCTCGGGGTCGAGGATGCGGTGCGGCGGCGCCGTGCGGATCAGCCGGTCGCCGAGGTACTTGCGGGCCCCATGGATCGCCATCACCTGGAGGTCCTTGGTGAACGGGTTGGCCACCTCGCGGTCGCGCGCGGTGATCTCGCGGCGCAGCTCGGCCTCGTCGATCAGCGGCTCCTTGGTGAGCGCGTTCATGCCGCGCACCAGGGCGGGCAGGTCCTTCTCCACCACGAAGTCCGCGCCGTGCTCCATGAACGCGCGCACCGGCCCGGGGACGTCCATCCGCGCCCGCTCGAACACCCCGCGCACCGACTTGCCCGTCAGGTCGGGGTTCTGCTCGGAGCCGGACAGGCCGAACTCCTTGCCGATGATCTTCTGGTCGAGCACGAACCAGGTGTGGTCGTGCCCGGACCTCATGATGTGCTCCAGGGTCCCCAGGGTGTCGAAGCCGGGGAAGAGCGGCACCGGGAGGCGCCGGCCGCGCGCGTCCAGCCAGAGCGAGGACGGTCCCGGCAGGATGCGGATGCCGTGGCGGGCCCAGATCGGGTTCCAGTTCTCGATGCCCTCGGTGTAGTGCCACATCCGGTCCTTGTTGATGTGGTGCGCCCCGGCCGCCTCGGCGATGCCGAGCATCAGGCCGTCCACGTGGGCGGGCACGCCGGAGAGCATCTTCTCGGGCGGGGTGCCCAGCCGCTCCGGCCACTGGGCGCGGACCAGGTCGTGGTTGCCGCCGATGCCCCCGGTGGTCACGATGACCGCCTGGGCCCGGTACTCGAAGGCGCCGGTGACCTCGCGGCTGCTGGCCTGCCCGCGCTCGACCGAGGACGGTTCGAGTACCTCGCCGCTGACCGTGTCCAGGGCGCCCGCCGTACGGGCCAGGCCGGTCACCCGGTGGCGGAAGCGCAGCTGGACCAGGCCGCGCGCCACGCCCTCGCGGACCTTGCGCGCGAAGGGGGCGACGAGGCCGGGGCCGGTGCCCCAGGTGATGTGGAAGCGGGGCACGGAGTTGCCGTGGCCGCGCGCGTCGTAGCCGCCGCGCTCGGCCCAGCCGACGACCGGGAAGAAGCGCACCCCGCGCGCGTGCAGCCAGGCGCGCTTCTCCCCGGACGCGAAGTCCACGTACGCCTCGGCCCACTTGCGCGGCCAGTGGTCCTCCTCGCGGTCGAACCCGGCCGTGCCGAACCAGTCCTGGAGGGCCAGGGCGCGGCTGTCGCGGATGCGCATGCGGCGCTGCTCGGGCGAGTCGACGAGGAACAGGCCGCCGAAGGACCAGTGGGCCTGGCCGCCCAGGGACTGCTCGGGCTCTTGGTCGAGGAGGATCACCGTGCGCCCGGCGTCGACGAGCTCGGCGGTGGCGACGAGGCCCGCGAGGCCCGCCCCGATCACGATGACATCAGCGTCGTACTCCATGGGTCCCGTCCTTGGGTTCGGAATGCGTCGGAGGGCACCCGGGGGTGCCGGAGGGAGCGAGGGGAGCGGAGGGTCTCGGAGGAGGCCGGTCGGGGTGGGTGGTGGTCGGGCGGAGAGTGGTCCGATCTTCCGTACGCGGCGGTAACACGTCAACCGTCACGGCGACACGTCACGCGTGGGCGCGAGAAGGGGAGGTACCCGGCACGGAAGCAGTATCGTCGGGCAAGTCCCCCTGCCCTGGCCGGACTTGAGGTGTACACCGTGCCCCTTTCCGTCGTCCTCCTCGCCGTGGGCGCCGCCTGCTGCCTCGGCTTCGGCTTCGTCCTCCAGCAGGACGCGGCCCGGACCGCCCCGCTCGGCGACTACCTGTCGCTGCGGCTGCTGCGCGACCTCGCCCGGGTCCCCCGCTGGCGGGCCGGCATCGTCTCGATGGTCTGCGGCATGGTGCTCGGCGCACTGGCGCTGGCCCGCGGGCAGGTGTCCCTGGTGGAGCCGCTGCTCGCCACGAACCTGCTGTTCGCGATGGCCCTCTCGCGCCGCCTCACCGGGCAGCGCCTGGGCCGCCGGGGCTGGGCCGGGCTGTGGCTGCTCGCGGGCGGTGTGACGGCGTTCATCGTGGCCGGGCAGCCGCGCGGCGGCGGGCAGCTCGCCGGGCCGCTGCGGCACTGGCTGCTGCTGGGCACGGTGCTGGGGGCGGCCGCGCTGCTCGTCGTGGTCGCCAAGCGGTCCCGGCTGAGCACCGGGCCCGCGCTGCTCGCACTGGCGGCCGGGCTGCTGTACGGCGTCCAGGACGCGCTGACCCGGGTTAGCGGGCAGCGCTTCTCGGCGGGCGGCTGGTCGGCGCTGCTGACCGGCTGGCAGCCGTACGCGGTGGTGGCCCTCGGCGTGGTGGGCCTGGTGCTCGTGCAGAGCGCGTTCGAGACGGCGCCGCTGCGGATGTCGCTGCCCGCCCTCACCGCCGCCCAGCCGCTGGCCGGGATCGCCTGCGGGGTGGGCTTCCTCGGCGACCGGCTGCGCGCCGACACCGGGGCGCTGGCCTGGGAGGCGGCCGGGCTCGCGGCGGTGGTGGCGGGGATCGCCCTGCTGGGCCGGCACCCGGCGATGCCCACGGGGCCGGCGGCGCGGGTGCGGCGGGAGCCGGTGGTGCCCTCGGGCCGGTAGGGACGGTGGGACGCGGGGGCGGGTGGGGTGGCCGTCCGGGGCCTGGTTTCATGGGGGCATGAGTGCCGCTGACGAGATCCTGGACGTCGTCGACGCCGACGACCGCGTGGTCGGACAGCTCCCGCGCGGCGAGGTGTACGCGCGCGGCCTGCTCCACCGCTGCGTCTTCGTGCTCGCCCGCAACCCGGACGGCGCGCTCTTCGTGCACCGCCGCACCGCCACCAAGCTGGTCTTCCCCTCGCTGTACGACATGTTCGTCGGCGGGGTCGTCGGCGCCGGCGAGGGCTACGACGACGCGGCGCTGCGCGAGGCGTGCGAGGAGCTGGGCGTCGCCTCGCTGCCGCGCCCCACACCGCTGTTCAGGTTCCTGTACGCCTCCGCCGACGGCGCCCAGCAGTGGTGGTCCGCGGTGTACGAGGTGCGGGTGGACGCCGAGGTGGACCCGCAGGCGGAGGAGGTCGCCTGGCACGCCTTCCTGCCGGAGGAGGAGGTGCGGGCCCTGCTGGACACCTGGGAGTGGGTGCCGGACGGCAGGGCGGCGTACGAGGAGCTGCTGCGGCACCGGGAGCGCCCGGACCGGCCCTGACGTACCGCTCGATGTGCCGATCGCCGGAAAAACCCAGGTGAGGGGCGCGGCCACCGGACCGTAGGATCCGCCGCATGAGTTCCCCGCGCCTTGAACCCGTCACCCCCGACAACGTGCTCGACGCCTGCGGGCTGTCGGTCGCGCCGCACCAGCGGACCTTCGTCGCCCCGGTCGCCCAGTCGCTCGCGGAGGCGTACGTCCAGCCCGACAACGCCTGGCCGCGCCTGGTCTACGACGGCGACCGCCTGGTGGGCTTCCTGATGGCCTTCTTCGACGTCGACTTCAAGCTGCGCGGCGAGGGCGACGTGCGCGACGGCCTGTGGCGGCTGAACATCGCCGAGGGCGAGCAGGGCAAGGGCTACGGCCGATTCGCCGTCCAGGCCGTCTGCGACGAGCTGCGGCGGCGCGGGAAGACCCGGGTGACCGTCACGTACCACCCGGCCGAGAACGGCGGTCCCGAGAACTTCTACCGGGGCCTGGGCTTCCGGCCCACCGGCGAGCCCGCGGGCGAGCACGAGCACGTGGCCGAGCTGGACCTCGTCTGAGGCGGACGCCGCAGGCGGCGGGTAGGGTGCGCCGCGTGAGCGAGTTCGTACGGAGCCTTCGGCTGTGGATGGCGCCCCGGCGCGTCCAGGAGGAGGGCGACACCCCCGACTACCGCTTCTCGCTCGCCAACGAGCGGACCTTCCTGGCGTGGGTCCGCACCGCGCTGGCCCTGATCGGGGGCGGTTTCGCGGTCGACCAGTTCCTCCCCGACCTGCGCTGGGGCGTCCGGGTCGGCATGGCCCTGGCGCTGCTCGGCGCGGGGGCGCTCTGCGCGCTGCGGGCGGTGAACCACTGGGTGCGCTGCGAGCGGGCCATGCGGCGCGGCGAGGACCTGCCGGTGTCGCGCTTCCCCGCGCTCCTCGGCCTCGCGGTCGCGGTGGTCGCCGTGGCGATGGTGGTGGTCGTGGTCGCCGGCTGGGCGGGCTGACCGTGCCGGGGCCGGCGCGCGACCCGGGGCTCCAGCCGGAGCGGACCCGGCTCGCCTGGCGGCGCACCACCCTGGCGTGCACGGTGGCCGCCGTGCTGGCCGGACGGCTGGCCCTGCACGACGGGCCGAGCCCCCTCGGGCTGCTCGGCACGGCGCTGGGCGCGCTGGCGTGGCTGGGGTTCCTGGCGGTCGCGCACCGCCGCATCCGGCTCCTGGACTCGCCGCGCCCTCCCGCGCTGACGCGACGGGCCGCGCTGGTGGCGGCGGGGTGCACGGTGGCGCTGGCGGCGTTCGGGGTGGCGGTCCTGTTCTGATGGGCGCCGCCTTCTGACGGGCGCCGCGGGGCCGCACGCGTGAACGCCCCTCCCCCACCCCGCACTCGGGGTCCCGCGGCGCGAATGGCAGTCTCGGGGGCGCCGGTTCACATCGACCCCAGGGGGAAAACGGTGCCCGCAGAGGACCCGTACACCGTCCGACTCGCGCCCGACGTGCACGCGTACATACAGCCCGACGGCGGCTGGTGCCTGAACAACGCCGGGTGGATCAGCGACGGCGGCGCCACGCTGCTCGTCGACACGACGGCCACCGAGCGGCGCGCCCACGCCCTGCGCGAGGCGCTGCTCGCCACCGGGGCCGCGCCGCCGCGCACGGTCGTGAACACCCACCACCACGGCGACCACACCTACGGCAACGGCG
This sequence comes from Streptomyces sp. NPDC001941, assembly GCF_040296945.1. Classification (NCBI taxonomy): domain Bacteria; kingdom Bacillati; phylum Actinomycetota; class Actinomycetes; order Kitasatosporales; family Streptomycetaceae; genus Streptomyces; species Streptomyces sp. NPDC001941. The sequence continues at coordinate 52,918 of NZ_JBEOYE010000046.1, read as the reverse complement.
TGTTCACCCCCGAGGCGGTCGTGGTCGGCCACGACGCGTGCCGGACGGAGGTGCTGAACGCCGGGCACCAGCTGCACCTGGTGTGGCCGCGGAACGACTTCGGCGCCATCGAGATCACCCCGCCCACGCTCACCTACCCGGACCGCCTCACGCTGCACGTGGGCGGCACCGAGGTGCGGCTGGTCCACCCGGGGGTCGCGCACACGGTGGGCGACACGGTGGTGCACCTGCCGGAGCGGGGCGTGGTGTTCACCGGCGACCTGGTCTTCCAGGGCGGTACGCCGTTCGTGCCGATGGGCTCGCTGGCCGGGTCGCTGCGGGCGCTCGACCTGCTGCGGGCGCTGGACGCGGAGACGGTGGTGCCGGGGCACGGGCCGATCACCGACCCGTCCGCGTACGACGCCACCGAGCGGTACCTGCGGTACGTCGCCGAGGTCGCCGCCGACGGCCGGGCCCGGGGCCTGAGCCCGCTGGAGACGGCGCGCGGGGCGGACCTGGGCGAGTTCGCGGGACTGCGGGAGAGCGAGCGCCTGGTGGCCAACCTGCACCGCGCGTACGCGGAGCTGGAGGGGCTGCCCGAGGGGTCGCCGCTGGACCTGGTGGCGGTGTTCGGCGACATGGCGGCGATGAACGGCGGGGTGCCGGTGGCCTGTCACGCGTGAGGTGTCGTACGTGACGCGTCACGCGTGACGTGTCACGGCGCACGCCTCACCAGCGCGGCACCCGGGGCGTCACCCACCCCGGGTCCGCCGCGCGCATCGCCGCCGCGTCGTCCCGGTCGCGCATGCCGCCGTCGTCGTCGAGCCACCTGCGGTGCAGCGCGGCCAGGGCGGCGCGGTCGAGTTCGACGCCCAGGCCGGGCGCGTCGGACACCGCGAGCCTGCCGTCGCGGAAGACGTGGCGGCGGGTGATGACGTCCTCGGCCTGCCAGGGGTAGTGGCTGTCGCAGGCGTGGCGCAGGTCGGGGACGGTGGCCGCCACGTGGGTCATCGCGGCCAGGCTGATGCCCAGGTGGGTGTTGGAGTGCATGGACAGGCCCACCCCGAACGTCCGGCAGAGCGCAGCCAGTTCGCGGGTGCGGTGCAACCCGCCCCAGTAGTGGTGGTCGCTGAGCACGATCCGCACCGCACCGCGCGCGAAGGCCTCGGGCACCTCCGCGAGCGTGGTCACGCACATGTTGGTCGCCAGCGGCACGTCGGTGCGGGCGGCGACCTCGGCCATCCGCCCGGTGCCGCTCGCCGGGTCCTCCAGGTACTCCAGGACGCCCTTGAGCTGGTCGGCGACGTACAGGGACGTCTCCACGGACCAGGCCCCGTTGGGGTCGAGCCGCAGCGGCATGCCGGGGAAGGCGGCGGCCAGGGCGCGGATCGCCGCGATCTCCTCGTCCGGCGGGAAGACACCGCCCTTGAGCTTGAACGAGGAGAAGCCGTGGAGCCGGTGGAAGCGGCGGGCCTGGGCGACGACGCCCGCCGGGTCCAGGGCCGCGCCCCAGTCGTCGCGCTCGGCGGGGACGCCCTCGGGGTGCCCGGCCCAGCGGTAGAAGAGGTAGGCGCTGTACTCGACGCTGTCGCGGACCTTGCCGCCGAGCAGCGCGTGCACGGGCAGGCCGAGGGCCTTGCCGAGGGCGTCCAGGCAGGCGACCTCGAAGCCGGAGACGACGGAGAGCCGCAGCTTGTCGGCCGTACGGACACCGCGCAGGCCGGCCGCCTCCACCGCCGTGTCGTCCGCTGCGCCCGTACCGCCTCCGTCGGCCGCGCGCACCCGGTCGGCCAGGGCGAAGAGGCCGTTCAGGTCCGTGACCGCCCGGCCGGGCAGGGCGTCGGCGAGCGGACGGGCGAGCGCCAGGTAGGCACTGTCCCCGTACGTCTCCCCGACGCCGGTGACGCCACCCCGGGTGACGACCTCCACGATGAGCCGCGGGGTGTACGGCTGGTGGACGCCCTGGGTGTTGAGCAGCGGCGGGTCGGAGATGAGGATCGGGGTGAGCCGGACTTCGTCGATCAGCAGCGCGCTATCCATACGTGAACCCTATTCACGAGTGTGATCCAGCACCAGGGGTCCGCGCAGGTCGGCGACGAGCCGGGAGCCCTCGCACTGGACGACATACCGACTGGTCGGTCATCATGAACGCCGTCCACGTGAACGGCGCGTGGCCGACCGCCCCCCACGGAGGTGCCCCGCATGAGCTCAGCCCCGCCCCCCGGTCTCGACCCCGCCGCGCTGCGGGTCCACCTCGACCGCGAGCGGCCGGGGCTCGTCCGCGGGCCGCTCACCGCCCGGCTCATCGAGGGCGGCCGGTCCAACCTGACGTACGCGGTGACCGACGGCACCACCCGCTGGGTGGTCCGCAGGCCGCCGCTGGGGCACGTCCTCGCCACCGCGCACGACATGAAGCGCGAGCACCGGGTGATCAGCGCGCTGCGCGACACCGCCGTGCCGGTGCCCGGCACGGTGCTGCTGTGCGAGGACGAGTCGGTGCTCGGAGCGCCCTTCTACGTCATGGACTTCGTCGAGGGCGTCCCGTACCGCACCGCCGAGGAACTCGCCCCGCTGGGCGAGGGGCGCACCCGCGCCGCGGTCCTGAACCTGGTGGACACCCTGGTCGACCTGCACGCCGTGGAGCCGGAGTCGGTGGGCCTGGGCGACTTCGGGCGGCCCGAGGGGTTCCTCGACCGCCAGCTGCGCCGCTGGGGCAAGCAGCTGGACGCCTCGCGGGGCCGCGAGCTGGCCGGCGTCGACGAGCTGCACGCGGCCCTGGGGCGCGCCCTGCCGTCCTCCCCGGCGCCGACCGTGGTGCACGGCGACTACCGCCTCGACAACGTGCTGCTCGGGCCGGACGAGCGGGTGCGCGCCGTCCTGGACTGGGAGATGTCCACGCTCGGCGACCCGCTGACCGACCTCGGCCTGCTGGTGATGTACAGCGCGCGCCTGGAGCTGCCGCACTCGCCGATCAGCACCACGGCCGCCGCGGCGGGCCACCCCTCCCCCGCCGAACTGGTCCAGCGCTACGCGGAGCGCTCGGGCCGTGACGTGTCGGGCGTCGGCTGGTACACGGCGTTCGCCTGGTTCAAGCTCGCCGTGATCCTGGAGGGCATCCACTACCGCTACACCCTCGGCCAGACCGTCGGTGCCGGCTTCGACCGCATCGGCGAGCTGGTCCCCGTCTTCATCGAGCACGGCCTCACCACCCTGCAGGAAGGCTGACCCATGGACTTCGGATTCGACGCCCGCACCGAGGAGCTGCGCGGCGCCCTGCTCGCCTTCATGGACGAGCACGTGCACCCCGCGGAGGCGGTCGCGCACGAGCAGCGCGAGAAGCTCGCCTCGCCGTGGGAGGTCCCGCCGGTGGTGGAGGAGCTGAAGGCGGAGGCGCGGCGCCGGGGGCTGTGGAACCTGTTCCTGCCGGACGAGGAGCACGGCGCGGGGCTGACGAACCTCCAGTACGCGCCGCTGGCCGAGATCACCGGCCGCTCGCCCCAGCTGGCGCCGACCGCGCTGAACTGCGCGGCGCCCGACACCGGGAACATGGAGGTGCTGGCCCAGTTCGGCTCGGCCGAGCAGCGGGAGCGGTGGCTGCGGCCGCTGCTCGCGGGCGAGATCCGCTCGGCGTTCGCGATGACCGAGCCGGAGGTGGCGTCCTCGGACGCGACCAACGTGCGCACGCACATCGCGCGCGAGGGCGACGAGTACGTGGTCAACGGGCGCAAGTGGTACATCTCCGGGGCGATGAACCCGGACTGCAAGGTCTTCATCGTGATGGGCAAGACCGACCCGGACGGCGCGGACGTGCGCCGCCAGCAGTCGATGGTGCTGGTGCCCAGGGACACCCCGGGCGTCGAGGTGCGCCGGGCGATGCAGGTGTACGGCTACGAGGACCACTGGCACGGCGGCCACGCCGAGGTGGTGTTCGACGACGCGCGCGTGCCGGTGTCGAACCTGATCGGCGAGGAGGGCGGCGGTTTCGCGATCGCCCAGGCGCGGCTGGGCCCCGGCCGGATCCACCACTGCATGCGGCTGATCGGCATGGCGGAGCGGGCGATCGAGCTGATGTGCCGGCGCGCGGTGTCGCGCACGGCGTTCGGCAAGCCGATCGCGCAGCAGGGCGTGGTCCAGGAGTGGATCGCGGACGCGCGCGTGACGGTGGAGCAGCTGCGGCTGCTGGTGCTGAAGACCGCGTGGCTGATGGACACGGTGGGCAACCGCGGGGCGCACACCGAGATCCAGGCCATCAAGATCGCCACCCCGCGCGCGGTGGTGGACATCCTCGACAAGGCGGTGCAGGTGCACGGCGCGGGCGGGGTGAGCCAGGACTTCCCGCTGGCCGAGCTGTGGGCGGGGGCGCGCACGCTGCGGCTCGCGGACGGCCCGGACGAGGTGCACCAGCGGTCGCTGGCGCGACGGGAGCTGAAGAAGTACCTCTGAGCCCGCGGACGCCGCCCCCGCGCGCGTGGCGGGGGCGACCGCACACAAGGCAATCGATCGGTAAATACCGCTGTTCCGGGGCTTGTTCAAGGTTTCTGACCAGGGCCCGCCACCGGGTTCACGCTTTCCGGTAGGGGCTGTCCGCTCATGGGCGGACAGCCCCTTCCCCGTCGTTACGGTCATGGGTGCAGGGAGCCGACGCGCCTGTCGGCCCGCGTCCGGCCCGGGCTCGCGCCCGGTCCGCTCCAACCGAGGGGGAAACCACATGCGTGTCCGTACGATCGCCACCGCGGCCGTGACCGCCGCCTTCGCCGCCGTGTTCGCCACCGCTCCGACCGCGTCCGCGGAGCCCAGTCCGCCGGGCTGTCCGCGGGGCAACTTCTGCGCCTACTCGGGAGGCGGCCAGTCGGGGGCGCTGCTGCTGAAGACCGCGGGCAACTGGTCGGGCCGGATCGACGAGGTGCGGTCCGTCTTCAACAACGGCGTGCGCTACCCGGGCGCCGACCACGTCCAGGCCAGGTGGCAGTACAACGGCTCCAACTGGGAGCGCTGCGTCCACTACAACCCGGGCCCCGGCGAGTACAAGATCGACTTCGTCGGGGTGACGCTCACGGGCGCCACCTGGCGCGGCGAGTGCTGACCGGCGCCGTGTCCTAGGGGGTCGGCGCTACGGGCGCAGGGCGCGCAGCAGCAGGTCCGCGAGGTGGTCGGCGACCTGCTGCTTGTCCAGCGGCCCGTCGGGGCGGTACCAGGTCGACAGGTGGTGGACCGAGCCGAAGTGGTAGTCCACCACCAGGTCGGCCGGGGTCGCCGGGGAGAACACCCCGGAGCGCTGGCCCTCCTCGACCAGCGCCCGGAAGCGCTCGTGGTAGCGGCGGCGCTCGGCGCGCACCTGCTTGTTCTTCTCCGGACTGAGGTGGTGCATGGACCGGAAGAAGATGGCGGCGTCGTCGAGGTTGTCGATCGTGGTGACCACCACGTCGGCCGCGGCGTCGCGCAGCCGCAGCTCGACGGGCGCGTCGGCGTCCGCGTAGGCGTCGAGGCGTTCCTGCTGGAGGCGCAGCACCCGGGCGTACACCTCCTGGAGCAGGTCCTCCTTGGAGCCGAAGTAGTGGTAGAGCGCGCCCTTGGTGACCCCGGAGGCCTCGACGATCTCCTGGACGGAGGTGCGGTCGTAGCCGCGCTCGGCGAACAGCCGGGTGGCGGCGGCCAGCAGCCTCTGCGGGACGGGCATCTCGTTCCCGTCCGTCGTCCTGCCGGCCATGTGCCGCCGCCTTCCCGTGGTTCGTGCGCGTGCTATCCCCGGGAACGCAGTTCCCGCCTGAGGATCTTCCCACTCGCCGTCTTGGGCAGTTCGGGCAGGATCTCCACCTGACGGGGGTACTTGTAGGCGGCGAGCCGCTCCGCGCAGTACGCGGAGAGCTCCGCGACCTCCGCGGCGGCGTCCGGGCGCAGGCTGACGTACGCCTTGACGGTCTCGCCCCGATAGCCGTCGGGGACGCCCACGACGGCGGCCTCGCGCACCGCGGGGTGGGTGTAGAGCACGTCCTCGACCTCGCGCGGCCAGACCTTGAAGCCGGAGGCGTTGATCATGTCCTTCTTGCGGTCGACGACGTAGAGCCAGCCGTCCGGGTCCATGAAGCCGATGTCGCCGGTGCGCAGCTCGCCGTCGGGGAAGGCCTCGGCGGTGGCCTCGGGCATGTTCCAGTAGCCCGGCACCACCTGGGGGCCGCGCACCGCGATCTCGCCGTGCTCGCCGAAGGGCAGGTCCCGGCCCTTGTCGTCGATGATCCGGACGACCGAGTCCGGCCCGGGCACCCCCACCGACAGCGTCCCCGACACCGGGTCCACGGGGGCCTCCCTGCCGGGCGGCACGGAGGAGCAGGGCGCGCTGCACTCGGTGAGGCCGTAGCCGTTGTGCAGGTAGGGCCCGAAGGCCGCGCGGAACTTCTCGACCAGGGCCGGGGGCACCGGGGCGCCGCCGGAGGAGATGGTGTGGAAGGAGTCGAAGTGCTCCCGGGTGACGGCCGGGTGGGCGGCCAGCGCCATGAAGGCGGTGGAGGGCCCGACGGTGAAGGCGGGGCGGTGCTCCAGGAAGGCGTCCAGGACGACGCCCGCCTCGAAGCGGTAGGCCAGGGCGAGGGTGCCCGCGCTGTTCAGGCAGGCGGCGAGCTGGGCGACCATGCCGGTGATGTGGAAGAGCGGGGCCATCCCGAAGTACACCGCGCCGGGGCCGAGGGCCAGGCCGGTGCGCTGCCGCTCGGCGTTGTACGTGAGGTTGCCGTGCAGGTTCATCGCGCCCTTGGGGCGGCCGCTGGTGCCGGAGGTGTAGCTGATCAGGGCGACGTCCTCGGGGCCCGTCCCGCGGTCGCCGGGCGCCGGGTGCCCGGCCCGGGCCACGGCGGTGAGGTCCTCGGCGTCGGCGGGCACCGGCAGCCGCTCGAAGGAGAGCACCCGGGGGTCGTCGCGGGTCTGGAAGTCCCGCTCGCAGGCGGTCAGCGCGACGCGCACCGGGGAGCCGGCGGCGGTGTCGCGCAGGTAGGCCTCCCAGGCGCGGTCGGAGCAGACCAGCGCGCTCACCTCGGCGTCGGCCAGCACGTGGCCGACCTCGCCCGACTTGTACATGGGGTTGAGCGGGACGACGACCGCGCCCGCCTTCCAGGCGCCGAGCACCGCGAGGACGTAGTGCGGGGAGTTCTGGAGCATGACCGCGACCCGGTCGCCGCGCCCGATCCCGCGGGCCGCGAGGTGGCCGGCCACGGAGTCGGACAGGGCGTCCGTCTCGGCGTAGCTCAGCCGCCCGTCGAAGTAGGCCAGGGCCGGGCGGTCGGGGGCCGCGGCGGCGGACGCCCGGAAGGCGTGCACCAGGGTCGGCGGCGGGTCGACCGGACCCCGCTGGACGTCGTTGAGCTGCGCGAGCCAGGGCTTGGCGGCGTAGATCGAGGGGGTGCTCACCGGCCGTTCTCCTCCCACTTGCGCTGGATGTGGTTCATGTTGCCGAGCCACCGCTCGGGGTCGGCGGCGCGGGCCCGGTAGTACTCGGCGACCTCGGGGTGCGGCAGCACCAGGAAGCGCTCCTCCGCGATCCCGGCGAGCAGCGCGTCGGCGACGTCCTCGGGTTCGATGGCGGTGGGGGCGAGCACGAGGTCGCCGGCGGACCCGGCCGCGGTGAGCATGTCCGTGCGCACGCCCTGCGGGCAGATGGCGTGGACCTTGACCCCGCGGTGGCGGTAGGTCAGCGAGAGCCACTCGGCGAAGGCGTACGCGCCGTGCTTGGTGACGCTGTAGGGCGCGGCGCCGATCATGGTGAGCAGCCCGGCCGCCGAGACGGTGGAGACGAAGCGGCCCTCGCCGCGCTCCAGCCAGCCGGGCAGCAGGGTGCGCACCGCGCGCACGTGGGCCATCACGTTGACGTCCCAGGCGGCGGCCCACACGTCCTCGTCGGCGAAGGCGTCGCCGCCGGAGCCGAGCCCGGCGTTGGCGCAGTAGACGTCGACGGTGCCGCCGAGCGCGTCGCGGGCCTCCTCGACGACGGCCGAGGCGTCCCCCGCCACGGCGGTGCCGCCGATCTCCTCGGCGACGGCCTTGGCCCGCCCCGGGTCGATGTCGTTGACGACGACGCGCGCGCCCTCCGCCGCGAACCTGCGGGCGAGGGCGGCGCCGATGCCTCCGCCCGCCCCCGTGACGACCACCGCCGCGCCTTGCACCGTGCCCATCGGGACCTGCCTCTCCGTCGTGGCTGTCGTCGGCAGACTAACCAGTCGGTATGTGAACGCGGAAGAGCGCGGACGCGGTGTTCCGGGCGGTCTTCCCGGCGGGGCGCCGCGTGTGGTGCGTTCCCCGGCGGGCCCGCGGCCACTAGCGTGCGTGGGCATGTCGGACACCACGGGTGGTCCAGGAGGAGGCGCGCGCATGAGTCTGTCCCGGAGGGGCCTGCTGGCCGCGGGCGGTGCGGTGGGCACGATGGCGGCGACGGGCGGGGCCGCGGCGGCCGCCTCCCCCGGCGGCGGGCGCGGGCGGAGGGTGCGCACCGGCTTCGACGTGCTGGCCGCCTCCGGCTACCGGTCGCTGGCCGGGCAGCGGGTGGGCGTGGTCACCAACCCGACCGGGGTGACCGCGGACCTGCGGCACGTGGTGGACGTGATGCACGGCGACGAACGGGTGGACCTGGTCGCGGTGTTCGGCCCCGAGCACGGCTTCCGCGGCACCGCGCAGGCGGGCGGCTCCGAGGGGCGGTACGACGACCCGGCGACCGGGCTCCCGGTCTACGACACGTACCTCAAGAGCGGGCGGGCGCTGGCGGACGTGTTCACCGCGTCGGGCGTGGACACGGTGGTCTTCGACGTCCAGGACGCGGGCGCGCGCTTCTACACGTACATCTGGACGCTGTACGACTGCATGGCCGCGGCCGTCCTGGCGGGCAAGCGGTTCGTGGTGCTCGACCGGCCGAACCCGGTGACCGGGCGCGCCGCGCTCGGCCCGGTCCTGGACAAGGCGTTCGCGACGTTCGTGGGCCGCGAGCCGATCGCGCAGGCGCACGGGATGACGGTCGCGGAGCTGGCGCGGCTGTTCGACGGGGAGTTCCTGGGCGGCCGGGTGGAGCTGGAGACGGTACGGATGTCCGGGTGGCGCCGGGGCGACTTCTTCGACGCGACCGGGCTGCCCTGGGTGCCCCCCAGCCCCAACATGCCGACCCCGGACACGGCCCTGGTGTACGCGGGGACCTGTCTGTTCGAGGGCACCAACCTCTCCGAGGGGCGCGGCACCACGCGGCCGTTCGAGCTGCTCGGCGCCGAGGGCGTGGACCGCCGGTGGGCCGAGGCGGCCGGCGCCCTGGAGCTGCCCGGGGTGCACTTCCGCGAGGCCTACTTCGCGCCCACGTTCTCCAAGTTCCAGGGGAAGACCGTCGGCGGGGTGCAGCTGCACGTGCACGACCGGGAGGCGTTCGACCCGGTGCGCACCGGCATCGGGCTGCTGGTGACCGCCCGCCGGGTGTGGAGCGGCTTCGCCTGGCGCCCCGACCTGTGGATCGACAAGCTCACCGGCTCGGCCCGGGTGCGCACGATGATCGACGCGGGGGCGGACACGGACGAGGTCGCGGGCGCCTGGGGGGCCGGGCTGGCCGCCTTCCGGACGGTGCGGCGACGCTACCTGCTGCCGTACTGACCCGCTCGTCCCCCGGGCCCGTCACGGGCCCCGTCACGGGTCTGTCCTTCGCCGTCGCGCCGCAGGATCCTGGGTGTGCCGTGCCGTGCGGGTCACGGGCGGCACGGCTCCGGAACGGAGGTCGGGGGACATGAACGACATGAGCGTGGCGCCCTACCGGGAGGTCACCTTCGACAAGGACGGGGACGTCGACGCCGCCGAGCGCGACGGGCTGGCGCGCCTGGACGTCACGGACCTGGTGATGTTCGCGCACGGCTGGAACAGCTCGCGGACCGTGGCGACCCGTCTGTACTCGCGCTTCTTCGAGCCGTTCCCCGCCCTGGTGGGCGGGGCGCCGGGGGTGCGGATGGGGTACGCGGGGATCGTCTGGCCGTCCATGATGTTCACCGACGAGCCGATCCCGGACTTCGGCTCGGTCCTCCCCGCCGACGGCCGTACCGGCCCGGCCCTGGACGCGGAGACGCGCCGGGCCCTGGACGAGGCGTTCCCCGGACAGCGGGAGCGGCTCGACCGGCTGGCCGGGCTGCTCGAACTCCAGCCGGACTCGCGGCCCGCGTTCGACGAGTTCGCGGCCTCGGTGCGCGAGCTGGTCGGGGTGGCGGCGGACAGCCCGCCGGACGGGCGGACCGCCGACCTGGTGGACGGCGAACCGGCCCGGGCGCACCCGGCGTTCCTGTACGACGACGCCGTGCGGGTGTGCGAGCGGTTCACGCTCGCGCTGGCCGAGGCGGGCCTGGACGGGCCCGGGCAGGAGCCGGGCGAGGGGTTCGGGATCAGCCTGAAGAAGCTGTGGAACGGCGCCAAGGAGCTGCTGCGCCAGGCGACGTACTACGAGATGAAGCGCCGGGCGGGGACGGTCGGGCAGCGCGGGCTGGGCCCGCTGATCGGCACCCTGGCCCGGTCCCGTCCGGACACCCGGATCCATCTGGTCGGGCACAGCCAGGGCGCCCGCCTGGTCGCCTTCGCGCTGCCGGGGCTGCCCGCGGGCGTGCGCAACCTCAAGTCGGTGACGCTCCTCCAGGGCGCCTTCTCGCACTACGCGTTCGCCCCCTCGCTGCCGCACGCGGCGCGCACCTCGGGGGCGCTGCGGGACCTGCAGAAGCGGGTGGACGGCCCGGTGGTGGCCTGCTACTCGCGGTTCGACAGCGCGCTGGGCGTGATCTACCCGCTGGCCTCCGCGCTGGCGGACGACTCCACCGGGCTCGCGGCCGAACTCGAACGGCGCTGGGGGGCGGTGGGCCACGACGGCGTCCAGGCCTGCGCCGGCACCGCCCAGCTCACCCTGGAGCGGGCGCTGCGCGAGGGGCTGCCCGCGTCAGGGTGCGTGAACGTGGACGCGCAGGCCGTGGTGCGCGACGGCGGCCCGCCGTCCGGCGCGCACAGCGACATCTGCCACCCGGAGCTGGCGCGGGTGGTGGTCGCGGCGGGACGCATCGGCGCGCGCTGACCCCGCCGCCCCCGGACAGCGGGCGGGCCCGCCCCGGAGCGATTCCGGCGCGGGCCCGCACGGTCTGCGTACCGCCTACGGCCGGTGCGCCGGGAACTCGACGACCTGCTGGTAGGTCGGCCGGTTCTGCCAGTTGACCGCCTGCTGGGTGATGCCGCCGAGCGCGCGGTGCTGGATCGAGCCCGAGCACCACTGGTCGCCGGCCGCGCAGCTGCCGTCGGCCGGGTAGACCTCGGCCGCGGGCTCGGCGACGGCCGTCTTCAGCGCGGCCAGGAGCGCGTCGCGGCAGGCGGACAGGTCGCCGCCGCCGCAGTACGCCTTGGCCAGCGGGCCCTGGACCGGGCGCCCGAGCACCTGGCGCAGGTCCTTGTCGGCGAAGCCCCACCAGCCGTACTGGAAGGCCGAGCCGCTGTGCCCGCCGGTCGGGCCGTGGCTGGCCGCGGGCGACTCGTCGGTGGGCAGGCTCGCGGTGAGCGCCGCGTAGAGCCCGTCACCGAGGCCGGGCCTGAACTCGGTCTCGACGAGCAGCGGCCACCAGGCGTCCATCACCCGGATCGCGTCGGCGTGGCCGTACGCCTTGGAGCCCGGGGCGGTCTCCTTGCGCTGCGATCCGGCGGCCCGCCAGGCGTCCAGCTGCTGGACGGCGGCGTCCAGTTGCGGGTCGGTGACCGGCCGGGAGCGCAGCACGGCCAGGAGTTCCGGCAGCACCTGTTCGCCGCGCAGGTCGGTGACGGCGGCCTCGGCCATGGCCCGGGTCAGCGAGGAGCGGGTCACTCCCCCGGCCCGGGTCAGCTTCCGCACCCGCTGGTCGAGCAGGTCGGCGCGGTGCACGGAGCCGAAGCCGAAGGCGGCCGTGTTGTAGTCCTTGGCCTGGCGGTTGTTCCAGGACACGTAGTAGTCCTGGCCGCGCGACTGCGGGTGCTGGGCGGGGGGCGTGTACGCGGCGTCGTTGACCGAGGGGTCGAAGTCCCGCCACTCGTAGGCCTGTTCGGCGCGGACCGGGAGGGCCGGGTCGACGCCGTCGGCGCGCTGCGGGTTCATGCCGCTGTTGAAGTAGGCGGCCTCGCGGGAGTCGGCGTAGAACCAGTTGAAGGCGTAGTCGATGTTCGACGCGGCCTGCTGGAAGGTGGCGGCGTCCTTGACCTGGCCGGGGTCGTTCAGGAGCTGGAAGCCGATGATGGAGTCGGCCTCGTGGCGGTAGGTGCTGCGCAGCGTGGTGTACGCGACGGGCTTGCCGCCGATGGTGGCGCGGTGCGTGACCATGCCGTACTTGGTGCGCCACACCTGGAGCCGGTAGGAGCCGGCGGCCGTGGAGTCGGCGACGGTGGGCTTCCAGGCGTTGCGCTTCTCCAGCTTCTCCATCGGGGTGCAGGTGCCCCGGTAGAGGTAGCCGGTGGAGGCGGTGGTGGGCGTCGAGCCGCCGGGCTCGCACAGCTCGACGGCGTACGTGTCGGTGATGTCCTGGGCGGCGGAGGTGGCCGACCAGGCGTAGTCCTGGCCGCGGCCCATCTGCACGTACATGCCGACCCCGGCGAAGGAGACGCCGCGCGCGGAGATGCCCGGGCCCTGGAGCTCCTGGAGCATCAGCAGCTGCGGCGCGAAGTAGCCGGTCTGGGGGCCGAACACGGCGACCGGGTGGCCGCTCGCGGTGTGCGCGCCGGACACCAGCAGGGCGTTGGACATGCCCTTCTTCGGGTCCAGGACGCCCTTGGGCAGCACCCCGTCGTCGTACATGCCCTGCGCGGGCCGGAGCGCCGCCGGGGCCTTCACGGGCGCCTTGGCGCCGGTGAGCGCGGAGCCGGTGCGGTCGAAGACCAGGGGCTCGGCGGTGACGGAGCCCGGGTCGGGCAGGGCGGTGCCGCGCGGGTTCGCGGGCTTGGCTGCGTACGGGAAGGAGGTGCCGTCGTGGACGGTGAGGACGGCCTCCGGGTCGTTGCGCTGGCGGAAGGACTCCCACACGGCGGTGCCCTCGGCCACGCCGTACTTCTGCTGGGCGGCGAGCAGCGACAGCGCGGCCTGCACCTCGCCGCCGCCCCCGCCGCCGAACTGGCCGCCGACGACGGACGCGATGGAGATCAGGTCGGTGAGCTTGAACGGCTGGATCTCGCCGGCGTTGGTGATCGCGTCGACCTTGCCGGTGAGCACGTACTCGCCGGGGAAGTACCGCCCGTCCTTGGACTTCTGGCGGTAGGCGTTGATGCCGTCGACGTACGCCTGGGCGTCGGCCATGGCCTGTTCGCCGCGGGCGCCCTCGCGGGTCCTGATGTACGTGACCTGTGCCTCGTAGTCGGCCTCGGTGTACGGCGCCTGCGGCCAGAACTGCTGCTCCAGGCCCTGGTTGGCGAGCGCGCCGCCCGCGAAGCCGGTCAGTTCGCCGCGGCCGATGTGGCGGAACAGGTCCATCATCCACAGCCGGTCCTGGGCGGCGGCGAACCCGGCGCCGAACTCGGTGCCGTAGCGGGTGGTGCCCGCGACGTGCGGCACGCCGGTCTTCTTGTCGCGGGTGATCGTGACGTCGTCGCGCGGCCGGGTGACCGACTCGACCTGGTCGGCGGGCACCCCGAAGGACGCGTCGTTGAAGAAGTCGGTGAGCTTGGCGTCGGTGAGGCCGCCGTAGCCGCCGGGCAGGGAGTCGTAGCGGCCGAGCTGGTCGGCGGCGTGGGCGGGGCGGGTGCCCAGGACGCGGTGGGCGAGGATCTCGGCGAGGGTGGCGTTGCCGTTCTCGCCGGGCGGCAGGATGTCGGCGCAGCTCCTGCCGCACAGATCGGCGGGCGGGTCGGCGGCGGCGGCCTGGTGGGCGGGGGCGAGCAGTCCGGCCCCCAGGGCGAGCGCGGCGGCGACCGCGAGCCGGGCGGCGGCGACCGGGCGCCCGCGGGCGGGTCGCGGGCGGGTCGGGCGGGGACTGGCGGGTCTTCCGGTGCGTGGGCGCATGGGGGCTCCTGGACGTCCTCGATGGGGCCGGTGCGGTCCTGGGAGGGGCCGGTGCGCGGGAGGTTACTGACGGTAGGACCCGTCGGTAAGCTGAACATGCGTCACCTTTTCCGAATCGTCACAAGTCGCCCGCCCGTCCGAGGCCCGTACAGGGGTGGTCACCCGTGCGGGCGGGCACGGTACGGGGAGCGCCCCGAGGGGCGCGCGTGGCGCGGAGGAGCCCCTCTCGTTTTTGGATGGAGCCGGATCGGGCACTCGTACGTCCATTACGTGACGCCGCAGAACGAGCGACGGAGGTGGCAGTGCGATGGCCGGATTCCGGAGTCTTGCGAGACAGGTCCGCGATCCGAGGTGCGACCTGGCGCTGCGGAGGTATTCGCTGCGCAAGTGCCTGGAGCGGTTCGCCCCCTACGGACACCGGGCGACCTGGGACCACCTGTGCACGAGGCACCGCTTCGGGCCGGAGGACCGGGACCCCGATCCGGCGCGGCTGGTGGCCGCGCTCGACGAGCTGGAGGACGCGCGGGCGGTGTGGCTCGCCTACGAGGAGCAGTTCGCGGAACGCCGCAAGCGTGAGAAGCACGACGGGCTGAGGCGGCCCGGGTCCGTCGACGACTGGCACCGGCGCACCTGGGGAGGCAACGGGGTGGCCCGCTGCGACGACCCGGCCGTGCACCCCTCGGAGCCGCTGGGCGAGGTGCTGCGGCGGCTGATATCGGCACTGGAGACGGACCCCGGGGAGAGCTGCCCGGTGTGCGCCGACCCCTCGATCGTGTGGCAGCCCGAGCTCCGCCACGAGCCGTGGTTCGGGCCGGTGTGCACGCACTGCGGCGTGGTGGTGCCGCAGTCGCTGCTGACGTCCCGGGCGCTGAACGAGGCCAAGCGCACCTCCCGGGGCAGCGAGCTGGCGCACGTGGCGTAGGGCCTGGCGCGCACGTCCCGTCCGGGCCCCGGGAGCGGCGGGGTCCGGGGGCAGCGGGGCCCAGGAGTCGTGGGCCCCGGGGGCGGCGGGGTCCGGAAGTCCGACGGGGTCCGGAATCCGACGGGGCTGTCAGTGGGCGGTGGGACCATCGGAGGATGATCCAGGTCTGTCTCAACGGGACGCGCGACCCGGCCGAGTCCGGGGCGCTCCCGCTCTCACCGCGGGCGCTGGCCGCCGCCGCGGCGGAAGCCGTGGCCGCCGGCGCCGCCGACGTGCACGTGCACCCCAAGACCCCGTGCGGCTCGGACTCGATGTCGCCGCGCGTCCTCGACCCGCTGCTCGGCGGGCTGCGGGGCGCCGTGGACGTGCCCGTCGGGGTGACCACGGGCGCGTGGGCCGAGCCCGACCCGCTGCGGCGCGTGGAGCGGGTGCGCTCCTGGTCCGTGCTGCCCGACCACGCCTCGGTCAACTGGCACGAGGAGGGCGCCGAGGAGCTGGCCGCGGCGCTGCTCGCGCGGGGCGTGGGCGTGGAGGCGGGGATCTGGTCGGGGACCGACGGGGCCCGGCTGTTCGCGCGCTCCCCGCTGCGCCCGCGCGTGCTGCGGGTGCACGCCGAAGTCACCGACCGGGACCCGGAGTCGGCCCCGGCGACCGCGCGGGCGCTGCTCGGGGAGCTGGGCGACCTCGGCGGCGTACCGGTGCTGCTGCACGGCGAGGAGGGCGGCGCCTGGCCGGTGCTGCGGCTCGCGGCACGGCTCGGGCTCGACACGCGCGTGGGCCTCGAGGACGTGCTGCTGCTGCCGGACGGGCGGCCCGCCGGGTCCAACGCCGAGCTGGTGGAGGCGGCGGCCCGGCTGGTGGAGGCGGCCGGGCGCCGGCGGGGCGGGGGTGGTGCCGATCCGGGCTAGGCACCGGCGGGTGCGGCTCAGTCCTGGTCGGTCTTCGTGCGGCGTTCGGCCATCAGGCGGGAGCCGGTCATGCGCTCGCCGAAGGCGTCGTCCGGGTTGGACAGCACGCACGTCGACAGCGACAGGCACCCGCAGCCGATGCAGTCCGTCAGGTGGTCGCGCAGACGGCCCAGCTGAGTGATGCGCTCGTCCAGTTCCGAGCGCCAGGCCTCCGAGAGGCGTGCCCAGTCCTCGCGGGTGGGGGTGCGCTCCTCCGGGAGTTCGGCGAGCGCGTCGCGGATGGTGGCGAGCGGGATGCCGACCCGCTGGGCGGCGCGCACGAAGGCGACCCGGCGCAGCGCGTCGCGCGTGTAGCGGCGCTGGTTGCCGCTGGTGCGGCGGCTGCTGATCAGGCCCTTGGACTCGTAGAAGTGCAGCGCCGACACCGCCGCGCCGCTGCGCGCGGACAGCTGGCCGACGGTGAGCTCGTGGACCTTCTCTGGGATCTGGGGCACCCGCCGAACCCTACTGGGCCTCCGTTGACAGGACCGCGCCCGCCCGACCATGCTGAGCAAGCGCTTAGACAGCGGAAGTCTCCGAAGTCACGGACCATCACGGTCAGTCACAGTCAGGGAGTTGCGGCATGGCAGAGCCCAGGGTCTTCACGTCCGCCGACGAGCTGCGCGCCGGGGTCGGCGAGCAGCTGGGGCACAGCGACTGGCTGGAGGTGGACCAGAAGCGCGTCGACCTGTTCGCCGACGCCACCGGTGACCACCAGTGGATCCACGTGGACCCGGAGCGCGCCAAGTCGGGCCCGTTCGGCACGACCATCGCGCACGGCTACCTGACGCTGTCGCTGCTGCCGCTCCTGGTGCCGCAGGTGCTGCGGGTCGAGGGCATGAAGATGGGCCTCAACTACGGTACGAACAAGGTCCGCTTCCCCGCCCCGGTGCCGGTCGGCTCGCGGCTGCGCGCCACCGCCGTGCTCCAGGAGGTCACCGACGCGGGCGGCGGCGTCCAGGTCACCGCGCTGGTGACCGTGGAGCGCGAGGGCTCCGAGAAGCCGGTGTGCGTCGCCGAGTCGGTGTCCCGCTACTTCTTCTGACCGGACAGGTCCTAGCGGCCGGATCCCGGGGCCGTCCGCACGTCCCCGGCACCCACCATGCGCAGCACGAGGTCGGCGTAGAGCGCGCCGACCTCGTCCGGCGTGCGGCGCCCGGCGGTGTTGAACCAGCGCGCCACGTCGATGCAGAGCGAGAGCACGGCCAGGGTGGTGCCCGGCACGTCCGGCACGTCGAACTCCCCCGCCGCCACGCCCTCGTTGAGGATCCGGCGGACCGCCGCGTCGCTGCGCCTGCGCAGTTCCACGATCTCGGCGCGGTGCCCGTCGCCGAGCGCGTCCAGTTCGTACTGCACCACCCGCGCGGTCGTGTGGTGCCCGGCGTGCCAGCGGACGAAGGAGCGCACGGCGGCGGTGAGCCGCTCCGAGGCCGTGCCGCCGGCCCCGGCGGCCGTCTCCAGGATCTCCAGGGCCTTGTCGTGGCCGATCCGGCTGATCCGGTGGAGCAGCTCTTCCTTCGTCTTGTAGTGGATGTAGAGGGCGGCCGGGCTCATCCCGGCGCGCCCGGCGATGTCCCGCGTGGTGGTGGCGTGGTAGCCGCGCTCGGCGAACGCCTCCACGGCGGCGACGAGCAGCCGCCTGGCGGCCTCGGGCGTGACCTCGGCCCAGGGCCGCTCCTCGGCCCCGGCCGTCTCCTCAGCCGCGCTCATCGTTCGCCCCTTCGTCCGTTCGGCAGGACGAACACCATACAACGAAGCTGAGCAAGCGCTTAGGACCTGTCCGGTCGATCACGCCTGGGCCGCGGCGCCTGGCACGCACGCTCGCGGCGTTGTCGAGCGGTCAACAACGCTCCGCGTTGCCTCCCTCCTCCGCCTTGCGATCGCACGCACCAGCCACCGCTCACCAGGACCAGAAGGCACCCGGCACCCCGTGTCGGCATGATCGACCGGACAGGTCCTTAGGGCCTGCGGCGGGGAAGTTCCTTGAGGTCAGAGCTTCTGGAAGGGGTCGTGCTCGGCGAGCAGCTTCTCCAGGCGCGCCTGGTCGACCCGGCTGGTGATCTGCCCGGCCTCCTGCCGGTCGCGCACGACCTTGGCGAGGGTGAAGGCGGAGGTGGTGAGGTAGAGGACGGCGATGGCGAGGAACGCGCGCACCCAGCCGTCCACGTCCAGCTGGTAGACGCCGATGGCGACGGCGGCGAGCGCGAAGGCGAAGGACAGGGTCGCCTGGAGCGAGTAGGCGGCGGTGTTCTGCTGCTTGACCGGTGTGTCACTCATGGGGCCAGCATCCGGCGGGCGTGACGGGGGCCACATCCGCGCGGATACTCATCCCCGTACTCAGGCCCCCGGGCCGGGGTCCCGCACCCGGGGGCCACTCGGAGCACCGAGACCCGCACCCGGGACCCGCTCAGAACGCCGAGACGCCCGTCAGCGCGCGGCCGATGATCAGCTTCTGGATCTGGCTGGTGCCCTCGTACAGCGTCATCACGCGGGCGTCGCGCAGCAGCTTCCCGGCCGGGTACTCGTCGATGTACCCGTAGCCGCCGAAGACCTGCAGGGCGTTGTTGGCGGCGCGCACCGCGGCCTCGGAGGCGAAGAGCTTGGCCTTGGAGGCGGCCGTGGCGAACTCCTCGCCCCGGTCCACCAGGTCGGCCACCCGCCAGGTCAGCAGCCGGGCCGCGTCGACGTCCACCGCGATGTCGCTGATCAGCTACTGCACCAGCTGGTAGGAGGCGATGGGCTTGCCGAACTGCTCGCGCTCCCCCGCGTACGCCACCGCCGCGTCCAGGGCCGCCTGGGCGATGCCGACGCAGCCCGCCGCCACCGACATCCGGCCCTTGGCCAGCGCCGACATGGCGACCGAGAAGCCCTTGCCCTCCGGGCCGAGCATCGCGGAGGCGGGCACCCGCACGTCGCGCAGGACCAGTTCGGCGGTGGCCTGGCCGCGCAGCCCGAGCTTGCCGTGGATGGCGCGCCGGGTCAGGCCGGGGCTGTCGGCGGGCACCAGGAAGGCGGATATCCCCTGGTGGCCGGGCGCACCGCCGGTGCGGGCGAAGAGCAGCACGACGTCGGCCCAGGTGCCGTTGGTGATGAAGGTCTTGGACCCGTCGAGGACGTACGCGTCGCCGTCCCGCTCCGCGCGCGTGGCCAGGTTGCCCGCGTCGGAGCCGGTGCCGGGCTCGGTGAGGCCGAAGCAGCCGACCGCGTCGCCGGCGGTGAGCCGGGGCAGCCAGTGGCGCTTCTGCTCCTCGTCGCCCCAGGAGGCGATGGTCTTGGCGACCAGGCCGAGCGAGACCGAGACGATCCCGCGGACCGAGGAGTCGCCGCGCCCCAGCTCCTCGGTGACGAGGCAGTACGTGAGGTGGTCGCCGCCCGAACCGCCGTACTCCTCGGGGACGGTGAGCCCCAGGAAGCCGATCTCGCCGAGCTTCTTCACGACGCCCCGGTCGACGCTCTCCGCGCGGTCCCAGCCGATCACGTGCGGGGTGATCTCGCGGGCGACGAAGTCCCTGGCGAGACGCCTCGCGTCCGCCTGCTCCTCGCTCAGCTCCAGGTTCATGCGCGGGCACCTCGCTCGGGGCGTCGGGGGTACGGGTCGGAGGGCGCCGGCAGCATTTAACTACCACTGCTAGTTTCCTCGGGGCAGGCCCTACTATGTGCCGCATGGCCCGACCGCGCAAGCCCCTCCTCAGCCGAGACCGGATCGTCGAGACGGCGAGCGCGCTCGTGGACGCCGAGGGCCTCGACGCCGTCTCGACCCGGCGGCTCGCGGCGGAGCTCGGCGTCAGCGGCCCGTCCCTCTACAACCACTTCCGGGGCAAGGACGAGATCCTGGAGGCCGTCGCCGACGCGGTGAGCGCCCGGGTCGACCTGTCGATGTTCGACGAGGACGACGGGCGGGACTGGCGGGAGGCCCTGCACGACTGGGCGCTCTCCTACCGGGCCGCCCTCACCGCCCACCCGCACATCGTCCCGGTGCTCGCCCGGGGCCCCGGCCGCCGCCCGGCCGGGCTGCGGGTCGCCGACGCGGTGTTCGGCGCGATGGTGCGCGCGGGCTGGCCGCCCGCGCAGGCCACCCACATCGGCGCGCTGATGCGGTACTTCATCACCGGCTCGGCGCTCGGCTCGTTCGCGCGCGGCTTCGTGGACGACGAGACGGCCTACGACCCGGCGGACTACCCGCACCTGGGCCAGGCGCACCTGCTCGCCGACCACCAGGAGAAGGTCGACGAGGGCGCGTTCGAGACGGGTCTGCGGGCCCTGCTCGACGGGCTCGCGGTGCGGTACGGGACGGTGGCGGCGGGCGGCGCCTGACACCGCCCCGCGCCCGCGTACCGCCCGACGGGCCGGGAGACGGGACCCCTCGGGACGCCACCGGCCTCAGAACACCACCAGCGCCCGGCCGCCCTTGCCCGCGAGCATGTTCTCGAAGGCCGCCGGGATGCCCTCCAGGCCGATCCGGTCGGTGACCAGCGCCTCCAGGTCCAGCCGGCCCGCCCGGACGTGCTCCGCGAGGACCGGCAGGTCCACCGCCGGGTCGCAGTCGCCGTACACGCAGCCCGACAGGGTGCGGGCGAAGTGGAACAGCTCCAGGGCGTGGAAGGTGACCTGCTGGTCCTTGCCGCCGACGCCGACGACCGTGGTGCGCCCGCCGCGCCGGGTGGAGTCCCAGGCGGCGCGGATGGTGGCGGCGCGGCCCACGCACTCCAGGGCCACGTCCGCGCCGTGCCCGCCGGTGAGCTTCCTGACCTCCCTGGCGGTGGTGTCCGAGGCGAGGACGAAGTCGGTGGCCCCGGCCGCCCGGGCCAGCTCCTCCTTGTGCGGGGAGGCGTCGACCGCCACGATCCGGCCCGCCCCGGCGATCCGGGCGGACTGGATCGCGGCGAGGCCGACGCCGCCGACGCCGTGGACGACGACCGACTCGCCCGCGCGGACCCGGGCGTTGTGGTGCACTGCCCCGTAGCCGGTCAGCACCGCGCAGCCGAGCAGCGCCGCCACGTCCAGCGGGACGCCCTCGGGCGCGGGCAGCACGCAGTCGGCGGCGACCACGGTCTCCTCGGCGAACGCGGCGACGTTCAGGCCCGGGTGGAGCTCGGTGCCGTCGGCGGCGGTGGCGTGCACCCGGCCCGTACCGCTCAGCGCGTCGGCGCACAGCCAGACCTCGCCGAGGCCGCAGTGGTGGCAGCTGCCGCAGGAGGGAGCCCAGTTGAGGACGACGCCGTCACCGGGCGCGACGTGCGACACGCCCTCGCCGACGGAGACGACGGTGCCCGCGCCCTCGTGGCCGAGCACGGCGGGGACGGGCACCCGCATGGTGCCGTTGGCCAGGGACAGGTCGGAGTGGCAGACCCCGGCGGCGGCCAGGCGGACCCGCACCTGGCCGGGTCCGGGTTCGGGGAGTTCGATGTCGGTGATCTCCAGCGGGGAGCCGACGGCGGGCAGGACTGCGGCGCGGACCACGTTCGGTTTCCTCTTTCCTCGCGTTCCCTGGGGGGAGTTCGGGACGTGCCGGGCGACCGGCTCAGAACTGCAGGGACTTGGTCTGGAGGTACTCGGCGAGGCCGTGCGCCCCCAGCTCCCGGCCGACGCCGGACTGCTTGTAGCCGCCGAAGGGGGCCAGCGGGTTGAAGCGCCCGCCGTTGATGTCGACCTGGCCGGTGTCCATGCGGCGCGCGAAGGCGGCGGCCTCGGCCTCGTCGCCCGCCCACACGGCGCCCGCGAGCCCGTACACCGTGCCGTTGGCGATGCGCAGGGCCTCGTCCTCGTCCTCGTACTTCAGGATCGAGAGGACCGGGCCGAAGATCTCCTCCTGGGCGATCGTCATCCCGGGCGTGACGTCCGCGAAGACGGTCGGCGCCACGTAGTAGCCGGTCTCCAGCGGCGCGTCGGGGCCGCCCGCGACCAGCCGGGCGCCCTCGTCGAGGCCGGTGCGGATGTAGCCGCGCACCCGCTCCAGCTGGCGGGCGTTGACCAGCGGGCCGACCCGCTCGCCCGGCACGTACTTGGCGACGGCCGTCGCGGCCAGCCCCACCGCCTCCTCGTAGCGGTCCGCGGGCACCAGCATCCGGGTCCAGGCGCTGCACGTCTGGCCGGAGTTGGCCATCACGTTGGCCACGCCGACGGCCACCGCCTTGGCCAGGTCCGCGCTGGGCAGGATGACGTTGGCGGACTTGCCGCCCAGTTCCAGGGCGACCCGCTTGACGCCCGCGCCCGCGATGGCGCCGATCTTCCGGCCGACGGCGGTGGAGCCGGTGAAGGAGACCAGGTCCACGCCCTCGTGCTCGGCGAGGGCCTGGCCGGCGACCGGGCCGAACCCGGTGACCAGGTTGAACACGCCGGCGGGCAGGCCCGCCTCGTGGACGGCCTCGGCGAACAGCTGGGCGGTCAGCGGGGTGTCCTCGGCGGGCTTGAGGACGACCGTGCAGCCCGCGGCGAGGGCGGGCGCCACCTTGGCGACGACCTGGTGCAGCGGGTAGTTCCAGGGCGTGATGGCGCCGACGACGCCGAGCGGCTCGTGGAGCACGGTGGAGTTGCCGACCTTCTCCTCGAAGGCGTACGAGGCGGCCAGTTCGGCGTACGAACCGGCGACCACGACCGGCAGTCCGGCGTGCACCGCCTGCGCCAGCTGCGGCGGCGCGCCCAGTTCGGCGGTGACCGTCTCGGCGATCTCGCCCTGGCGGGCGGCGAGCACGCCGCGCAGCGCGGCCAGCCGGGCGGCGCGCTCGGCGGGCGGGGTGGCGGCCCAGCCGGGGAAGGCCGCGCGGGCGGCCCGTACGGCGGCGTCGACGTCCTCGGCGCCGCCGGCCGGGACGTGGGCGATGACCTGCTCGTCGGCCGGGTTGACCACCTCGATCGTCCCGGTGCCCGCGGCGGGCCGCCAGTCGCCGTCGATGTACATGCCGTCGTGGGCCTTCATCGCTTCTCCTCACGGAACCTGGGGCGTGGAGGCCAAACTAGCGCCGTTAGTTTTCCGGCACCAGGGGATGCCCGGCCAGGCGGCGCCCCGGTGCCGGCGGTCAGGTCCGGGCCGCGGTCTCCTCCGCCGCCTCCCGTACGCCCCGGCCGGCCTCCGGCACCGGGACCGCGCCCCACGCCCCCGCCGTCACCAGCAGGACCCCGAGCAGGACGAACGGCGCCGCCACCCCGGCCACCCCCGCGACCAGCCCGGCCGCCGCGGGCGTCGCGACCTGGCCCAGCCGGTTGCCGGTCAGCCGCAGCGCCAGGGCCGTGGAGCGGGCGTCGGCCGGGGCCGCCCGCACCACCGTGGTCATCGACAGCGGCTGCCCCACCCCCAGGCAGAACCCGAGCAGCGCGAGCACCACGGCCAGCGCCCACACCGGCACGGGCAGCGCGATCGCCGCGCACAGCGCCCCGCCCAGCAGGCAGGTCGCCACCAGCAGCGCGGTGCGGCCGAGCAGCCGGATCATCGGGGTCATCACCAGGCGGCAGGCGATGGTGGCCGCGGCCCGCAGGCTGAGCAGCAGTCCGACGGTCGCGGGCGCGATGCCGCGGTGCTCGCCGACCACGGGCAGGTAGGCGGTGAGGACGTCGGTGGCGGAGAGCACGGCGAGGCTGACGCAGATCCCGGCCGGGACGCCCCGGGTGCGCAGGATCCGGTGGACGGGCACCTTCGCGGGCGCGGCGGCGCGCCCGGCGGCCCGTCCGGCGCGCCGCTCGATCCGCCACAGCGAGGCGGTGGAGACCACGGCGACGCCCGCCGAGACCACCAGGGCGAGCGAGGTGGTGCGTGCCATGTCACCGGTGATGAGCCACCCGGCGGCCATCGGGCCGATGAGCTGGCCGAGCGAGGCGCCGATGGTGAAGTGGCCGAAGTTGCGGTCCTGTTCGGCCGGGGCGGACTGGCGGGCCACGATCGACTGCGCGCCGATCACGAAGCACAGGTGCCCCAGGCCGGTCACCCCGCTCCACGCGGCCATCGCCACCAGGTCGTCCGCGAGCCCGCCGGCCGCGCAGCCGACCGCGATCAGCGCGACGCCCAGCGGCAACAGCGGGGCGCAGCGCCCCTGGTCGGTGCGGCGTCCCAGCGGGACGGCGGCGAACAGCGGCAGCAGCGCGTACGCCCCGGCGATCACGCCGACGGCCCGTTCGTCGGCGCCCAGCGAGAGGGCCCGGTAGGAGACGGCCGGGCGCGCCATCGACACCGCCCCCTGCGCGAAGCAGAAGGCGATGACGAGGCGCAGCAGCCAGCCCCGGGGGTTCCCGGGCACCCGGTCGGCGGTGGACGTCACCTCAGATGATCCCGAAGAGGATCCCGGCGGCGAGGACCACCAGTGAGGTGAGCGCGGCCCACTTGACCGTGAAGCGGGTGTGGTCGCCGAACTCGACCTTGGCCATGCCCACCAGGACGTACACGGCGGGGACCAGCGGGCTGGACATGTGCAGGGCCTGGCCGACGAGCGAGGCGCGGGCGATCTCCAGCGGCGAGACGCCGTGCGCGGCACCGGCCTCGGCGAGGACGGGCAGCACGCCGAAGTAGAAGCCGTCGTTGGACATGAAGTACGTGAGCGGCAGGCTGAGCAGGCCGGTGACCAGGGCCATGTGCGGGCCCATCCCGTCCGGGATGGCGCCGACGAGCCAGTCGGCCATGTGCTTGACCATGCCGGTGCCGGTGAGGACGCCGGTGAAGACGGCGGCGGCGAAGACCATGCCGGAGACGTTGAGGACGTTGTCCGCGTGGGCGGCGATGCGGGCCTTCTGGTCGGGGATGCGCGGGTAGTTGACGGTGAGCGCGAGGGCGGCGCCGAGCAGGAAGAGCACCGGGATCGGCAGCACCTCCATGATCATGGAGGCGAGCAGCGCCACGGTGAGGGCCGCGTTGAACCAGTACAGCCGGGGGCGCAGGGTCGCGCGGTGCGGGTCGAGCCCGCGCAGGCCCTCGTCGTCGGCGTCGTCCCCGCCGTCGGCCGTGCCGGCCGCGCCCGGCGCGTCGGAGGTGCCCGCGCCGCCGCCCGCCGTCCGCTTCGGGCCCTCGCCCGCCGGACCGGCCCCGGCGCCCGCCAGGACGGCCTCGGGCTCCGGCTCGGCCACGAGCACCCGGTCCAGGGAGAGGTGGCCGACGCGCTTGCGCTCGCGGCGGCCGAGGACGTACGCGAGGAGGAGCACGAAGACCAGTCCGGCGGCGAGCGCGGGGATCATCGGGACGAACACGTCGCCCGCGTCCACCTTCAGGGCGGTGGCGGCGCGGGCGGTGGGGCCGCCCCAGGGCAGCGTGTTCATCACGCCGTTGGCGGTGGCGGCGACGCCGGTCATCACGACCAGGCTCATCCCCAGCCGCTTGTACAGCGGGTACATGGCCGAGACGGTGATCATGAAGGTGGTGGAGCCGTCGCCGTCCAGCGAGACGATCGCGGCGAGCACCGCCGTACCGACGACCACCCGCATCGGGTCGGCCTTGCAGAAGCGCAGGATGCCCCGCACCACCGGGTCGAACAGGCCCGCGTCGATCATCACGCCGAAGTAGACGATGGCGAACATCAGCATGGCCGCGGTGGGCGCGAGCTTCCCGACGCCGTCGATGACGTAGTCCCCGAGCTGTGCCCCCTGGCCGACCAGGACGCAGAACAGCGCGGGGATCAGGACCAGCGCCGCGATCGGCGACATCTTCTTCAGCATGATCAGGACCAGGAAGGTCGCGATCATGCCGAAGCCGAGGATGGTCAGCATGGAGGTCACCTCACGTTCACCCTTGAACTCCCGCCGGGGCGGCGGTCCGGACGACCGTAGGGCGCGTGAGATCGCGTTAACAAGGTGTTGACGCGTGAGCAATACGAGCAAAACCCCAGCTCAACGCAGGGGTGTCACCTCCACCGGGAAGCCGTTGAGCACGGCGGTGCCCGACAGCGGGTCGAGCCTGCTGCCGTCCAGGAGCTGGTTGACGTTGACGCCGGGGCGGGCGGCGGCGACCGCCATCCTGGTGCCGGGCCGGTCGTGGCCCCAGCCGTGCGGCAGGCTCACCACGCCGGTGCGCACCGCGTCGGTGACCTCGGCGGGGGCCCGCACCTCGCCGCCGTCGGAGCGCACCCGCACGGTGTCGCCGTCGCCGATGCCGAGCCGGGTGGCGTCGGCGGGGTGGATCTGGAGCGTGCAGGTGTTGGAACCGCCGTTCAGGGCGGGCACGTTGTGCATCCAGCTGTTGTTCGAGCGCAGGTGGCGGCGGCCGACCAGGACGAGCGAGCCGGTGGCGGGACCGTCGAGCGCGGCGCGCAGCCGGGGCAGGTCGGCGGCCAGGGCGCCGGGCAGCAGTTCGATCCGCCCGCTGCGGGTCCTGAGCGGGCCGGGCAGCCGGGGCTCCAGCGGGCCGAGGTCGATGCCGTGCGGGTGGGCGAGCAGCGCGTCGAGGGTGAGGTCGTACGGGCCCGCGCGCAGCATCAGGTCCAGGCGCCGCTCCGGTCCGGTGGAGCCGCCCAGCGCGGCGGCGGCCTTCTCGGGGTCCTGCCCGTACAGCGGCGAGTGGGGTTCGGCGACGGCCTTGGCCAGGGCACGGGCGATGGCCTGTTCGTCGACGGCGGCGGGCGGGGCGCCGTGCGCTCCGCCGACCGCGAGGACGAGCCGGGCGTGGATCTCGCACTCGTCCATCCGCCCGTCCTCCAGGGGCACGGCGGCCGGGGTGTAGCGGACCTGGTTGCGCACCGCGAAGCCGTTGAAGGCGAAGTCGAAGTGGGCGCTGCGGGACGGCGGCGGCGGGGGCAGCACGACGTCCGCGTGGCGCGAGGTCTCGTTGAGGTACGGGTCGACGCTGACCATGAAGTCCAGCCCGGCCAGCGCCCGGTCGAGCCGGTCGCCGTCGGGGGCGGAGAGCACCGGGTTGGCGGCGATGGCGATCACGGCGCGCACCCGGCCCTCGCCGGGGGTCTCGATCTCCTCGGCGAGCGCGGCGACGGGGAGTTCGCCCTTGGCCTCGGGGTGCCCGGAGACGCGGCTGGCCCAGCGGCCGAGCGCGAAGCCGCGGCCGGGTCCCGGGGGCCGGGGCGCGGGGACGGTGGCGGAGAGCGGGAAGAGGGCGCCGCCGGGCCGGTCGAGGTTGCCGGTGAGCACGTTGAGGACGTCGACCAGCCAGTTGGCGAGGGTGCCGAACTCGACGGTGGAGCTGCCGACCCGGCCGTAGACGGCGGCGGTGGGCGCGGCGGCGAGCTCCCGGGCGATCGTACGGATCTCCCCGGCCGGTACGTCGCAGGCACCGGCGACCGCCTCGGGCGTGAAGTCCCGTACCGCCTCCTCCAGTTCGGCCAGGCCCTCCAGGTGCGGGGCGAGGTGGGGGCCCGGGTCGGCCAGGCCCTCGGCGAACAGGACCTGGGCGAGCGCGGCGAGCAGCAGCGCGTCGGCGCCGGGGCGGATGGCGACGTGCCGGTCGGCGAGGCGGGCGGTGCGGGTGCGCCGGGGGTCGACGACGGTGAGGGTGCCGCCGCGGCGGCGCAGCGCCTTGAGCCGGCCGGGGAAGTCGGGGGCGGTGCACAGGCTGCCGTTGGAGTCGAGCGGGTTGGCGCCGAGGAGGAGCAGGTGGTCGGTGCGGTCCAGGTCGGGCACGGGGACGGCGAAGGCGTCGCCGAAGAGCAGCCCGCTGGAGACGTGCTTGGGCATCTGGTCGAGGGTGGAGGCGGTGTAGATGTTGCGGGTGCCCAGCCGGCCGAGCAGCAGCGGCGGGTAGAGGGCGCCGGCCATGGTGTGCACGTTGGGGTTGCCGAGGACCACGGCGACGGCGTCGGCCCCGTGTTCGGCGACGAGCGCGGGGACGCGGGCGGCGATCGCGTCGAACGCCTCCTGCCAGGTGGCCTCGCGCAGCTCGCCGCCGTCGCGCAGCAGCGGGGTGCGCAGCCGGTCGGGGTCCGCGTCGAGTTCGCCGAAGGCGGCGCCCTTGGGGCAGACGAACCCCCGGCTGAACACGTCGTCGCGGTCGCCGCGCGCCCCGGTGACGCGGGTCCCTTCGACGGTGAGGGCGAGCCCGCAGGTGGCCTCGCAGAGGGGACAGATACGCAGGGCGGTGCGCGGCATCGTGGACTCCTGGTGGGCCGGCCCGGCCGGTCGGCCGGGGTGACGGCGGGTCGGTACGGCTGCGGACGGGGCCGCGGCCGAGCATACCGACCGGTAGGCACGTCCGGGAGGGGCCGGGGCTCTCGTCCCGCCCGAATCGCCCGGGCCGCGCGCCACCGGGACCGGAGGCGCGCGCTCCAGGAGTTCCGTACCACTGGGGATCCCCCGGGAGGCGCCCGCACCAGGAGCTCCGTACCCCAGGAGATCCCCCGGGCGCCCTCACTCCAGGAACGGCACCAGGTAGGCGTGCAGCAGCTCGCGGCACTCGGCGATCAGCCCGGCGTCGCCGGACGGGTCGGTGCGGAAGGCGAGCTGGAGCAGGGCGTCGGTGGCCTCCACGCCGACCAGGACCTTGCGCCGCAGCCGCTCGTCGGCGTCCCGGCCGAGGTGGGCGGCGAGCAGCTCGCAGAGCCGGTCGGCGACCAGGTGGTTGGGGTCGTCGTCGGGGGCGGGGACGCCGAAGTCGACCAGCGCGAAGCCGGGGACGGTGCGCTTCATGGCGAGGTACTCGTCGAGGACGACGTCGATGGCCGCGCCGGCCCCGGTGGCGGGCGGGGCCGCGAGGCGGGCCGCCACGCGCTCGGCGTAGTGGTCGAGGTTGCGGTGGGCGAGGGCGGCGACCAGGGCGCGCTTGTTGCCGAAGAAGCGGTAGACGGAGCCGATGGGGACGCCGGCGCGCACGGCGACGGCGCGGGTGCTCAGCTGTTCGTAACCGGTCTCGTCGAGCAGCTCGGCGCACGCGTCGAGGATCCGGGCGAGGCGCTCGGCGCTGCGCCGCTGGACCGGGGTGCGGCGGAGGGCGTTCGACTGGGGCACGCCCCCCATCATGCCGCTGAAGCGCGGGGGCGCGCCGTTGACGGACGCCGCACGGAATCCTACGGTCATACATAGGATTCCGTGTTCGACCGAGGGCAGGAGCGGGCGATGACCGTGGACGACCAGGCGCGCAAGACCGCCGAGGCGCTGGAGTACCTCTCCGGCTTCGGCAACGAGCACAGCTCCGAGGCGGTGCCCGGGGCGCTGCCGCACGGCCGCAACTCCCCCCAGCGCGCGCCCCTCGGCCTGTACGCGGAGCAGCTCAGCGGCAGCGCCTTCACCGAGCCGCGCGCCCACAACCGGCGCTCGTGGCTGTACCGGATCCGCCCCTCGGCCGCGCACCCGCCGTTCGCCCGCGTCGACAACGGCGCGGTGCGCACGGCGCCGTTCACCGAGACCGTGCCCGACCCCAACCGGCTGCGCTGGAACCCGCTGCCCGAGCCCGCGCCCGGCACCGACTGGCTGGCCGGCCTGTGGACGCTCGGCGGCAACGGCGACGCCGCCCAGCGCACCGGCATGGCCGTGCACCTCTACCACGCCAACGCCTCCATGGACCGGGTCTTCAGCGACGCCGACGGCGAGCTGCTGATCGTCCCCGAGCGCGGCGGCCTGCTGCTCCGCACCGAGCTGGGCCTGCTCGCGGTCCGCCCCGGCGAGGTCGCGCTGGTCCCGCGCGGGGTGCGCTTCCGGGTCGAGCTGCTCGACGGGAGCGCCCGGGGGTACGCGTGCGAGAACTACGGGCAGCCGTTCGCCCTGCCCGACCTGGGCCCGATCGGCGCCAACGGCCTGGCCAACGCCCGGGACTTCCGGGCGCCGACCGCCGCGTACGAGGACGTCGAGGGCCCGGTCGAGGTGGTCAACAAGTTCTGCGGCAACCTCTGGTCGGCCACCTACGACCACTCGCCGCTGGACGTCGTCGCCTGGCACGGCAACCACGTCCCGTACGTCTACGACCTGCGCGCCTTCAACGTCATCGGGACGATCTCCTACGACCACCCGGACCCGTCGATCTTCACGGTCCTCACCTCCCCCTCCGACACCCCGGGCCTGGCGGGCGTCGACTTCGTGGTCTTCGCGCCGCGCTGGCTGGTCGGCGAGGACACCTTCCGCCCGCCGTACTTCCACCGCAACGTGATGAGCGAGTACATGGGCCTGATCGAGGGCGCGTACGACGCCAAGGCCGAGGGGTTCGTCCCGGGCGGCGGCTCGCTG
This sequence comes from Streptomyces sp. NPDC001941, assembly GCF_040296945.1. NCBI lineage: Bacteria > Bacillati > Actinomycetota > Actinomycetes > Kitasatosporales > Streptomycetaceae > Streptomyces > Streptomyces sp. NPDC001941. The sequence continues at coordinate 23,007 of NZ_JBEOYE010000046.1, read as the reverse complement.
CACAACATGATGTCCGCGCACGGACCCGACCGGGAGACGTTCGACAAGGCCAGCGCCGCCGAGCTGGCGCCGCAGCGGATCGACGACGGACTCGCGTTCATGTTCGAGACCCGCTGGCCGGTCACCGCCACCGCCCAGGCGGCGGGAGCTGATCACCTGCAACGGGGGTACGACGACGTGTGGCAGGGTCTTCAGCGCCACTTCCGGCCGTAGGGCCGGATCCGATCGGAGATGCCGTGACGTCCTCCTTCGCCCCGGACTCGCTCGTCCTGAACCGCAAGCTGCCGCTCTGGTACCAGGTGTCGCAGTCGCTGCGCGCCTCGATACTCGGGCGGGGCCCGGACGCCCCGCTGCGGCTGCCCACCGAGGAGCAGCTGGCCGCGCACTACGGGGTGAGCGTGCTCACCATGCGCCAGGCGCTGAAGGAGCTGGAGGAGGAGGGGCTGATCAGCCGGCACCGCAGACGCGGCACGTTCATCGAGCCGGGCGCCCGCCGGGGCGCCCCGCGCCGGCTGCTCGGCTCCATCGACGCGATCGTGGCCCAGCAGTCCGGCGAGGCGACGACCGTCCTCGGGTACGCGTCGGGCCCGGTGCCCGGGGACCTGGTGGAGCACTTCCCCGGCCTGGCCGAGGTCGTCACGTACCGCAGGCTGCGCCGCGACGGCGAGAGCGGCGAGCCGACGAACTGGGCGGAGAACGCGGTGCGCCCGGACGTCGCCGAGAAGCTGGACGTGGCGGCCCTGGAGCGCTGGCCGATGACGAAGGTGCTGCGGGACGTCGTCGGGGTCCGGATCAGCCGGATCACCGACACCGTGGAGGCCCGGCTCGCGGACCCGGAGACGGCCGAGCTGCTCAGGGTCCCGCTGCTCTCGCCGATCCTGCACTACACGGGCGTCACCTACGACGCGGCCGGCCGGGTGGTGGACGTGGCCCGCATCCGCTACCGGGGCGACCGGTTCTCCTTCTCGGTGACGGTGGACGCGGAGTGAGGCGCCCGCGTGTGCCCTCCCCCTCCGGCTCGTAGGCTTGGGCCATGCTGCTTGATGACCTGATGCCGTGGTCCACGCCGCCGCTGCGGTACGGGCGTTCATGGGTCGTCGCTCCCGACTCCCGCACCCTGCGCTCCCGTTGGGACGCGCTGCTGCGGGCCGGGGGCGAGGAGCGCGCCGCACTGTTCCAGGAGTCCAGGGCCCGCACCCTGCGCACCTCGGTGGCCGCCCTGCCGGGGCACTCCACGGGCACCGGGCAGCTCGCCGGGGAGGCCGGGCCGTGCCCGGAGCCGGTGCGGATCGCGCACGGCCCGTTCGACGAGCAGTGGCTGCTGCCGGACCACCGGCTGATCGACGCGGCCCGGCCCGAGCTGTGGCGGGTGGCGGACGAGCACCAGCTGTTCGCGGTGGAGCAGGGGTACGTGCCCGGGGGCGGCGGCCCCGCCGTGCTGGTGTCCGCGGTGCTGCCCGACGGCCGCTCCCCCGCCGGGCGCCCGGGCCGGATCCGCCCGCTGTACCGCAGGCCGGGCGGCACCGAGCCCAACCTCGCCCCGGGCCTCCTCGACCTGCTCACCGCCCGCTACCGGCTCGACGTGGCGCCCGAGGACGTGCTCGCCTGGGTCGCCGCGACGGCCCGCGCGGGCGCCCGGGGCTCCGAGGTCCCGCTGCCCGCCGACCCGGCCGTCTGGGCCCGGGGGGTGGCCCGCGGACAGCGCCTGCTGACCGCGCAGCTGCGCGGCGCGCGCGGCGGCGGGCGGCCCCGGCTGCCGGGCGGCCGGCGGCCCTACGTGCGCCAGGCGCTCCCGGCCCGGCCGCGCGCCATGGCGTACGACCCGGCGGAGGAGGTGCTCAGCCTGGACGAGGGCCGGGTGGCGCCGGTGCCGCGGGCCGCCTGGGACTTCCGGGTGGCGGGCGTGCGGGTGCTGGAGCTGTGGTTCGAGCGGCGGGTGCGCACGGCGGAGCCCGGCACCCTGGACGCGGTCGGCGGCGGGTGGACCCAGGAGTGGACCTCGCAGCTCCTGGAGCTGATCACGGTCCTGGCGCTGGTCGCCGCCGAGGAGCCGGTGGAGGCGGCGGACGACCTGGGCCCGCTGCCCTCCGTACCGCCGTCGGCGCGCCGCCCCGCGTCGGTCCTGGACCACCTGGAGGAGGGCCCGGGCGGGCAGTTCGCGCTGCTCTGACGCCCCGTCGGACCGGTGGCGGGGGTGACAGGCGCGGCCGGTACGCGATAGGTACGGCTGCCATGACCACTCAGCCGCTGCCCCTGGACGGGATCACCGTCGTCTCCGTCGAACAGGCCGTCTCCGCGCCCTTCGCCACCCGCCAGCTCGCCGACCTCGGCGCCCGGGTGATCAAGGTGGAGCGGCCCGACGGCGGGGACTTCGCCCGCGCGTACGACACCGCCGCCGCGGGCCTCGCCTCGCACTTCGTGTGGTGCAACCGGGGCAAGGAGTCGCTGGCCGTGGACCTGAAGGACCCGCGCGGCCTGGCCCTGGTGCGCCGTCTGGTGGCGGACGCGGACGTGTTCGTGCAGAACCTGGCGCAGGGCGCGGCGGCCCGGCTCGGCCTGGACGCGGCGACTCTGTGCGCGGCGCACCCGCGGCTGGTCGCGGTGGACGTCTCGGGGTACGGCGCGGGCGGCCCGTACGCGCACAAGCGGGCCTACGACATGCTCGTGCAGTGCGAGGCGGGCCTGGTGTCGGTGACCGGCACGCCCGGGGAGCCGGTGAAGGCGGGGATCCCGGCGGCGGACGTCGCGGCGGCCATGTACGCCTTCTCCGGGGTGCTGGCCGCGCTGCTGCGGCGCGGCACGACCGGGCGGGGCGGCCCGGTGGAGATCTCGATGCTGGAGTCGCTCGCGGAGTGGATGGGCCACCCGCTGCACCACGGGATGCACGGGGGCACGGCCCCGGCGCGCACGGGCCTGGCGCACGCCGTGATCGCCCCCTACGACGCGTACCCGACGGCGGACGGCGGCCGGGTGCTGCTCTCGGTGCAGAACGACCGGGAGTGGGTGCGGCTGTGCGAGCGGGTGCTCGGCCGCCCGGAGCTGGCGCGCGACCCGGCGTTCGCGACGAACACGGCCCGGGTGGAACGCCGGGCGAAGACGGACGCGGCGGTGGCGGAGGCGCTGGGCGCGCTGCCGGCGGCGGAGGCGGTGGCGCGCCTGGAGGAGGCGGGGATCGCCTGCGCCCGGCTGAACACGGTGGCGGACGTGGCCGCCCATCCGCAGCTCGCCGCGCGGGACCGCTGGCGGGAGGTGGACACGCCGGTGGGGCCGCTGCGGGCGATGCTGCCGCCGATCACGTTCCCCGGCGGGCCGGAGGCCGGGATGGGGCCCGTTCCCGCGCTGGGGGAGCACACGGACGCGGTCCTGGGTGAGCTGGGGCTCGGTGCCGAGGAGCTGGACGCGCTGCGCGCGGCGGGGGTGGTCCGCTGAGGCGTCTGGTGCGGTGCGCGGACCGGTACGGCCCCGGGGTGGGCGGGGCCGCAACGGGCTGCGCGTGTGCGGGTGTTGCGGGGCGGCCGTGCCGCCGGTGGAATGCCGTCAGCCTCCGTTGCCGAAGAGGGTGCGCCGCAGGCGGCGCAGCGGGGCGAACAGCGACACGCGCGCGCTCTTGCGGCGGGTGTGCGAAACCTCACGGTCGCGTGAGGTCAGTTCGCGCATGAGGGAGGTGGCCTCGGCCGCCTCGCGCTGGGGCACGGCGGGTCCGCCGAGCACCGAGAGATGGCGGTCGAGCCGCGAACTGGTCGCGCTGCTCCCGCACGTGATGGCAGGCACGCGCGGCCTGCTGCGCACTGTTATCTGTTCCATGTCACTCCCCACCCGTACGAGGGCACCCGGCCCGGGCAGGTTAACCCTATCCCCCCGCGATGACACCCGTGTATCCCGGTCGCAGGATTCACCACTCCGGTACGAGGGTTGACGGCCTTTCGGTTACTCTCCGAATACATCTGATTCCAGGGCGAGTTGGACATCCGGTCCGGTGTGCCTCTGCTGTCCCCCTCCGGCTACCCGCCCGGGCCGCCGTCCACGCCTGCGGATCCGCCGGGGCCGCCCGCGCGGATCTGCGGCCGAAGGGGCGCCGGGGACCTGGAGTTGAGCTAACTTTGAGAGGTTTCCACCGAGATGCCGCGCCACTGCGGAGGGGGCTCGCGTGCCGGAGAATCAGCTGATCGCGGGGCGTTACCGGCTGCTCGGCCCGCTGGGCGAGGGCGGCATGGGGGTGGTCTGGCGGGCCCGTGACGAGGTGCTCGGCCGCGAGGTGGCGGTCAAGGAGGTGCGGGCCCCCTCCGGACTGCCGGACGCCGAGGTGCGCCGGCTGTACGCGCGCCTGGAGCGGGAGGCCTGGGCGGCGGCCCGGATCACCCACCGCAACGTCGTCACCGTGTACGACGTGCAGAACGACCAGGGCCGCCCGTGGATCGTGATGGAGCTGGTGCGCGGCCTCACCCTCTCCGAGGAGCTGGACGCGGAGGGCCCGATGTCCCCGCGCCGGGCCGCGCACATCGGCGCGGAGGTGCTGGCCGCGCTGCGCGCCGCGCACGAGGCGGGCGTGCTGCACCGGGACGTGAAGCCGGGCAACGTGCTGCTGTCCAACGACGGCCGGGTGGTGCTGACCGACTTCGGCATCGCCGTGGTGGAGGGCACCTCCAACCTCACCATGACCGGGGAGCTGATCGGCTCGCCCGAATTCCTGGCTCCCGAACGGGCGTTGGGGCGTCCGGCCGGACCGGAGTCGGACCTGTGGTCGCTGGGCGTACTGCTGTACGCGGCCGTCGAGGGCAACTCCCCGTTCCGCCTGGACACGCCCTTGAACACGCTGCGGGCCGTCGTGGACGAGGAGCTGCCGCCGCCGCGCCGGGCGGGCGCGCTGGCCCCGGTGATCGAGGGCCTGCTGCGCAAGGAGCCGCAGGAGCGGATGACGGCCGCCGAGGCCGAGCACCAGCTGCGGATCGTGGGCGCGGGCGGCACCCCGCGCGACCCGGGCGCGGCGGCGGCCGGGCCCTACGCCCCGACGATGACCGCGCCCACTCCCCCGCTGCCGATGCCGGTGCCGGTGCCCTCCGCGGGGGCGGCGACCACGGCCGCCGGGTACGGGCCCGCCTCCGACACCTCGGCCGGCGCGCCGGAGCCCCGGCGGGACCGGAAGGCGGGGGCGGCGCTGGCGGCGGGGATCGCGCTGCTCCTGCTGGCGCTGGCGGCGCTGGCGTACGTCCTGCTCAACGGCAGGGCCGGCGGTGACGGGCAGGCCGGGGGCGGTGCTTCGGCGGGTTCGTCGAGCAGCGCCACGGTCCCCGGCGGTGGCGCCACGACCGGCGGGAAGAGCCCGTCGTCCGAGGACCCTTCGCCCTCGGCCTCCTCCGACGAGCCGTCGAAGGAGCCGTCGTCCTCGGCGCCGCCCCGGCAGACCGTCCAGGTGTACGCGCAGGAGGTGCGCGGGAGTTACAGCGGGACGTGCCCGCCGCCGGACCGGCAGGCTCCCGCGTTCAGCGGGGCCGTCACGGTGGGGCGCGTGCCCGCGACGGTCGAGTACCGCTGGGCCACCGAGAGCGGCGAGGGCTCGGGCGACTGGAAGACGCTGCGCTTCCCGGCGGGCGGCGAGGCGGCACGCGAGGTGAACCACACGGTGACCGCGTACCCGCAGGGCGGGACGCGCCGCGACCGGGTGCGGATCGAGGTCCGCTCGCCGGTGCCGGTGAACTCGAACTGGGTGTCCTTCTCGGTCACGTGCGAGGAGGACGCGAGCCCGTCGGGCGACGCGTCCTCCCCCGGGTACTCCGCTACGCCACAGCCCTGAACGCGGGCAGGTAGCCACCGGACTGGCCGGCGGCGGTGGGGTGGTAGGACTCGCCGATGTTGAGCCAGTTCACGCTGTGCAGCCAGGCCGAGCCCGAGCAGATCTCGTGGCCGGTGAACTGCGGGACGACCGAGGCGAAGGTGAACCCGTGGGCGCCGGCCCGCTTGGCGGTGGCGGCGTTGAGGTAGTCCGACGCGCTGTTGATCGCGGTGCGCTCGGCCTCGCTCAGACCGGTCACGCAGCTGCCGGAGAGCTTGTAGAAGCGGGGGTAGCCGAGCACGACGACCCGGGCGCCGGGGGCCTTGGCTCTGATCGCCGAGTACACGGCGTCGAGCTTGCCCGGCAGGGTCGAGTCGACGTACGCCCTGGCCTGGTTGACCCGGTTGACGCAGGTGGACTCGGACTGCAGGACGCAGGTGGTCATGACGTCCGCGAAGCCGGCGTCGTTGCCGCCGATGGTGATCGAGACGAGGTCGGTGGAGGCGTTCAGCGGGCCGAGCTGACCGGACGTCACATCACCCGTACGAGCGCCCGAGCACGCCGTGAACGCGAACGAGGAGGGTGAGTTGGCGGCGGCCCACAGGGCCGGGTACGCCTTCGGCGTGCGCTTGCAGTCGCCGCTGGAGCCGTCGTACGAACCGGAGCCGACGCCCGAGGAGTACGAGTCACCCAGGGCCACGTAGTCGACTGCGGCGGCCTGCGCCTGCCCCGCCCCGGTGAGGGCGAGCACGGCACCGAGCAGGAGCGAGGACGAGAGAGCCGCGACGCGGGACAGTTTCATGGAACCTCCTCTTAGCAGGATCTCTGCCGGACTTTTTGTACCGGGGAGTAGGCGATGCTGGAAGTGTCCATGCCAAGAAGATTTGGCGAGGAACCGGTGACCCCAGGCGTTCTTGACGGTCAGTCGAGCCAGGCTCAGGATGAACAGCCTCGGAATCCGGCATCCGGCGCCCCAGGGGGCGAACACCGCCATGCAGACCATGCCGAACAAGTCGCCCGTCCCGACCCGGTCGGACGCCCTCGCGCTGCTCGCGGGCGTCGCGGTCGCCGTCGCGGCGGCCGGAGCGGCGCTCCCGCTGGCCGGCCTCGACTCACCACTGCGGGCGCCGTGCGCCGTGTTCTTCCTGCTGGCCGCCCCGGCCGCGGGCATCGCCGCCGCGCTGCCCCGGCTCGCCCCGGGGGCCCGTGCGGCCGTCGCGGCGGGCGGGGCCGTGCTCCTCGACACGGCGGTGGCCCGCGCGCTGCTCGCCTTCGACGGCTGGTCGGTGCGCGGCGCGGTGGCGGCGGTGGCCGCCCTCTCCCTGCTGGCGCCGCTCGTCGCGGCGGCCTCCAGACGGACGCGGGGCGTCCGGAAGTGACCGTCCGGCGCGTTCCCGCGGCTTGATCGTCAATTCACGTCCTTTTACCGCGCTTTACCGCAAGATCGGGAATTCGGCGAGCCATGACAAGCGCTCTCACTCCTTGGTGTGAATGAGGCTGCTGGGGTGTCGTCATATCCGGGTTACCGAGCTAAACCCTTCTGTGACACAGCGGCCGGAACTCCGCCGCCCTCGCGGACCGTCTCCGTATCCGACCGTGGAAGAACGACCCATGAGGAAAGGACGTGAGGCCCGTTACAGGCCTTGCCATACGGTCCCCATCGTCAATACCGTCTTACATCCACCCGCAACGGACGATCGCGCACAGCGGCTCTGGGGAGGGCTCAAGCGTCGCAGTGACGGCCGTGGCGGGGCGCGGTAGGGGGGTGCCGTGCTCGGCGTGCGCTTTGCCGGTCACGGGCCGCGCAGTCGGCAATACCAGCTCACCCTTTGCATTTTCACGGCACGGAGTCCATGGCACGGAGATCCATTCCGTCATGGCCCGGGGTGAGAACCCCCCTTTCGAACCGGACACTCATCCGGACCGCCCGGGGGCGGGCGGTCCACCGGACGAGAGGGAAACAGACTCATGAGCTCCTTCCTGCCGCCGGTCGCCCCTTCGGATTCCGAGGACGGCCGTTTGGCGGCGCAGTACCGGGCCATCACCTCGCACCTCGCGATCGCGCCACCGGTGAGCGTGGTCATCCCCGCCATGAACGAGGCGGAGAACCTCCCGTACGTCTTCCGCAGCCTGCCCGGCTGGATCCACGAAGTGGTGCTCGTCGACGGCAACTCGACCGACAGCACCGTGCGCGTCGCCCGGGAGCTCCGGCCCGACGTCAAGGTCGTCAAACAGGTCGGCAAGGGCAAGGGGGACGCCCTCATCAGCGGCTTCGCCGCCTGCACCGGCGACATCATCGTGATGGTCGACGCGGACGGCTCGGCCGACGGCCAGGAGATCGTCAGCTACGTCTCCGCGCTGGTCGGCGGCGCCGACTTCGCCAAGGGCTCCCGCTTCGCCAACGGCGGCGGTACCGATGACATGACCCTGATCCGCCGGCTCGGCAACCGGGCCCTGTGCGCCATCGTCAACGCCAAGTTCGGCGCCCGCTACACCGACCTGTGCTACGGCTACAACGCGTTCTGGCGGCACTGCCTGGACAAGATCACGCTGGACTGCACCGGCTTCGAGATCGAGACCCTGATCAACATCCGGGTCGTCAAGGCCGGGCTGCGGGTCCAGGAGGTGCCCAGCCACGAGTACCTGCGCATCCACGGCGTGAGCAACCTCAACGCCGTACGGGACGGCGTCCGGGTGCTCAAGGTGATCCTGCGGGAGGAGCGGGTGCGCCGCGCCGCGCGCCGCGGCAGCGCCGCCTTCTCCGTCGACGTCCCCCGGGGGGACGCGCCTTGAGCGAGCGCCGGTTCTCCGTGGTGGTCTGCGCCTACACCGCGGACCGCTGGGACGACATCCTCGCGGCCGTCGCCTCGGTGCGGCGCCAGACGCTGCCCGCCCTGGAGACGCTGCTCGTGGTCGACCACAACGCGGCGCTGGGGCGGCGCCTCGAAGAGGAGTACGGGGACGGGGCGCCCGGCGCGCGGGTGCGGGTGCTCGCCAACGCGGGCCCCCGCGGCCTGTCCGCCGGGCGCAACACCGGGATCGCCGCCGCCCGGGGCGAGTTCGTGGCCTTCCTCGACGACGACGCGGTCGCCGAGCCGGACTGGCTGCGCTTCCTCGCCCAGGGGTACGACGACCCGGCGGTGCAGGCCGTCGGCGGGCGCACCCTGCCCGCCTGGGCGTCGGGGCGCCGCCCGGCCTGGTTCCCCGAGGAGTTCGACTGGGTGGTCGGCTGCACCTACCGGGGGCTGCCCGCCGGCCGGGTCCGGGTGCGCAACGTGCTCGGCGGCAACGCCTCCTTCCGGCGGTCCGCGTTCGACGCCGCGGGCGGTTTCGCCACCGGCATCGGGCGCGACGGCGGCCGGCGGCCGCTGGGCGGCGAGGAGACCGAGCTGTGCATCCGGCTGGCGCGGGCGGTGCCCGGTGCGGTGCTGCTGGTCGACGACCGGGCCGTCATCCACCACAAGGTCCCGCCCGGGCGCGAGCGGTTCGCCTACTTCCGCACCCGCGCCTACGCCGAGGGCCTGTCCAAGGCGCTGGTCGCCCGCAGCGTCGGCGCGGGCCGGGGCCTGGAGACCGAGCGGCGCTACACCACCCGGGTGCTGCCCGCCGGGGTGGCCCGGGGCCTGCGCGACTTCGTGCTGGCCCGGCCGGGCGGCGCGGGCCGGGCCTGCGCCATCGTGACCGGGGTCGCGGCGGCGGCCGGGGGCTACGCCCGGGGCGCCCTGCGGGCCCGGGGGGGGGCCCCGCCGGTGAGGGTCCGGGCGGGCCCCCGGGGGGGGGCGGGCCGGCGGGGGGGGGGGGGGGGCGGTTCGCGCCCGGGGCCGGGG
>NZ_JBEOYE010000046.1:0-13400 GCF_040296945.1 Streptomyces sp. NPDC001941 | reverse complement strand
GAGCGGGGTGTACCCGCCCGCCGCGAGCACGGCCAGCTGCCGGGCGAACGCCCCGGGAGGGAGCGGCCGTGCGCGAGGGGGCGGGGGCGTGAACGCGCCGGTGCCGGTGCTGATGTACCACGCCGTCGCGGACCGGCCCGCCCCGGCGGCGCACGCCCTGTCGGTCTCCCCCGGGGCGTTCGCCCGGCAGCTGGCCGTGCTCGCGGCGGGCGGGTACACCCCGCTCACCACCGCCGCCCTGGCCGCCGCCTGGCGCTCGGGCGGCGCCCTGCCGCGCCGCCCGGTCCTGATCACCTTCGACGACGGCTACGAGGGCGTGCACCGGCACGCGCTGCCCGCGCTCGCCGCGCACGGCTTCCCCGCGACGCTGTTCGTCTCCACGGGCTGGCTGCGCGGCCCGTACGACACCGGCGGCGCCCCGGACGCCATGCTCGACTGGGACCAGGTGCGCGCGCTCGCGGCGGCCGGGGTGGAGGTCGGCGGACACAGCCACAGCCATCCGCAGCTGGACCAACTCGACGACGGGCGGCTGCGGTTCGAGGCGCTGCGCTGCCGGGAGCTGGTGGCCGAGCAGCTGGGCGGGCCGCCGGTCTCGTTCGCGTACCCCTACGGCTACTCCAGCCGCCGGGTGCGCGGGGCGGTGCGGGCCGCCGGGTTCACCCAGGCCCTCGCCGTGGCCAACGGGCTCGCCCGGCGTGCCCAAGGGCCGTACGCGCTGCGGCGCCTGACGGTCCGTCGGTCCACCGGGGACGCCGCCTTCGAACGGCTCGTCGAGGGCCGCGCGCTCGGCCGGGAGTTCGCCGTGGACCGGGCGCTCACCCGCGGCTACGCCGTGGTCCGCCGCGCCCGCCGGGCCGCACACCTGGCGCGGGAGGCGGTCGGCTGACCACCCGGGGCGCCGTTCCGGGCATACCACCCAATCGGGACGGCGCTCCCGAGACACGTACGTATCACCACACTCCAAAACACCGTGCGCGGACCGGGTCCGTGCCCGATCATGGCCATATGTCTGCCAAGCCACAGGACAGCCTTCCGATCCGGCTCAACGTCGACGACAGCGACTCGCCGTCCGACGTCGTGGACGCCCTGTTCCTCGGCCGGTTCGCGACGGGCGAGCAGCCCTACTCGCACAGCCGCACGGTCGACCGCGTCAAACCCGGTCTCACGCTGCTGCCGCAGGGCGCCCACGTGCTGCGCGCGGCGCGCGACGACGACCGCAGCGCGACGCTCGCCGAGGGCGACGGCTGGACGCTGCTGGTGTCCCGCTGGAACCGGGGCGCGGACGTCACGGTCACGGCCACCACCGCCGAGCTGGCCGAGAAGGTGCTCAAGGAGGCCACGGACGACGCCCAGGACGAGCCCGAACCCCAGCCGGAGAACGTGACGATGGGCTTCTGGTACGTGTCGCCCCGGCGCGGCCCGCACCGCACCACCCGCCAGATCGCCGCCGGCACCTGGGACGAGGTCCGCCCCAACTACACGGCGCCGGTGGCCGAGGCGATGGACCGGCTGATGAAGGTCACCCCGGACGACATCGCCGGCCGGCTCCTCCTGCTGCACGGCCCGCCCGGCACCGGCAAGACCTCCGCGCTGCGCACGCTGGCCCGCTCGTGGCGGGACTGGTGCCAGGTGGACTGCGTCCTCGACCCGGAGCGGCTCTTCAACGACGTCGGCTACCTGATGGACATCGCCATCGGCGAGGACGAGGGCACCGCCAAGGGCCGCTGGCGGCTGCTGCTCCTGGAGGACTGCGACGAGCTGATCCGGGGCGAGGCCAAGCACACGGCGGGGCAGGCGCTCTCCCGGCTGCTGAACCTCACGGACGGCCTGCTCGGCCAGGGGCGCAACGTGCTGGTCGGCGTCACCACCAACGAGGACCTGGAGCGGCTGCACCCGGCGGTGGTCCGGCCCGGGCGGTGCCTGGCGCGCATCGAGGTGGGGGCGCTGACGCGGCGCGAGGCGGTGGCGTGGCTCGGCACGGAGGAGGGCGTGGGCCGCGAGGGCGCGACCCTGGCCGAACTGTTCGCGCTGCGCCGCGGCACCCCGCCCCCGTCGATCCCGGACCAGACGAAGGGCGCGGACGCGGGGATGTACCTCTAGGGCGTGTTGCGAAAGTAGCGCCGTCCGCCCGGAGGGCGGGCCCCGCGGCGTCTGGTGCGTGCGCTCGCAAGGCGGAGGGTCATCCTCGTACTGGACGTACTTGGATGATCCCGACAACGCAGCGAGCAATGGGGTCTCCCCTGCTCGAGCGAAGCCGAGAGCTTGGGGAAGTGCCAGGCGTCGCGGGGCAGGCGGGACTTTCGCAACACGCCCTAGGACGGGTCCCGGGCGCCCGGGCTCACGCCCCGTACGCCGCCCGCAGGGCCTCCTCCGCCGCCCGCAGCGCGTCCGCGCGGGACAGGCCGAGGCGGCGGGCCTCCTCGGCGTACCCGGCGGCGGCCGTCGCCGCCGCGCGCGCCGCCGCGTCCCCGGCGGCGGCCACGAAGCTCCCGGCCCGCCCCCGGGTCTCGATCACTCCGTCGGCCTCCAGGGTCCGGTAGGCCTTGGCGACCGTGTTGGCCGCGAGCCCGAGCTCCTCCGCGAGGCCGCGGACGGTCGGCAGCTTGTAGCCCACGGGGAGGCGGCCCGACCGGGCCTGGGCGGAGATCTGGGCCCGCAGCTGCTCGTAGGGCGCGGCCGGGGCCGCCTGGTCGATGGCGATCTTCAGGGTCACCCGGCGATTCTCCCGCACCCCGCCCGCGACCACCCGGACGCGGCGACCACGGGGGCCCGGAAAGCGGTAGCCGCGGGAGCGCGGAATGCGGCAGCCGCGGGGGCCCGGAAATTCGGAGGCGCGCCCGCCCGGTGCCGCCTAACGTCGGTTCCCATGACCGTGATCGTCCGTGACCTGCGCCCCGACGACCCGGAGGACGCCGACGCGGCCGTCGGGGTGCTGCGGGCCGTCCTCCCGTCCCTCGTCACCACCCCCGGGGCCCTGCTCTTCACCCTGCGCGGGGCGCATCCCGCCGAGCACTTCCGCGTCCTGGTCGCCGAGCACGAGGGCCGGGTCGTCGGCGTCGCGCAGACCGGGGTGGCGTACGAGAGCAGCGAGCCGGGGCAGGGCTACTGCACGCCCGGCGTCCAGCCGGCCCACCGCCGCCTCGGCGCGGGCTCCCTGCTGCTGCGCACCGGCGAGGAGCACCTGGCGCGCACGGGCGCGGTGCGCGCCTCGGCCTGGGCCGACGACGAGCCGGGGGCGCTGGCCTTCGCCGCCCGCCACGGGTACGCCGCCGGGCGCGCCCTGCGCCACCAGCACCTGGACCTGGCCGGGGCCGCGCTGCCGGGTCCCGCCGCGCCGCCGCCGGGCGTCGAACTGCGCACCGGGGCGGACTTCGCCGGCGACCCGCGACCGCTGTTCGAGGCGGACGCGCAGGCGACGCTGGACGAACCCGGGGACGTCACGGTGGAGTTCGCGGACTACGAGCACTGGCTCACCCACACCTGGAACCACCCGCTCCTGGACCGGGAGCTGACGACGGTGGCCGTGGTGGGCGGCGAGGTGGCGTCGTTCACCGCCGCGCACACCGACCGGGCGACCCGCTACCTGTCCGGGATGACCGGCACCCTGCGGGCGCACCGCGGCCGGGGCCTGGCGACGCTGGTGAAGGCGGACTCGCTGCGCCGCGCCCGCGCGGCGGGATTCACCGACGCCTTCACCAGCAACGACGACGCCAACGAGCCGATGCTGGCGGTCAACCGCCGCTTCGGGTACGCCCTTTCGACGAAACTGGTGAGGCATGCGCGCGCGCTCGGTTGAGGTCGTCCTGGTCAAGGGCGGCCGTACGAAGATCCGTTACGCGGCCGGGGTGGTCGCCGACGACGGGACGCGGCTGACCGTGCGCGCGCCCTGGTCGGCCGAGGGGGTGCGGGACTTCGGGTTCGTGCGCTTCGAGCCCGGGGACGTGTTCACCGAGCACTACTGGCGCGACCGCTGGTACGCGGTGAAGGAGGTGCGCTCCGCCGACGGCACCCTCAAGGGCTGGTACTGCGACGTCACCCGCCCCGCCGAGGTGGGCGCCGACGAGGTCGTCGTCGAGGACCTCGACCTGGACCTGTGGGTCTCGGCGGACGGCTCGCGGGTGCTGCGCCTGGACGAGGACGAGTTCGCGGCGAGCGGCCTGGCCGAGCGCGACCCGGAGGCCGCCGCGCGGGCGGTCGCGGCGCTCGACGAGCTGGAACTCCTCGCCCGGGAGGGCCGGTTCAGCTGGTGAGCCGCTTGCGGTAGTGCACGCGGTCGTACGGGCCCTCGGTGCGGCGGCCGGTGACCTCGTACCCGTACTTCGGGTAGATCTCCTGGTTCTCCCACATCAGCGCGTTCGTCATCAGCCGCACCTCCGGCAGTCCGAGCGCGCGGGCGCGGTCGTCGGTGAAGCGGAGCAACTCCCCTCCCAGACCGCGGCCGTGGGCGTCGGGGTGCACCGCGAGGGTGTCCAGGTAGAGGTGGTCCTCGTGCGCGACGAGCACCAGGACGCCCGTCACCGGGTCGCCGGCCACCCAGACCCGCCCCGCCGCGACGTCCGCCGCGTGGTCGGCCTCCATCGGCGCCGGCACCAGGCCGATGCGCGCGACGTAGGGGCGGAAGGCCGCGTCGATCACGGAGGTCACGGCGGGGACGTCGGCGGGCGCGGCCGGGCGGATCCGGTGGGTCATGCCGCCACGGTACGAGCAGCGGTGCGGGGCGGTCCCGCCGGGTCCGCGGAAGGCCTCCCCCGGGTCGCGCGGGGTCGTTCCTGAGGGGCCTCTTACCCCGGTCTTAACTGCGCCATAAAGATCTTCTCCAGGCCCTTCCCACCCGGTTTTCCAGGGCTTTCAGCGGCTAGCTTGCTCGGCGTCCCCCCACGCAGCCGTACTGAGGAGATCTTCACCATGACCGCTCGTCGCCGTGCCGCGGCCGTCGCGTCCCTCGCCGTCGCGCCCCTCGCGCTGACCGGGCTGGCCGCCTCCCCCGCCGCCGCACACGGATCGATGACGGACCCGGTCAGCCGGGTGTCCGCCTGCTACGCCGAGGGGCCGGAGAGCCCGGACTCGGCGGCCTGCAAGGCGGCCGTCGCCGCCAGCGGGGTGCAGGCGTTCTACGACTGGAACGCAGTCAACATCGCCAACGCGGCCGGGAACCACCGGCAGCTGATCCCGGACGGCAAGCTGTGCAGCGCCGGGAACGACAAGTACAGGGGCCTGGACCTGGCGCGCGCCGACTGGCCGGCCACCAAGCTGGCCGCGGGGCAGCACACGTTCCGCTACAAGGGCACCGCCCCGCACAAGGGCTCGTTCGAGCTGTACGTCACCAAGGACGGCTACGACCCGTCGAAGCCGCTGAAGTGGTCGGACCTGGAGGCCCAGCCCTTCCTGAAGGTGACCGACCCGAAGATGGAGAACGGCGACTACGTCTTCTCCGGCACGATCCCCAACCGCTCGGGCCGCCACCTGATCTACTCGGTCTGGCAGCGCTCGGACTCCCCCGAGGCCTTCTACACCTGCTCGGACGTGGTGTTCGGCAAGGACAGCGGGGGCGGCGCCCCGGCGCCCGAGGCGTCGGCCCCCTCGGAGCAGGAGATCGAGGACGGCGCGGGCAAGTCCTCGGTGGAGCACCACGGGCACGGGGACGCGGACGCGTCCACGAACGCCTCGGCGCCCGCGGCCCCGCGGCAGCCCGCGGACGAGCCGGCCGTGGCCCCGGAGGGCAACGCCCCCGAGGCCGACGGCGCGGCGGAGCCGCGGCCGGCCGGTTCGGCCGCCGGTGCGACGGAGAACCTGGCGGAGACCGGCGGGAACTCCACCACGCCGTACATCGCGGTGGGCGGCGCGGCGGTGCTCGCGCTGGGCGCGGGCGTCATGTTCACCGCGGTGCGCCGCCGTTCGCTCCCGGCGGGCCGGCACAGCCGCTGACCCGGTAGGCCCCTGCGGGCCCCGGTTCACTCCAGGGCGGACGCGCACGTGGTGGGCGTCGCGCGGGACGGGTCGAGCGCGTTGGCCACCTCGTGGTAGGCCACCCGGTCCGTCAGGCCGATGGCCACGTGCTCGGAGAGGTCGAGCGGGCACAGGTCCTGCAGGAGTACGTTGCGCACCCCCGGCCCGTCCAGGAACTGGGTCCGGTAGGGGGTGACCACCTCGTCGTAGCGGGTGGCGATCACCGTGTACCGCACGCCGGGCACGGTGTCGCCGCCCGCGTTGAGCTTGGTGAGGAAGGCGGAGCCGGCGATCTGGTCGGCGAGGCCGGGGGTCTTGTCGTTCAGCAGGCCCTCGGCGCCCGGGAAGTAGGGCAGCAGCCGGGTCAGGCCGAGCAGGGTGGTGCCGTGGTTGTCGGGGGCTAGGCCGACCAGGGCGTTGACCTTGGCGGCGCCGCCGAGGAACTTCAGGTAGTAGCGGGGCATCATGCCGCCCTGCGAGTGGCCGACGAGGTCCGCCTTGGCGGCGCCGGTGGCGGCGAGCACCCGGTCGACGTACGCGTCGAGCTGTCCGGCGGACCGGTCGATGGGGCCGAGGCCGTTGAAGAGCGGTACGCCGGGCAGCTGGCCGTAGTCCAGGGAGAAGACGCAGTAGCCCCGGGCGACCAGGTACGGGGCGAGGGCGAGCCAGTTGTCGACGGAGTTGCCGAAGGTGCCGTGGACCAGGACGACGGGGCGCGGGTGGGCGGCGGAGGGCTTGCAGGAGAAGTCGTTCCAGCCCCGGGTGGGCGCGGCGGCGGACTGGGGGGCGGCTTGGGTGGCGGCCTGGGTGGCGGCCTGGGCGGCGGTGGGGGCGGCGCCGAGGGCGAGCACGACGGCGAAGAGCGGTCCGAGCAGGTGTCTCTTCCAGTCCGATTTCTTCCAGGGCAGCATGGGGTGGTCTCCTCGCGGCTTGAGGCGGTGCGCTGGATGGGGATGGGGGTGTGCGCCCCCTGCGGCCCGGACCACGGGAATGATGCGCTCATGCCAAGTTACGCACGGGTAGCGGAGATGGGAACGGTCGTGACGCCAGAAACTGAATGATCGTCAAAAACCCTGCTACGGACGCCCGTCGGCCCGTCACGCCGCCAGGCTGCCCGGGCCGATCACCCGGCGGCCGAACTTGCGCGCCGCCAGGTCCGCCACCGCCTCCAGCCGGCGCACCTTGTCGTCCACCGGGTCGAAGGTGAGCTGGTGCGCCGCGCCCTCCGCCGCCGCCAGGCCCTCCGCGCGCAGCGCGATCCCCCGCACCCGGGCCCGCTGGAGGCCGAGGGACTCGTGCACCCGGTAGGCCGCCTCGGTCAGCGCGGCCGTGTGCGCGGTCGGCTCGCGCAGCGCCCGGGTCCTGGTCGTGGTGGAGCGGTCCGCGTAGCGCACGGTCACCGTCAGGGAGCGGCAGACCCGGCCCTCGCCGCGCAGCCGGGCACCCAGCTCCTGGGCGAGCGAGAGCAGCGCCCTGCGGTGCTCGCCCCGGTCCAGCTCGTCGTGGCCGAAGGCCCGTTCGGCGGCCGTGGAGCGGGCGGCGGCGTTCGGGGCCACCGGGGTGCGGTCGATGCCGCGGGCCCGCTCCCACAGCTCGCGCCCGGCCCGCGCCCCGGCGATCCGCTGGAGGACGGCGAGCGGGGCCGCGGCCACCCGGTCGACCGTGTCCAGGCCGTAGCCGCACAGGGCGCGGGCGGTGGTGCGGCCGACGCCCTCCAGGACGGCCACCGGGCGCCGGTGCAGGAAACGGGCCGGGTCCTCGACGACGAGGGTGGCGCGGGGGCCCGCCTCGCGCGCGGCCATCCGGGCCAGCATCGGGTTGGGGCCGACGCCGATGACGCAGTCCACGCCGTACAGCGCCAGGGCCCGTACCCGTACCACCGGGGCCAGTTCGGCGGCGCTCCAGCCGAAGTAGCGGGCGGCCCCGCGCACGTCGGCGAGCGCGGTGGCGGGCGGGTCGGCCTGCACCTGCGGGGTGAACTCCCGCAGCAGGTCCAGGAGTCGGGGGAAGCCGGCCTCCCGGCCGGGAGGCAGCAGGAAGCGTACGCAGAGGATCATCCGGCGCTCCCGGGGCTCTGGTGCCACAGCTTGCGCGGCGGGCGGGTGCCGGAGCCGGCCGGGCGCAGGTCGGCCCAGGGGTTCATCTCGTACCCGGTGGGCATCCGGATGCGGCGCCCGTCGTCCGCGCGGCCGTCCGCGCTCCCGGGGACCTCGGCGTCCCCGGTGTGCTCCGCGAGCCGGGCGCCGACCGCGTCCAGGCCGCCGGCGGCGCGCAGTTCGACCAGTTCGGCGAGGTTCCAGGCGGCCTGCCCGACCACGCTGAGGCTGCGCGGTCCGCGCCGCTGGACCACCCCGCGCACCAGCAGCAGCCAGGAGTGGAAGACGGTGTGCGCGCAGGCGTCGTGGCTGTCGTCGAAGAAGGCCAGGTCGACCAGGCCGGTGCCGTCGTCGAGGGTGCTGAAGATGACCCGCCTGCCGGAGCGGACCGGCGGGGTCTGGGTGGCCGCCTTGGCCCCGGCGACCAGCACCACCTGGCCGTGCTCGGCCCCGCGCAGCCGGCGGGCGCCGACCACGCCGAGCTCGCGCAGGAAGTCCCGGTGGTCGTCCATGAGGTGGCGCGAGGCGTCCATGCCGAGGACGCCGAGCTCGGCGCTGAGCCGCTCGGCGTCGTCCAGGTCGGGCAGGCCGAGCGGGGCCGTCCGGTGCCCCTGGGCGAGCGGGAGCTGGCCGCCGTAGGACGCGGCGCCGCGCTGGGTGCGCTGGAGTTCGGTGAGGTGCAGCAGCAGGTCGCGGCGGTTGGCACCGAACGCGTCCAGCGCGCCGACCTGGGCCAGCCGTTCGGCCACCGGCTTGCGCGGGCGGGCCCGCTCCCAGAAGTCGAGCAGCGAGGCGTACGGCTGCCCGGCCTCGATGCGGGCGGTCTCCGCCCCGCTGATGCCGTGGACGTCGCCGAGGGCGAGCCGCAGGCCCCACACCTCCGGCGAGTCGGACACCAGTTCGATGCGCGGGGTGACCGCCGACCGGTTCACGTCCAGCGGCAGCACCGGCACCCCGCGCCGCCGGGCGTCCGCGAGCAGCAGCCGCTTGGGGTACATCCCGGGGTCGTGGGCGAGCAGCCCCGCGTAGAAGGCGGCCGGGTGGTGCGCCTTGAGCCAGGCCGACTGGTAGGTGGGCACCGCGAAGGCCACCGCGTGCGCCTTGCAGAAGCCGTACGAGCCGAACGCCTCCAGGATCTCCCAGGTGCGGGCGATGGTCTCGTAGTCGTACCCCCCGGCCTCCGCGCGCCGGGCGAACCAGATCCTGATCAGGCCCTGCGACTCGGGGTGCGACAGGCCCCGGCGCACCCGGTCCGCCTCGGCGAGCCCGCAGCCGGTCATCACGTGGACGATCCGGATGACCTGCTCGTGGAAGACGACGACCCCGTACGTCTCCGCCAGCACCTCCGCCAGGTCCGGGTGCGGGTAGCGCGCCGGGGCGCGGCCGTGCCGGGCCTCGATGAAGGGGCGCACCATGTCGGCGGCGACCGGCCCCGGCCGGAACAGCGAGATGTCGACGACCAGGTCGTCGAAGGTGGCCGGCTGGAGCCGGCCGACCAGGTCGCGCTGGCCCGGCGACTCGATCTGGAAGCAGCCCAGCGTCTCGGTGGACCTGATCAGCCGGTACGTCTCCGGGTCCCCCGGCGGCACCGCGTCCAGGTCCACGGGCGTGCCGGTGGCGCGCTCCACCTCGGCGACCGCGTGCGCCATCGCGGACTGCATCCGCACCCCGAGCACGTCGAGCTTGAGCAGCCCGAGGTCCTCCACGTCCTCCTTGTCGTACTGCGACATCGGGAACCCCTCGCCGCTGGTGGGCACCACGGGGGTGCGGGCGAGCAGCGAGGCGTCCGAGAGGATCACCCCGCACGGGTGCATGGCGACCCCGCGCGGCAGTGCGTCCAGCGCCTCGACCAGCTCCCACAGCCGGCCGAACCGCTCCTTCTCCCCGGCCAGTTCGCGCAGTTCGGGCAGCTCCTCCAGGGCGGCGCGGGCGTCCCTGGCCCGGATGTGCGGGAACGCCTTGGCGATCCGGTCGACCTCGGCCGGGTCCATGGACAGGGCGGCGCCCACGTCCCGTACCGCGTGGCGCACCCGGTAGGTCTCGGGCATCGCGACCGTGGCGACCCGCTCGGCGCCGAAGCGGTCCAGGACGGCCCGGTAGACCTCCAGGCGGCGCGCGGACTCCACGTCGACGTCGATGTCGGGCAGCGCGGTGCGGCGCTTGGACAGGAACCGCTCCATCAGCAGCCCGTGCCGGACGGGGTCGGCGTGCGCGATGCCGAGCAGGTGGTTGACCAGGGAGCCCGCGCCGGATCCGCGCGCGGCCACCCGGATGCCCATCTCCCGTACGTCGTCGACCACTCGGGCGACCGTCAGGAAGTAGGGGGCGAATCCGTGGTGGGCGATGATGTCCAGCTCGCGGTGCATCCGGCGCCAGTAGCCGGGCCGGTCGTCGTAGCGCAGCCGGACCATCCCGGCGGCGGCGCGGGAGGCCAGCACGCGCTGGGCGGTGCGGTGGGCGGCGCCGACCAGGCGCGCCTCGGGGAAGTGCGCGGAGCCGATGCCCAGGTCCTCCTCCGGGTCCAGCAGGCAGTCCGCCGCGGTCCGCCGGGTGTGCTCCAGGAGCCGGTGGGCGGCGTCCGCGCGCAGGCCCGCCGCCTCCACGACCCGCCCGGCGGCCGCGGCCATGGCGTCGGCGCCCTTGAGCCAGGCCTGGCCGGCGTCCAGGCCGCGGCGCGGGTCGACGGGGACCAGGCGGCGCGCGGCGTCCAGCACGTCGGCGACCGGCCCCTGGCCGGGGTCGGCGTAGCGCACGGCGTTGGTCAGGACCGGGAGCACGCCCTGTTCGGCGGCGAAGCCCACGGTGCGGGCGGCCAGCCGCAGCGAGCCGGGGCCGGTGCCCGGCAGGCCGTGGTGCACGGCCGCGAGGCGCAGCGCGGCGCCGTACCGCTCGCGCCAGGGGGCGAGCAGCCCGGCGGCCCGGTCGGGGCGGCCCGCGGCGAGCGCGCGGCCGACGTCGGAGTCGGGGCCGAGCAGCACGGTCAGGTCCTCGCCGTGGTTGGCGTCCCAGGGCAGCAGGGGGTGCTCGCCGGCCGCGTGGGCGGCGGTGACCAGGCGGCACAGGGCGGCCCAGCCGGCCGCGGAGCGGGCCAGGTAGACGGCGCGCGGCGCGGACTCGTCGACGAAGGCGCCGCCGCGCACGGGGGCCCGGCGGGCGGCCCGGACGGCGCCCGGCGGCCCGGGCGGCGGGGGTGCGGCCAGCGCCAGGTCGACGCCGAAGAGCGGGCGCACCCCGTGGGCGGCGCAGGCCTTGGCGAAGCGGACGGCGCCCGCGACGGTGTCCCGGTCGGTCAGGGCCAGGGCGTCCATGCCCCGCTCGGCGGCGCGCTCGGCGAGCCGCTCGGGGTGCGAGGCGCCGTAGCGCGCGGAGTAGCCCGACACGGTGTGCAGATGCGTGAAGCCGGGCATCCGCAACCTCCTGGATCGATCCGCTGTCACCTCCCCCACTTCCTCACCATAGACCAGTTTCGAACGTACGTGCGACTTCTTGTTCGGCGGTCACCCGTGCAGCCCACCCCGCCTGCGCGCGCGCCCCGGGGCCCCGAGCGTGGGGGCATGACTTTCGTCGACGAGGTGAAGAACGCCGTCACCGTGCGGGCGGCCCTGCTCGTGCTCGGCGTGCTGGGGCTCATGGTCGCTTTCATCACGTCCTACGCGGGGGCGTTCCACCACCCCAAACCCCGGGACGTGCCCTTCGCGCTGGTCGCCCCGCCCCAGGTCGCCGGGCAGCTGGCCGAGCGGCTGAACGCCCTGCCCGGCGACCCCCTGGACGTGCGCACCCTCCCCGACGAGGCCGCCGCCACCCGGCAGCTGCGCGACCGCGACATCGACGGCGCCCTGGTCGTCGACCCGGCCGGCACCACCGACACCCTGCTCGTCGCCGGGGGCGGCGGCGCCTCCCTCTCGCAGGCCGTCGAGCTGGTGGTGACCGCCGCGGAGAAGGCGCAGCAGCGCACCGTCAGGACCGTCGACGTGGCCCCGGCCGACAAGGGCGACACCCGCGGGCTCTCCTCGTTCTACCTGGTCGTCGGCTGGTGCGTGGGCGGCTACCTGTGCGCCGCGATCCTCGCCATCAGCGCGGGCGCCCGCCCCGCCAACCCGCACCGGGCCCTCATCCGGCTGGCCGCGCTCGCGGTCTACTCGATCGCGGCGGGCCTGCTGGGCTCCCTGATCATCGGGCCGGTGCTCGGCGCGCTGCCGGGCAGCTTCCTGGGGCTCGCCGCGCTCGGCGCGCTGGTGGTCTTCGCGGTGGGCGCCACCACCCTGGCCTTCCAGGGCATCGCGGGCGTCGTCGGCATCGGCCTGGCGATCCTGGTGATCGTGGTGCTCGGCAACCCGAGCGCGGGCGGCGCCTACCCCTACCCGCTGCTCCCGCCGTTCTGGCGTGACATCGGGCCCGCGCTGCCGCCGGGCGCCGGGACCTGGGCGGCGCGCTCCATCGCGTACTTCAAGGGCAACGCCCTCGGCGGGCCGCTCCAGGTGCTCGCGATCTGGGCGGTGCTCGGGGCGGTGGTCACGCTGGTGCTCTCCGGGGTGCGCAAGGACCGTACGGACCGGGCGGACCTGGCGGCGACGGAGGGCGTCTCGTGAACCTGCGCCACCGCTCGGGACCGGCCGAGCAGGCCGTCTCGGTCAAACGGATGGAGCCCACGGCCCAGGCCCAGCTGGGACCGCTCGGCCTGACCGGCTTCATCGTGGTCACCACCATCGCGACCGGCATCGACGCGGGCGTCTTCCCGGAGAAGCTCGCCGCCTCGGTGCTGCCGGTGGTCGGCTTCTTCATCGGCGGCCTCGCCCAGCTGCTCGCCGGCCTCTTCCAGGCCCAGCGCGGCGACACCTGGCACGCCACGGTGTTCGGCGGGTTCGGGCTGTTCTGGATGGCGAAGGCGCTGATGCTCCAGTGGGTGCTGCCGGGCGTCGACCCCTCGCTGCGGGGCGACGCCATGGGCCTGTTCACGCTGCCGTGGGTGTTCGTGGTGTTCGTGCTGTGGCTGGGCAGCTTCCGGATCCACCTGGCGCTGCTGACCACCTTCAGCTGCGTGCTCGTCGTCTTCGTGGCGATGACCTGCCACGGCTTCACCGGCGCGGTCGGCTGGAACCGGCTGGCCGGCTGGGCGGGCCTGGCGGCGGCGCTGGGCGCGCTCTACCTGCTGGCGGGCCAGGTGCTGGCCTCCACCTGGGGACGGCCGGTGCTGCCGATGGGCCGGTTCCTGGCCCCGGAGGAGAGCCCGGAGCACTGAGGCGCGTACGTGCGTGAGAGGGGCGGGGGCCCCGGGGCCCGGCCCCGGCCCCCCCCCCCGCGCGCCTACCCGAGGGGGGCGGGGGGAGCAGGGGCGGACATGCGGCGCTCCAAGGCAGC
>NZ_JBEOYE010000045.1:73806-77377 GCF_040296945.1 Streptomyces sp. NPDC001941 | reverse complement strand
ATTGCTCAGTTCATGCCGACGCACCATGCCAGGCCCCTGCCCGGAACAGCAGCAGATCCACCCTCCGGACAAGAGCCATCAGACACGCCCTAGGCCAGGCCCTGGACGCACCGGCAGGCCTTCACCACCTTCGACACCTTCGACCGGGAGAGGTCAGGAGCAGCCATGACGACCAGGACGAAGAGGCACCGCGAGGTCCAGCGCGACGACCACACGACCATCCGGTACACGGTCAGCGGCCCCGCGACGGGGACGACCCTGGCACTCGTGCACGGATGGGGCCTGGACCGGTCCGACTTCGACGCGATCACCGAGCACCTGCCCGACGGCGTCCGGGTCATCGCCGTCGACCTCGCCGAGCACGGCGAATCGCGGTCCACACGGACCGACTGGACGATCGAGGAATTCGGCCGCGACGTGGTCGCCGTGCTGGAGGCGGAGTCGGTGGACTCGGCCGTGGTCGCCGGGCACTCCCTCGGCGGCGCGGTCGCCGTCGAAGTCGGCCGGCAGCTGCCCGGTGAGGTGTCGCACATCGTGGCCCTCGACTCCCTGCACTACCTGGGCCTGTTTCCCGCACAGGGCCCCGAGCAGGTCGAGGCGATGGAGGACCTCTTCCGCCGGGACTTCGATGCGGGAGTGCGGGGACTGGTCGAGGGGGGTTCGCCCGTGGGGACTGAGGAGGCCCTCAAGGAAACGTACTTCGCGAGGATGACGGCGGTGCGGCAGCCCGCGGGTGTGCGCTCCATGAGCGGTCTCGTGCGCTGGGACATGGACGCGGCGCTGGGCGAGACCGAGCAGCCGGTCACCGTCTTCGCCGTACGGGAGCTCACGGACCCGGAAGCGGTCGAACGCTACGGCGACCGTGTCGACTTCGTGCTCGTCGACCTCGGCAGCCACCACTTCCCGGTGGAGGCACCCGAAGGTACGGCGAAGCTCTTGGCGGGCGTGTTGGGCTCCGCATGAGCACCAGTAGCTGAACGCCCCGGCGAGGAGGCCGGTGGGCCCGACCCCGGCGGAGGGCCGGGCCCACCGGGGGGGCGGGCGCCGCGAGCCGGGCAGCGGCCTCGGGAGAGAACTACCGCTGCCCCACGGGAAGTACGGCGCCCGCAGGGGTGGACGTGCCGCACCACCGTGGCATCCGGTGCCTCGGGCCACGGTGGGTCCGCACGGCCCGGACGGCGTCCCACTGCCGCTGAATCCCCCGATCCAGCAGTGCGGGCCGCCCGGGCCCTGCGACTGCTCCATCCTGCGGCCCGCTCCCGGGAGGGAACAAGGCACGATTGATCTACGATCGTTGAGCCGTGCTCAACGTCCGACGACCACGCCGCAGGGGGCCGCAGTGGAACGGCACGAGATCGAGGCGTTCCTGACGCTCGCCGAGGAGCTGAGCTTCCGGCGCGCCACGGATCGGCTGGGGCTCGCCCAGGGGCGGGTCACCCAGATCATCCAGAAGCTGGAGCGCCGCTTCGGGGTGCCCCTCTTCGAGCGCACCAGCCGACGGGTCGCGCTGACCCCGGCCGGCGAGACCCTGCGGGACGAGTTGCTGCCCGCGTACGAGCAGGTGCGGCGGGCGGTCGCCAACGCCGTCGCGGTGGGGCGGGGCACCGCGGTGCCGCTCCAGGTGGGTTACTCGAGCCCGATGGCGGCCGACCTGATCCTCAGGGCCGCGGACCGCTTCACCGAGCGGTACGGCGGCGGGGTGCAGATCCACGAGGTGCAACTGGCCGACCCCTTCGGGCCGATCCGCACCGGGCAGGTGCAGCTCCAGGTCACCGAACTCCCGGTGCGCGAGGACGACCTGGTGGTCGGCACGGTGCTGTTCACCGAGGAGCGGCTGGTCATGCTGCACCGTGACCACCCGCTGGCGCACCAGGAGTCGGTGGAGCTGGAGGAGCTGGCCGACTCCACGCTGGTGGTGTTCGCCGGGGACACCCCGCGGTACTGGCGGGAGCTCCACTACCCGCGCCACACCCCGTCCGGCCGCCCCATCGCGCACGTGGAGGCGGCCTACTGGCAGGAGGCCCTGTCGATGGTGGGCGCGGGCAAGGGCGTCACGTTCGCCTGCGCCCGGGCGGAGCTGTACTACGCCCGCCCGGACACGGTCTGGCTGCCCTTCCACGGCGCCCCGCCCATCGACTACGGCATCATCTGGCCGCGCCACGGGGCCACGCCGCGGGTGAAGGCGTTCATCGACATCCTGGAGACCTACCGGGCAGGGTGACTGCCGCCCCGTGGACGATGCGCGAGGGTCGATGTCCGGTCTGCGGTGTCCGATGTCCCCACAAAGCCGCATTCGTGGTCGGATTTTTTCACAAGAAGATTTGAATCAATCACAACTTGGTCACTAAGGTCGGAGCTCGAACCTTCGCACGGTCGATCATCCATCCGGGGTGTCAGCGAAGGGGCCGCCACGTCCGCGCAGTTCGGCGGCTCTGAGGAAGAAGGAGCTGGCCCCCATGGGGACCCACCGTCGGCCCAAGCAGCCCAGCCGCGCCCGCGTCACCGTACTGACCGCGACCGCCGCCGCTGCCGTGGCGCTCAGCGCCCAGGGCGCCAACGCCGCACCGTCCAAGCCCACCAAGGACGAGGTCAAGACCAAGGTCGACGAGCTGTACCACCAGGCGGAGAAGTCCACCGAGGAGTACAACGGCGCCAAGGAGAAGCAGGCCACCCTCCAGGAGGAGGTCAGCACCCTCCAGGACCAGGTCGCCCGCGGCCAGGCCGAGCTCAACACCCTCCGCGACGCGATCGGTTCGGTGGCCAGCGCCCAGTACCGCTCCGGCGGCCTGGACCCGTCCCTGGCCCTGTTCCTCTCCGGCGACCCGGACACCTACCTCGACAAGGCCTCCGCGATCGACCAGCTCGGCGCCAAGCAGGCCGAGGCCCTGGAGACGATCCAGTCCAAGCAGCGCACGCTCGCCCAGAAGCGCGCCGAGGCCACCCGCAAGCTCGCCGACCTCGACGCGGTCCGCAAGACCCTCGGCGAGAAGAAGCAGGCGTTCCAGAAGAAGCTGGGCGAGGCGCAGAAGCTGCTCAACACGCTGACCGCCGCCGAGCGCGCCCAGATCCGCAAGGACGAGGACCGCGCCAGCCGCGACGCCGGCGAGCGCGTCAAGCTGGGCGACGAGAAGCCCGGCTCGGGCCGCGGCGCCGCCGCCCTCCAGGCCGCCGCCACCCAGATCGGCAAGCCGTACCAGTCCGGCCACGAGGGCCCCGACACCTACGACTGCTCCGGCCTGACGCAGTGGGCCTTCGCCCAGGTCAACGTGCACATATCCCGGGTGACGTACACCCAGATCAACGACGGCACCGCCGTCAGCCGCGACCAGCTGGCCCCCGGCGACCTGGTGTTCTTCAGCAACCTCCAGCACGTGGGCATCTACGCGGGCGGCGGCCAGGTGCTGCACGCCCCCTACCCCGGCGCGTACGTCCGCTACGAGGACATGAAGTACCTCGGCACCTACTACGGCGCCCGCCGCATCTGACGCCCGGCGCGGTGGGATGGTGGTGGCGGGGGGGGGCCGCCGCGGGCGCGGCGCCCCCCCCCCCCCCCCCCCCCACCGCGCGGCCC
>NZ_JBEOYE010000045.1:0-73796 GCF_040296945.1 Streptomyces sp. NPDC001941 | reverse complement strand
TTTCGCCCGCCCTCCCCCTTCTGCGCGCGCGGGGGGTGGGTTTGTGGGGGGGTGCCCCCCCGGGCGCCCCCCCCCCCCACCACCATCCCACCGGGAACCGCTTCCGGGCTCAGGACCCTTCGCAGTAGCTCATCAGCCGGTCGTGATTGGCCTTGAACTGGTCGTAGACCGCCGCGCTGTCGATCTTCAGCAGCGTCTCGTCATTGGCGCGCAGGGCCGGGTACGTGTCGTTGTGGCTGCCGGTCCACACCAGCTTCTTGCCGGCCACTCCGTCGTACGTGCCGTTCACCAGGACGTACTTGGAGTGCAGGCCCACCTTGTTGCCGCCGGCCCGGTCCTCGTAGCACTCCACGCGCTTGGTGAGCTTGCCGGAGATGATGCCCTCCACGCCCGCGCTCATCGACCCGGACGCGCCGTCGGCGGCGAGGACCACCTGGCAGCCCGCGTTCTTCAGGGCGACCAGCTTGGTCGCGACCTCGTCGCGGGTGAAGAGGTTGGCGGCCATGCGGACCTGCGTACCGCCCGCACACCCGACGTTGTCCAGGATGAGCTTGACCGTGTCGGTGGTCGCGTCGTTGTTGTACTCCTTGCCCGCCGCCTCCTTGCGCGGGAAGAAGTACGCCTTGTACGGGCCGCTGGACGGCGTCTTGTAGTAGTCGCTCAGCCCCGCCGTCTGGCCGTACTTGAGCAGGTCGCCGAAGTAGGAGAGGTACCCGGCGTACAGGCCGGCGTCGACGATGGTGACGGCGTTGTTGAACAGGTCGGTGCGCTGGAGGTTGGTCATGTTGGCCGACGCCTGCACGACCACGTTCTGCGCCCCTCCCGTGCTGGAGAACAGGAAGAACTTGTTGTGGTTGATGGCGCCGTCCGTGTCCGAGGGGATCTTGCGGCTGCCGATGCAGCCGCGCCCGGCCGGACAGGCGTACACCCACGAGGACTTGGTACGGTCGGTGCCGAGCCAGGAGGCGAGGTGGTCGTATTCCCCGCCGTCCATGGTGACGGAGGTGTGGTCGAGGACCACCCGCACGCCGACCCCGCGCGCCTTGGCGTCGCGCAGGGCCTCGGAGACCGGGTCCTCGGTGAAGGTGTACATCGCCACCGAGAGGGTGGAGCCCGCGGGCGCCTGGTTCACCAGGTCGATGACGTGGTCGCGGATGCGGCTCTGGGCAGCGGTGTCGCCGGCCGGGTCGTTGAAGGTGGCACCGGTGGTGACGGCCGCGGCGGCGGCCGTACGGGCGGTGGCGGAAGGGGAGTCGTGGGCGGTCGCGGCGTTGCCGGGAAGGGCGGCCGCGGTGACGAGCGAGGCGGCCGCGGCGATGACGGCGAGCCAGGTGCTGTGGCGGTGCACGGAAGGCTTCCCTCTCGTTGCTGCATACATGACAAAGAAGGCCTCGGAAGCCGGCACGTCCACCCATGTCCACCTGGGTTCACGAGCACGCGCAAAGGCCGCGGGGCGCCGGTGACCACCGGCGCCCCGCGCTGACGTCCGAGGAGTGGAACGTACCAACTCCCGCTCACATCACTCTAGTTACTGGTGCGAAGTCGCACCGCACACCACCGGGCCCGATCCCGACTGGCACCCGGACCTCCGACCGGCATCCAGGCGCCCGCGTCAGCGCACCACGTCGAAGACCTGCTTCTGCAGACCGTTCGCGTACACGGCGTGCTCCACCAGCTGCAGCTTCTGGGTGTCCTTGTCGGTGTCGCTGAACAGTCGCTTGCCCGCACCGAGCAGCAGCGGGAAGACCAGCAGGTGGTAGCGGTCGATGAGCCCCGCGTCCGAGAGCCCCCGGTTGAGGGTGGCGCTCCCGTGCACGATGATCGGGCCCCCCTCGGTCTCCTTGAGCGCGGCGACCTCGTCCAGGGAGCGCAGGATTCCGGTCGGGCCCCAGTCGTCGACCAGGTCACCTTCGCCGAGGGTGGTGGAGACGACGTACTTCGGCATGACCTTGTAGTCGGCGAAGTCCGCCATGCCGGGCCACACCGGGCTGAACGCCTCGTAGCTGGTGCGCCCGAGCAGCATCGCGGTGGCCTCCTGCTGCTCGCGGCCCTTGATCTCGAAGGCCTCGGGCAGGAACTCCACATTCTTGAAGGTCCAGCCGGAGTTGCGGTAGCCGGGCTCGCCGCCCGGGGCTTCCACGACGCCGTCGAGCGAGACGAAGGCGGTGGTGATCAGCGTACGCATCGAAGAATCCTCGGGGTCTCGGTGGTCAGTGACGCGGTAATCGGTGGTGCGCGGCCGGGTCGCGGGCGTGGCGCCCGGCCCCGGAACAGCTTGCTCACGATCTTTGACGACGGGAAGCCCCCAAACTCATCGCGGCTCGCCACATTTTCTCGCGGTACCGCTCTGCTCCCCCTCTGACCGGGTCCGCTCCTCCCGTACGCGCAGACTGACCGTTTCTTCACCGTTGCGCGACGCTCCGGCGAAACCCTTTCCCCACTGTCAGACCCGGCCACTACAGTCCGAAGCGTGAGAGTTTCCCGCCGTGTCCTGAACACCGGCCCCCATCCGAAGACCGCCCTGCTCCCCGCCGTCGCCACCGCGGTCGCACCCGCGCGCCGGCCCCTCGTCCTCGCCGCGCAGGCCGACCTGCCCGCGACGGAACTCCCGGGCATACACCTGCCCGACCTCGACGAACTGCGCCAGCGGGGCGTACTGGGCACGCGGTAGCGGGTGGCACGCGCGATCTCGGTCGACGTCCCGGACCGGAGCTGCCACCAGGAATAGGACTTGCCCGTGGCGAACGGCCCGTATTCCAATGGCGCGCATGATCACGCCGCCCTCGCCCGCACCCGCCACCCCGCCCCACTCCCCCGTCCTCATCGGCGCACTGGCCCCGCTGTCCCCACCGGGATGGACCGAGGCCGGACAACACCTGCTCGCCGGACTTGAACTGGGCATCGCGGACCTCGATGCCGCTGGCGGGGTGGACGGTCGGCCGGTCGAGCTGGTGGTACGGGACACGGCCGCCGACCCCGCGCGAGCCACGGCCGCCGTGGCGGAGCTCGCGGAACTCGGGGTGGCCGCCCTGGTGGGCGAGTACCACAGCGTCGTGGCGCGCGCCGCCGCGGCCGGGGCGGACGCGCACGGGGTCCCGTACCTCTGCTCCTCGGCGGTCCTCGACGCGCTCGTCGAGCGGCCCACGCCCTGGGTGGCCCGCCTCTCGCCGCCCCAGTCGCGGGGCTGGCGGCTGTACGGGGACTTCCTGCTCGGCGCGGGGCACACCCGGGTGGCCGTGGCCTCCGTACCGACCGTGTACTGGGCAGCGGGGACCCAGATCCTGCGCGAGCACCTCGCCCCGCGCGGCGGCACCGTCATCGAGCTCGACGCGAGCGCGCTCGGCCCACAGGGCGTGTGCGACGCACTGGCCGCCGAGGAGGCGACGGCCCTGCTGCTCCTGGTCGGCACACCGGACCCGGCGGTGCCGCTGGTGAAGGCGGTACGCGGTGACCGGCGCCTCACGGACGTACTGATCGGGGCCCCGGCCGGACAGCCGGAGTTCTCCGAGTGGGCGTCGCTGCTCGGCGACGACGGAGCGGGCGTGCCGTTCCTGCGCTACCTGCCCGAGCGACTGACCGCACTGGGCGGACGGGTCGAGAGCGTGCTGCGCGAACGGCTGGGGAGGGAGCCGTCGTTCGTGGCGTACGAGGGGTACGACGCTGCCACGGCCCTCGGCCACGTTCTGCGCTCCCACGGCACGGACCGGGCGCGCATCGCCGAGGCCTGGGCTGACGCCGAGGTCGAGGGGACGCGCGGACGGTTCGGGTTCGCGCGGACGCCGGACACGGGCGTGTGGCAGGCGACGGGGATGCCGCTCCAGGTGGCGGACCGCGACCCGGAGCACCCGGAGCACTTCCGCGTACGGCACACAGGCTGAGGACACGGAGGGCCCACGGAAGCGGCGGGCCCTCCGGCCTCAGACCCTCCAGTGCCCCAGCAGCGACTCCGCCGACTCCTCGTCGAGGCCCTCGTGATCCACTATCAACATCCCTCAACCCGGGCTGCCGACGGGCTAGGCTCTACCACTGGCGTCCGTCCCGGCGAAGCGAGCTGAACAGGAATGCACGTAGAGGAAAACCGCACCCGTTGCTGACATCGCCCCAGGTCACGAAGTGTCGTCCCCGCGCCTGCGGGGGTAGTTCGCCCCCGCCGCACGCCCGTTGAGGGCGGCGACGGTCGTCCCCGCGCCTGCGGGGGTAGTTCGCGCGCACGCGCACAGGACATCGCCGCAGGCCGGTCGTCCCCGCGCCTGCGGGGGTAGTTCCGGCAGCACCTCCTCATTCGGCTCCCTCGTCTCGTCGTCCCCGCGCCTGCGGGGGTAGTTCCTCATGTCCTGCTGCATCCGCGCTACCGCGCGGGTCGTCCCCGCGCCTGCGGGGGTAGTTCGCCCCGGCCGTAGAGCTGCGCACCCCCTTCACCGTCGTCCCCGCGCCTGCGGGGGTAGTTCGCTAGCCCGCCTGACCTAATCGGTAGAGGTGCGGTCGTCCCCGCGCCTGCGAGGGTAGTTCGTTCGTGCTGCCCGAGTACACGCTGGGGTGGCAGTCGTCCCCGCGCCTGCGGGGGTAGTTCTACGGCCCGCTCCAGTGGGGCCACACCTGCTCGATCGTCTCCGCGCCTGCGGGGGTAGTTCAGAACGGCTGGGGCTGCATGCACTGCACGACCGCGATCGTCCCCGCGCCTGCGGGGGTAGTTCCGTACGGCTCGGGGGCCTACTCGCTGTCGCTGCGTCGTTCCCGCGGCCGCGGGGGTAGATCCGGTCGTGCTGGAGGCCGCAGAACTGGGTGTGCGTCGCCCCCACCACGTCGGCAAGAGCACGTCGCCCCGATACCTGTGGCAGCATTTCTGCCGCGTCGGCGTTTCGTTATCCGGCTAGGGACCGACTTGCCACTACAAAGGTTCCAAATCATGCGATTCGCTTTTCATCGCCTTCATTTTCGCTGGAACGAGGAGCGCAGAACGAGCCGTGTTGTCACGTGATCACGTAGGGCTATTTCGACTCGTTCAGCGGCCGCCAGGCTTGGCCATTCGTGCGTGGCCGAGCCATGAGCGTAAGCCCGTCGAAGTCGATGGGTGCCCAGCGGTCTCGGCCTGCGGTACGAGTGGTCCAGCCTTGTTCGGTCATGGCGGGTTCGATCATGACGGCTTGACCGTCGTGGATGCGTTCGGTGAGGACGGTCCAGAGGCGGTCGCGGATGCGGGCGTTGGGGTTGCCGACGTAGATGCCGGCAGCGACTTCGATGAACCAGCGGGTGAGGTGGCCGCGGAGGCCTGGAGGGGCTGCGATAAGGACGACGACGGTTGTGCCGGCGCTCATGGGTCTGTCTCCCGCGTGGTGGTGTCTTCCGGTTCTTGAGGTTCCGGAATGACATCCAAGTGGTCGGTAGCACTCCAGTTGCGCCCGCTGCTGACGACGGCGTTGCCTTCGTCCCACAACGCACCGAGGTCTTCGTCGATCAGGTCGCTGCTCCCGTCGGCCATGAGGAGGCTCTTGATGTCGGTGACGATGCGCGGCAGGAGCTTGTTCTTGACCACGGCGTCTCTTAGCGCGGTGCGTGCGTCGCGCTCAGTGATGCGCCCTTGGGCGGCAAGGTCGAATGCGAGGGGAATGGTGAATTCGGCTTTGTAGAGGTCGGCGATGTCGAGTACGAAGGAGAGTGCGTTGCCGGTGTGGACGAAGCCGAGGGCCGGACTGGTCCCTAGGCCTGTGATTGCTGCGTGGCAGATGCCGTAGAGGGCGGAATTGGCGGCGGACAGGAGGCGGTTGACGTCGTCGCCTGCGGCGAAGGCGTCGCCGGGTTTGTAGTCACGTTTGTTCCACGGTACGCCGGTGCGCGCGGAGTGCTGGGCGTAGAGGCGGCGGATGCGGGTGCCTTCCCTGCCACGGAGTTGCTGAAGCGTGAGGCATGCGGTGTCTTCGCCAGGGAAGCGCATGTCGTACATGCGGCGGGCGATGGTGACACGTTCCTTGGGGCGGGTGACCAGCCAGGCTTGGCGGAGTTGGAGTTGTGAGCCGCGTGCGGTGCTGGTTCCGGTGGCGTACAGGCGTACGCCGTGTTCGCCGACCCAGCACACGGCGGTGCCGGAGTCGGCGAGGAGGGTGACGGCGGGGTGGGTGATGCGGCTGCCTGGGCCGATGAGGAGGACAGCGAGCCAGGCTGCCGGTACGTGGACAGTGCGGGTCTTGTTGACCAGGACGATGGCGTTGTCGTCGCGGTCGATGTGGCAGCGTTCGGCGTAGAGGCTGCTGATGCGGTCTTCGAGACGGTGGACGTCCTGAGGTCCGGTTCGCCACCACGGTTCAGCCACGATGAGCCGCCTCGTTGGTGTGCAGCGGGGCGAGAGTGAGCAGGCCCTGTCCGTAGCCCTTGGCAGGGCCGATTCCGTTGAGCAGGGCGGAGCGCAGGGCGTCGGGGTCGGTGACGCGTAGGCAGCCTTCGAAGGTGGCGGTGGACAGGGTGACGCGTGGGCCGTCTTTGCGTTTGGTGAAGCGCAGGATGTCCCGGCTGACGACTGCGGCTGCTGGCCCTGGGGTCGGTCCGCGCTGCTCTGAGTTGTCGTTGCTTGACGGCTCAAGACCGGGTGCACCCGGGGCCACGCTGGCGTCTGGGATGGTGAAGCCGTGGCGTTCGCCTCGTTTGAGGAACCATTCGAGCTGTTGTGCCGCGGTGCGGTGGGCGACTCGGAAGCCGCGCTGTCGGGTGGCGCTGTCGGTATTTTCCTTCAGCCGGGCCGTTTGCTGTTCGCTTGGCTGTGCGGGGCGGGAAACGCTCTGGACGGGGTTGGCGGTGAGCCGGAATCCGAACTCCCGCCCGCGGGCGATGCGTTCGAGGAGGGGGGTGTAGTCGGCGATGAGCGGTTCGCCTCCGTCGGCTCCGGGCCAGCCGGCGTCGTCGACGAGGTGGGCCCAGGAGGGGCGGCTGTCGGTGAGGACGAGGAGTTCTGCCCGGTGGCGGGTGTGGTTCTCCTGGCGCCACAGGACTCGTTCGGTGACGGGCTGGATGGCCAGTGCGGACAGGATGGCCGCATGCAGTCGGTGGGGGTTGGCGAGCAGGTTGACGGCGGCGCGGCGGCGCGGGTTGAGCGGGATTTTTGACAGGTAGGGCATGTGGTCACCAGCCCAAGAGGGCGAACGGGTCGTGGCCGGACTGTCCGGGGGTGTCGGGGTCCGTGGGCGGGGTGGTCGTTTCTGTGCTTCCGGTGGGGATGGTGAGCCAGAGGTGGCGCACGGTGCGGTGGGTGAATTGAGTGCCGGTCTTGAGGTCGTAGGTGTCGGGGACGTCGTCGGCGCGGTGTTCGCCGGCCGGGTCCTCGACGGTGGCTTCGAGTGAGACGGAGGAGTCGCGGATCTGGCTGCGGCGGTGGCTGCCTGCCTGCCACGGGACTTCTCCCAACGCGTCCTCGAGTTCTGCGTCGGCTCGTACGCCCAGGCTGATGCGGCCGGTGGGAGGGCAGGAGCGTCGTCCGAGGGAGATCGGGTGCACGGGGTGGCGGACGGCTTCGTCCAGGCCTTCCAGGAGGGTCCTGGGTCCGCGCAGGGCGGCGACGAAGACGGCGTCCTGGAGGTAGAAGCGCTGGGTGACGCCCGTGTACTTGGCCGGGCTGGTGCGGGTCTGTTGTCCCTTGGCGTTGGTCTTGGCCGACAGCATCGGGAGTCCGCGGTAGTCGCTGTAGGTGTGGTAGTCGCGCAGCAGGGTGCCGGGTTGGTCGATGCGTACGCCGAGCCGCAGGCCGATCAGATCGCTGATGGGGGCTTCCCGGGTGCGGCCTTCGGCGGCGGCAAGGAGGCCCAGGACGCCGGACTTGGTCGGCTGGGAGCGGGTCTCGCGTCGGTTGTAGCGGGAGGGGCCGCCCCAGGCTTGCAAGGGTGCGGCGAGCCGCAGGAGCAGAACGGCCTGCTGGATGCTGGTCATCGGGCTGCGGCCTCCGGTGCCGCGTCGGTGGTCAGTTCGCCGCCTTCGAGCCATGCGCCCACGAGCTGGTCGACGGCTTCGAGGAGAGCGGGGAAGGGCAGGGAGGAGCCGAGCGCCTCGGTGATCTTGTCGCCGTCGGTGCCGTACGTGGCCAGGGTCCGCAGTGGCTTGTTCCCCCAGGTGTCGCCGACCGCTGTCAGCTCGTCGGCCAGCCGTACGGCGGACTCGGCGGCCAGGCCGGCGACACCGGTGACCGGTTCCTCGTAGGCGGAGACCAGGTTGACCGGCTGGTCGGCGCGCAGGGTCACGAGCACCAGGTGGGGCAGGGTGCGGTGGGCGAAGGTGTTCTGGTGCCCGGTGGGCATGGAGCGGGCGAACGCGTCGATGAATCGTACGGCCGTGTCGCGGGTCTGTTCGGCGTCGGAGAGGTTGTCGCGCAGCTGGTGGACGCCGAGGACGGCGTAGCGGTACAGGGTGGAGGAGTTGAATTCGACGGTGCCGATCATTCCGGCACCGTGGTCTTCGGTGTTCTCGTCGTCGACGGCGGTGTAGTAGTCGAACTCGGTGCGCACCGCGTGGGTGGACAGGGCGTGGGCGACCTGGACGGAGGCGTCGACGTTGAGTGCGGGCAGGTCGGCGACCATGCGGCCGAAGAGGGCTACTTCGGCGGGGTGTCCGGTGGACAGGGTCTGGACGACGGGAAGTTTCTTCACTTCGCTCTTGAGGGCGTCGTCTTCCAGGTCGGCCAGTTCGGTGGCGCGGTCCCCGAGCAGCGTCACCAGTGCGTCGAGCTGCTTCTTGCCGAAGAACAGCAGGTAGGCGGACTGGTCGTCCTTCTTCGCGGATTTCGTGATGCCGAGCGGCTCCAGCAGGGCGGCGGCCAGGCGGTCGGCCTGCTCCTGGGTGAGGCCGGGGCCGCCTTCGCTGGTGGGCTTCACCAGGCGCTGGGTGAGCAGGCTGGCGATGCGCTTGGTACGGGTGGCGCGGTCGGCTTCGGGGACCTGTCGGGCGTACTCGGTGCGGGCGGCGCGCTTCCATGCCTGGGAGGACACGCGGGCGCGGCGGGCTCCGCCGTAAACGGCTTGCTTGGGGGTGCCAGAGTCGTCGCGGTTGACGTTGGACGGCGGCAGGCTCTGCAGGATGTGGACTTCGACGAACAGGTTCGGCATGTTCACGACGTAACTCCTTGAAGGTGTGGGGTGCCGTGGGCCTGGCATACGTGATCGGGCCGCAGACGGCTCGAAGGGGCGGCCTGGCGCTGTGGAACAACTGGCCCCAAGAGGCGGGGTGGGCGGTAGCGGAGCGTCAGGAGGTGGCGGCGGTGTAGAAGTCCCGGTCCCAGCGCTGGCGGTAGGTGGCCGCGGCATCGGGGTGGCGGGGGTCGTCCCATACCCGCAGCGCTGCGCGCAGGAGGTCGTAGTCGACTCCGATGCCGGCCTTGCTGAGCTGCGGGATGAGGGAGCGCAGGTGGGCGCCGAGTTCGTTGGTGTCCACGGAGGTGAGCAGGGTGCCGAAACGCCGTTCCAGGGCCCCGGTGACGCTTTTGCCTTCGCCGCCGCCGGCGGTCGCCTTGGCGAGCTGGCCGGCGGCCGTGCCGGGGCTGTTGCCGGGGACGTGCATGAGGCGGACGTGCGTCTGCTGGTGCCGGGCGAAGAGGGTGAGCGCGAGGTGTTCGGCCACCAGGTCACGCGTGAGGGCTCCCTTATCCCGCCACTCGGATGCCATCCGAGTGCGGTGGAAGGGCCACATCGCGGCAACGGTTCCCGCCTCGCGTCCTGTGCCCGAGCGCAGCGCGGCCAGCTGCGCGCCCACCTCGTTGGCGGAGAGGTCGACGGTGCTCCAGTACGGTGCACGGTCTTCGCCGCTCGTCTCCTCGCTGCTGTCGGCGGGGTCGGTGTACTGCAGGCCCCAGGCCCGCAGTACCCGGTTCCTGCCCGGTCCGTCCCAGTGGGACAGGTCGCGCAGCAGGCGCGTGTAGTCCAGGCCGATGCCGGTCTGCTTCAGGAACGGGACGAGCCGCTGTAGGTGGTGTGCCAGTTCGTGCACGTCCTGGGCGGTGGCGGCCGCGGTCAGCCGTCGCCCTGCGGCGGCGTGAGTCAGGGCGTTGGTACGGCGCAGGTGCAGGCAGGCGGTGCCGAGGCCGGCGCCGGGCTGGTGGACGGCCTGGGCGGCGACATGCTGGTGCAGGCCGAACAGGGTCAGGGTGTAGTGCTCGGCGACGTAGTCATCAGGCAGGGGGCCGTGGTCGCCGTCCGGCGGGATGACTCGGTGGATGGGCCGCAGGGAGGCCACGGTGCCGGGCTCCTGTCCTGCGCCCTCCCGCAACGCCCGCAGCCTGGCCACGAGGTGGTCGGGCAACGCCGGGCGCCCCGGTTCGCCGCTGGCCTGCTGCCAATGCCGGGCCGTTTCCTCCCACACGTACAGCTGTGTCCGCCGGCTCGGCGAAGAGGATGTCTGACGGGTACTGCGGGGGGAGGTCACGCTGCTGACCCCTTCCCTCGCGCGGCTACGGCACGGCTTTCGTCCGTGGCTCGCGGCAGCAGGTCGGCGAGCTTGCTGCGGAAGCTGCCGATGGCCTTGCCGCTGCGGTACACGAACTCCTTGTCGCCGTTCCTGACCGTGCGGCCCACGACGGCACGCGGCGGGGCGGCGGCCAGCAGCAGGTCGGCATCCCTTACGGCCTTGTTGTGCACGGACTGCTCCCAGGCCAGCTGCGCACGTTCCAGGAGCTCGACGTCGTCCGCGTCCACGGTACGCAGGCCAACGAGCAGGCGGCGCATCGTCGAGTCGAGGGATTGCAGGAACTGGGCGGATGGCCTACTGCCCTTGTCCCGGGGCAGGGGGTCGCCACCTGCGGCGCGCCGCAGGTCGTTGTTGAGCCCGTCCAGGGCCCGTGCGGCCTTGTCGGCCTGGTCCACGCACTCGAGCAGGGCCTCGCGCAGCCATGGGTCCTGGGCGAGCAACGCCTGCACGGGCAGGGGCAGGTCGTCGCCGATGACGTTTTCCACCACGGCGGACTGGGTGCCGTACTCCAGTCCCGATGTCTCCGCCCCCAGCGGGTGCTGTGCGGACAGTACGGTGTCGGCCTGCAGGTCACCGATCTGCCTCAGCAGCAAGGAGGTGTAGGGGCCGTCGCCCTGCTCGGGCAGGTTGAGCGCCAGCAGGGTACTCAATCCCTGCCAGGCTGCCCGGCCGGAGAGGTGCCGTCGGGGCCTCTGGCGGGGCTGGTCCTTCTTCGGCTTGGCGGTGTGCTGCCACACGGTGTGCGGGTCTTCCAGCGGGGTCCGCGTCAGGCGGTCTCCGGCGGCCACGATCACCCGGTTCACCCGCAGGCCCTGCTCCGTTTCGCAGGTGAACAGACGGATCCGTCGGGCCTGGAAGGTCAGCAGGTCCAGCAGACCGTGCGCCGGGCGCTGTGACCAGGCGGGCGTCGCTGGTGACGTGCTCGCGAGGGCTGTCGGGCGTTCATCCCAGGCCCATTGCGGACGGTCTTCGGCGGCGAGCCGGTCGGCGACGATAGGTGTGTTGAGCAGGAGCGTTTCGTAGAGGGTCCTGCCGGTCGGTACGACGATGCCGAGCTGGCCGAGCGGCCCGGTCGGGTTGCCTGTTGTCTTTCCGCCTGCGGCCTGCGGGTCGCCCGCGGCGCCCGTCTTGATCGACGCAGTGTCCCAGCAGTGCGCGTGCAGCAGCCACAGTAAGGCGTCCCCCGGCTCCAGCAGGAGCTCGTCCGCCTCCGACAGCGCGCTGAACAGCGGGACGTTGTTGCCCGATGCCACCGACGGCACCAGCTGGGCGGCAGACTTCGTCTCGCCGTTGAGCGCCGTCAGCCCCGGCACCTGGGCGAACGGGCGCTCCGCGTCGAAGAGCCGGAACCGGTCCCCGTAGGCCTGTGGGCTCAGATAGTGCTCGAGACGGCCCAGTTCCTCGTCTGAGAACGCTCCGTGCCGGAACCGTGTGGCCCACTCCTGCCTACTGCGGGGCGCCTTGAGAGCGTCGAGCATGATCGGTAACAGCAGCTGGCGGAGCACGACCGGCAGCATGGTGTGCACCGGCAGCTCAAGGCGCTGGATGCGGTGTGCTTCGGATAACGCCCTCATCAGACCGACGCGCTCCGTGGAACCGTCGATCACTGCGGTCAGTACCGCACCGTGGACCAGGTCTCCGTTGACGTCCATGGCCGGCTTCCCCCTCCCTTTTACGGACCTTCACTCCCCTGGAGCGTGACTGCGGCGGGCGGATGCGTTTCTCCCCAG
Source organism: Streptomyces sp. NPDC001941 (assembly GCF_040296945.1). Classification (NCBI taxonomy): domain Bacteria; kingdom Bacillati; phylum Actinomycetota; class Actinomycetes; order Kitasatosporales; family Streptomycetaceae; genus Streptomyces; species Streptomyces sp. NPDC001941. The sequence goes on along the minus strand of NZ_JBEOYE010000045.1, from coordinate 61,632 downwards.
GCCCGCATCCCCGCGCTGCTCACGATTCATCACGCTGGCACACAAGGTTCGTTGTTTACAACCTAGTTGGCGATTCTGCGGAATAGGTTTCTCGCCATCTCGCGGGCCATGGCCAATGATCAGTACGCTCTACGAAGCGTGTGGGGTGCCGCCGCTCCCCGCAGAGCCGGGGGTGTTCCCGTTCGATGTTTCACGTCGTCCCCGCACCGCGGGGGTGGGACCAATCGCGGCGGCGCCCCGCACGCTCCACCTCTCACCTCGACTCGACCACCAGACCGAGGCTGGCGTCGTACCGGACCCGGTGCTTGCCCAACAGCACCGGACCGTCCTGTTCCAGTACGAGTGCCGGCAGATACTGAAGCCACGGCCGACCGAGCCACCCCGGAAGCGGGCGCAGCTCCGCCCGTGCGGCTTCAGTCAGCCGTGCGGGCAGCCGGATCAGACCGCCCATCAGCCGGTCCGTCACTTCATCGTCGTCCACTTCACCGTGGACTCCCAGCCAGGACCCCTCGACCGTCCGATATCCGTCAGGGGTGCGACGGACGACCAGGACCTCCACCGTGGGGTCGCCGTCACGGACCAGCGCGTCGAGCTGTTCCTGCGTCGCGGCGCGGTTCTCGCCGTAGTGCAGACCCTCCAGCGTGGGAAACGACCATTCCCGTGCCCGGCACAGGAGAACCTCGCTGGCCCTGTCCGCCCGGACGGCTTCCGTAGCCTGCTGCCGCTCCCAGGCCTCGGCCTCGCCCCAGCTCTCGGGACACATCCGGCCAGCTGCGTAGGCCCGGGCGACCAGGTCCGGCACATCGGCGGGAATGCTCCAGTGCGTCCCCCCGTGAGACGGCACAGTGGGCAGGTCCGATGCAGGCAGAGGACCCGCGGCCTCCCCCACCAGAGCTACCGCGCGCAACAGCGACCACCTCCCGTAGATCGCCTCAGACGCGCCGAGGAAGCGCGGGACCCCATCGCGTCCCGCCTCCACGCCGGTGACCAGGACACGTGGCGCCCGGTGCACGGAAGGCCGAGGAGTGCCGCTGTGGCGGTGAAGCCTGCCGATGCGCTGAAGGAGCAGGTCCGTGGGTGCCAGGTCAGTGATCAAGATGTCGGCGTCGACATCGAAGGACTGCTCGGCGAGCTGTGTGGCGATCACCACCATGCGCTGTGGCCGCTCTCCCCCGGCGCGCGGCCCCATCAGCCGCAGGCACTCGGTGGTGCGCGCCGTGCGGTGCTCGGCACACAACTGCCCGTGCAGCAGGTGCAGTTCGCCATCCAAGCCACTGCCGAGCAGGTCCTGGTAGATCTGCTGCGCCCGGGCGACCTGGTTGACCACGACCAGCACCACGCCGCCCTCCACGAGGACTTCCCGCACCGCTTGCGCGACCCGCGCACCCGCAGGGTCAGCATCGGGAAGCCAGGCGAGTCCGACCGGCACCGACGCCCTGAAGGACGCCACTACCTCGCGAGACGACTCGACAACCAACTGATCGTCCACCCCGTAGGCGGCCGTGACGCACGGATAGCCAGCCGGTTCCGGTACCGGCTCGTGCACGTCAGCCTCTGCCATGACGCCCGACAGGTAGGCATCGACGTACACCTGCCGCTGCGCAGGCGGCAAGGTCGCAGAAAGCAGCACCACCGGTACTCCCGCCTGCCCCAACCAGCGCAAAGCCTCCACCAGGATCTGGCGCATGTAGACATCTGCCGCGTGCACCTCGTCGACGATCACGACCTTCCCGATGAGCCCGGCGAACCGCAGCATGACGTGCCGGGTACGGGTCGCCGCATGCAGGAGATGGTCAACCGTGCCCACCGCGAACGCCGTGAGCAACCCCCTCTTGTTCCCGAGGAACCAGTGCGCCGGGCCATCCGCCCCCGTACTACCGCCGCTCCCCAACGAGGACCCAGCCGTCGGCGCGCCGTAAACAGCGTCCTCGTCCACGGCTCCGTAGTCGTCGTCTCCGGCATGAGCACTACAGCCAGATCCATCTCCGCAGCCACCGTCCACCGCATCCGGCCGGGGTTTGCCCGCCCAGATGGCGCGCCACCAAGCGTTGAAACGCCGACGCCCGTGCAGCAGTCCGACCTGCGACTCCAGCTCCGGATCGAAAGAACGCACCCACTCGAGCACCTGCTCGTACATCGGGTCACTCGTCGCCTGCGTCGGCATCGCCACGAACACACCGTCAAACCCGAAACGCGCCGCAAGGATCTCGGCACCCGCGAGCGCCGCTTTCGTCTTGCCCTCTCCCATCGGAGCCTCGACCACCAGCAGCCCCGGCGCCGGCATCGACCACGCCCGCTCCACCAACTCACGCTGCGAAGCCCTCGGCGTCACTCCCAGCCGCCCAGTCAGCGGCTCCACCCGGCCCGCAGGAAGCGCAAGCCCCTGCCATCCACCCCGCAAGCCCAGCCGCTCCCACGCCCCCTCAGCACGGCGCCGAGCACCCGCGAACGAAATCGATGCCGCATTTTCCACACCCGGAAACTGGCTGCTGTCGCTGGCAATCCAGTCCGCCATCACGATCATGCCCGACAGAGCAAGCTGCTCCGCCTTCCTCAAAGACCCCACCGGCCGGGCATCCGCCAGATCCGCGAAGCCCACCGCCCGCGTGAACACGTCCACCACCGCACGCTGCGCCTCCTCCCAGCCGGCGCCACGCCCCTGGACCTCAGGATGCCGGGGGCTGATGCCTCGCAATGGCGGAAACGTTCCGTGATGGCCGGCCACCAGCGGCCACACCCACCCGGCCATCTCGGCACTGCCCCACTCGGCCTCCAGCCGAGGCTTCAACAACGCGGCCCCGGCGACGTCATGGCGCCACATCTTCTTCCGGTCTGCCGGAAGCCTCCCCCATCTGAGGCCCGACGCCAGCACCGGGACAGCCTCTGCCGGATCCAGCGCCTGAAAGGCCGGACAAGCCTTCCCGCAGTCGTGGATCCCGCAGATCCACATGAGCCACAGTCGGCCCCGGCCCCCAGCCACAGCGTCCGACCTCCGCCGAAAGGCCGGCGATAAGTACCGGTCCCACATCACTCCCGCCACAGCAGCCGTGTCCAGCAGATGCCCCAGCAGGAGATGCGACCGACCTCCGTTCTTCGCAGCCGATTTGCCCCACAACCGCGAAACCCGCTCCACGACCTCCGGCGGCATTCCCATCGCCTGCATCAGCTCGATGATCGAACCCTCGTGATCCACTATCAACACCCCTCAGCCCGAACTGCCGACAGGCTAGGCTCTGCCACTGACAACGGGCTCGGCGAAGCGACCTGAACGGGAATGTACGTAAAGGAAATCCGCACCTCTCGCTAGCATCGCCCCAGGTCACGAAGTGTCGTCCCCGCGCCTGCGGGGGTAGTTCGGACACCGACCTGCCGCACCCATCGATGGCCAAGTCGTCCCCGCGCCTGCGGGGGTAGTTCCCTGCGCCACCGGGCACGCCGGCGCATGCGCCGGTCGTCCCCGCGCCTGCGGGGGTAGTTCCCGATTCGACGTGGGTCACTACGCAGCGGACAGGTCGTCCCCGCGCCTGCGGGGGTAGTTCCCCGATCACCCTGGTCGTGATCGCGCTCATCGCGTCGTCCCCGCGCCTGCGGGGGTAGTTCCTGCGTGCCCGCCGGGCCGTGGACGGTGGGCGTGTCGTCCCCGCGCCTGCGGGGGTAGTTCGTCTTCGATCATGGCGATGGCCTCGTCCGGGCTGTCGTCCCCGCGCCTGCGGGGGTAGTTCCCCCGGACCGAGTCCTCGCCGCTTGCCGCGCGCGTCGTCCCCGCGCCTGCGGGGGTAGTTCCGTGCCCGAGGCCGCGTGGGACGGGACCCTGCGGTCGTCCCCGCGCCTGCGGGGGTAGTTCCCGCACCGACATCATGACCGACTGGCAGCTCGCGTCGTCCCCGCGCCTGCGGGGGTAGTTCCGCCAGCGCGGCGCCGCCGCCCGGCCACCCACCGTCGTCCCCGCGCCTGCGGGGGTAGTTCCCGCCGATACATCGCCCGCTTGTGGGACTTGATGTCGTCCCCGCGCCTGCGGGGGTAGTTCTCAACTCGTGGCAGGCGCGCGGACAACAGGAACGTCGTCCCCGCGCCTGCGGGGGTAGTTCGGCGTCGGGGTCGTTCGCGGGCATGAGCGGCATGTCGTCCCCGCGCCTGCGGGGGTAGTTCCCAGGGCGTCGTCATGCCGCTCATGTACACGTTGTCGTCCCCGCGCCTGCGGGGGTAGTTCCTTGGGGTGGCTGTGCGACGCGTCATCGATCTTGTCGTCCCCGCGCCTGCGGGGGTAGTTCGTGGCTGGGCTTCGGCCGCGCACCCGAGGGGGCGTCGTCCCCGCGCCTGCGGGGGTAGTTCGATGGCGTCCTGCTACTGGGAGCGGACGACGAAGTCGTCCCCGCGCCTGCGGGGGTAGTTCACGTTCTCCGGCCCCCGCTACGTCGACACCACCGTCGTCCCCGCGCCTGCGGGGGTAGTTCCGTCAGGTGCAGGACGGCTTGGCCGGGCTGGTCGTCGTCCCCGCGCCTGCGGGGGTAGTTCCGCCCTTGCGCATCCCACGCCTCGATGCCCATGGTCGTCCCCGCGCCTGCGGGGGTAGTTCCACCCGGCGCGTCTACCACCACCGCCGCGTCGAGTCGTCCCCGCGCCTGCGGGGGTAGTTCCTGCCGGGCGAGGACGTCCCGGAGGTGCGCCGCGTCGTCCCCGCGCCTGCGGGGGTAGTTCCCAAAGACCCACGCATTAGTTCCCTCACTCCTTCCCCGACCCGTCGACCCCGAGACGGGCCCGGACCCTTGTCCTCCTGGCTCGGGCAGGAGGAGCACCCGTGCCGCCTTCTGCAGGCACGTGGATCGCCTTCCCAGTCCCCGACGCCTCGCGTCGCGAACCGGGCCCCGATCGCCACAGCCCCGCCCCGTGCCTTACGATGGGTGAAGCGAAGGGGAGTAGTCCTGCGACACCGCTGGTCGACATACTGGACGGTCTGACCGTCCCGGCCATCGGGCCCGGCACACAATGCCGTGGTGGACGAGACCTTCGGCCATGCATGACCCATGCGTTCCGCATTCCCGTGCGGGACGGTCGTCGTGCTGGGCCGAACGGTGTCCCGTCGCCCCCTGGGTGTCGTACGAGCCAGTCGGCCCGGCCCCAGCAGAAAGCCCCACCGATGACTCTCGACCCCCTGGCGATCCTCACCGCCTTCGGGCTGATCTTCCTCGCCGAGCTGCCCGACAAGACCATGTTCGCGTCGCTCGCCATGGGCACCCGCATGCGTCCGCTGTACGTGTGGATCGGCACCTCCACCGCGTTCATCGTGCACGTCGCCCTCGCCGTCGGCGCGGGGAGCCTGCTGAGCATGCTGCCGAACATGGCCGTCAAGCTGGTCTCCGCCGCCCTCTTCGCCTTCGGCGCCGTCGTCCTGCTGCGCAGTGGCGGCGACGAGGACGACGACGAGGCGGGCGGCAAGACCGTGACCGGATTCTGGCCGGTGTTCGGCACCGCCTTCATGGCCGTCTTCATCAGCGAGTGGGGCGACCTCACCCAGATCACCACGGCCAACCTCGCCGCCACCAACGGCTGGCTGCCCACCGCCATCGGCTCCGCCGCCGCCCTGATGTCCGTCTCGGCGCTGGCGCTGGTCGTGGGTCGTTTCATCGCCAAGCGTGTGCCGCTGAAGACCGTGCAGCGCGTCGGTGGCGTGTGCATGGCCGGCCTGGCGGTCTGGACGCTGATCGAGGCCTTCACCGGGTAGGCGGCACCGGCTCCGTAAGGGCCTCTGTGTGCCGCACACCGCGCGCGGCACACAGCGCCCTTGCCGACCGGGTCCTGCCCCGCCGCGAGCGAGAGCCACCCTTCGCGGCGGGCCGGTCCAGACCAGTGAAGCAGGGCCGGCTGGTCGGCGCGATGGGAGGCGGCCACAGAATCCGGGTCTCCTGCGTCACATCCGTACAGAGGATCATCCAAGAGGGTGATCGAAATCATTGCCTCATATTTGCGAGCCGACCTCGCGGTGTGGGGTGGAACCTGCGGTCAGGCTCCTACAGGCGCCGCGTCGCCCATCGGCTCCTCCGCCGCCACGCTCGGGCGTTCCGCCCAGTACGTGGTCGAGACGCGTCGCCACACGAACATCACCAGGACGCCCGTCGCGGCGATGCCGATCCCGATGACCAGCGGCGGGCCGAGCCCGAACCAGGACGTGCCACTCGCGGAGCTCGCCGGGTCGGCCATGTCCGCGACCGATTCCACCAGCAGCCAGGCCAGCAGGGCCGCGCCGGTGAGCGGGCCCAGGCCGAGGAAGAGGAATTCGCGGATGCTGCGCAGGAGGCGGTGGCGGTAGTAGACGGCGCAGGCGATGCCGGTGAGGGCGTAGTAGAAGGCGATCAGCAGCGACAGTGCGGTGACCGAGTCGACCAGGGCGTTGCTGCTGACGGCGTTCACCGCGAGGTACCAGGCGATCGCGACGACGGCGACCCACCAGGTGCTGGTGTGCGGGGTGCGGAAGCGCGGGTGGATCCGGGCGAAGTGCGCGGGCAGGGCGTGGCGCCGGGCCATCGACAGGACGGTGCGGGAGGCCGGGATGATCGTGGTCTGGGTGGAGGCGAGCGCCGAGGTGCAGATGGCGAGGAGGACGACCCAGTCCCAGCCGCCCATGACCTTCCCGGCGAGCAGCGCGAAGACGGCTTCGCCCTCGTCGGCGTTGTCCGAGAGGTAGGCGGTGCCGGCGTAGGCGACGACGGCGGTGCCCACGGACACGTACGTGACCAGGAGGACCACGGTCGACCAGACGCCGGCCTTGCCGGAGGCGGTGGCGGAGTCCTCGACCTCCTCGGTGAGGTTGACCGCCGATTCCCAGCCCCAGTAGATGAAGACTCCGAGGAGCAGTCCGCCGGTGAGTGCGGCGCCGCCGGAGGCGAAGGGGTCGAGCCAGTGGAGTTCGGGGGTGAGTGAGCCGGTGAGGGCGGTGCCGTCGTGGACCCGGTAGAGGGCGACCGCGGCGAAGACGAGCAGGCAGGCGACCTGGGCGAGGACGAGGACGTTCTGCAGCCGGGCGGACGCCTCGGTGCCGACGACGCAGACCGCGGTCATCACCAGGACGAGCAGGACGGTCAGGCCCTGGTGGATCCAGGCGGTGTCGGCCCAGCCGTCCAGGCCGACGGTGAGCAGCCCGAAGGTGACGGCGACGTCGGCGAGTGAGCCGACGACGAGTACGCCGGTCATGGCGACGGCCCAGCCGCCGAGCCAGCCGGCCCACGGGCCCAGGGCCCGGGTCACCCAGGAGAAGGTGGTGCCGCAGTCCTGGTCGGCCTTGTTGAGGTAGTAGAACGCCGAGGCGATCAGCAGCATCGGCACGAACGAGGCGAGCATGACCCCGGGGGCGGTGACGCCGACGAGTGCCACCAGCGGGCCGATGACGGCTGCCAGCGAGTAGGCGGGCGAGGTGGAGTTCAGGCCGATGACCAGGGCGTCGGTGAAGCCGATGGCGCCGGCCTTGAGCCCGGGGGTCGCAGTGGCGCGCCCCTGGGCGTGTTCGCGGTCCTGTTCCCGGTTGCGGTCGCGGGGCCCTCGGGGGCCCTGACGTCCGTCGGGCGGGTCGGTCCCCGCGATCAGGTCGGTCAATGTATCTCCTCGCCTCGGGGGGCTGCCTCGGTGGGTTGCCTCGGGATGGGTGTGGGGGCGGATGCGTGCGGGGGTGCGCGGGTGGTACGTGCGGGGTGCGGCGCTGGTACGTGTGCGGTGCGGGCGCTCGTACGTGCGCGGTGAATCGGGGCGGCCCCGGTCCCGTGCGCGCGTCGCACGGGACCGGCGGGTTCCGCTACTGCTCGCGCAGGCCCCAGGGCGAGCCGTACTCGACGAGCAGGTCCAGGAACGGGCGCGGGGCCAGGGCCTCGGCGCCGAGGACGCCGGTGCCGCTCCAGGTGCCGTTGGCGACCAGTTCCAGGGCGACGACGGGGTTGATGGCGGTCTGCCAGACGACGGCCTGGGAGCCGTACTCGCGCATCGACCACTGGTTGTCGACGACGTGGTAGAGGTACACCTCGCGCGGGGCGCCGTCCTTGGTGCCCTTGACCCAGGTGCCGGCGCAGGTCTTGCCGTGCATGCGCTCGCCGAGCGTGGCCGGGTCGGGCAGGCAGGCGGCGACGACGTCGCGCGGGGAGACCTCGGCGCCGCCGACGGTGACCTTCGCGGTGCGGTCGAGGCCGAGCTTGTGGAGGGTCTTGAGGGTCTCGATGAACTCGTCGCCCAGGCCGTACTTGAAGGTGACGCGCTGCGCGCCGACCCAGCGCGGGATGAGCAGGACCTCCTCGTGCTCCACGTTGACGCACTCGACCGGGCCGATGCCCTCGGGGAAGTCGAAGACCTCGGGCTCGCTGAACGGCGCGGTGGTGAACCAGCCGCGGTCCTTCTCCCAGATCACCGGCGGGTTGAGGCACTCCTCGATGGTGGTCCAGATCGAGAAGGAGGGGGCGAAGTCGTAGCCGTCGACGGTGAGGTTGGCGCCGTCGCGGACGCCGATCTCCTCGATCTCGTCGAAGAGCTCGTCGGCGGCGTAGCGGGCGAAGACGTCCGAGAGGCCCGGCTCGACGCCGACGCCGACGAGGGCGAGGAGGCCGGCCTTCTCCCACTCGTCGGCCCGCTCGAACTGTCCGTCGCCGAGCTTGACGCCGCACTCCTCGTAGGGGCGGTCGGGGTGCGGGTAGGACAGCGACATGGCCATGTCGAGGTAGTTCGCCCCGGCGGCAAGGGCCGCTTCGAACAGGGGCAGCACGAAGCGCGGGTCCGTGGCGTTGAGCAGTACGTCGCAGCGGTGCTCGGCGATCAGCGCGGTGACGGCGGTCTGGTCGGAGGCGTCGACGCGGGCGGCGCTGAACCGCGTCTCGTCGGTGCCGAGCGCGGCCACGGCGGCCTCGGCGCGGGAGAGGTCGTAGTCGGCGACGACCATGTGGTCGAAGAAGGAGCGGCGAGCGGCGATCTTCGTGATCGCGGTGCCCACACCACCCGCACCAACAAGCAGTACGCGCATGGCAGAAGTGCCCTTTCGTCGGAGGACCAAGGTCCTCGGGTCGCTTCATGAAAGGTCCACCTCCCGGACAACGTCAATTGCGTTGGCATAAGGTGTGCCAACGCCGCTGGCGTAGCATGAGTGCAGGCAGACACCGTGGAGGGGCTGGTTCCGGTGGCGAAGAAGGTGGTCCCCGACGAGGACAGGCGGCGCAGGCGGCCGACGAAGACGGGCGTGGTCGTCACGCACGGGCTGATCGTGGAGACGGCGCTGCGGATGCTGCACGAGCACGGCCGCGAGGGCCTGACCGTACGGCGCCTGGGCACCGCGCTCGGCGCGGACCCGAGCACGTTGTACCGCTACTTCCGGGGCATCGACGACCTCACCCTGGCCATCTCCGACGAGCTGATCGGCCGTGCGCTGCGGGCCTGGCGGCCGGGCGGCGACTGGCTGGCCGACCTGCGCGAGGTGGGCCGGCGGATCTACACCGCCTACCTCGCCCACCCCGAGGCCGCGGTCCTCACCGCCAACCGCGTCAGCGGCCGCTCCAACGAGATCGCGGGCGACGAGAAGATCCTCGGCATCCTGCGCTCGACCGGCCTGCCCGACCCCGAGGTCGTACGGATCTACCAGGCGTTCGTCGACCAGGCGCTGGCCTTCGCGGCCCTGGACGCGGCGAGCCTGGCCATGCCGGAGGCGGCCCGCACGGCGGACGCGGAGGTCTGGCGCGCCACCTACGCCCGCCTGCCCGCCGACACCCACCCGCACATCGCGGCCACGGCCCCGCTGCTGGTCGCCCGGATGAACGACAGCGCGTACCCGACAGCGCTCGGGATGCTGCTGGAGAGCGCGGAGCTGGCGGTGGAGCGGGCGCGGGCGGCGGCGGTCTGAGGCACTGACCCCGGCGGGGTCAGCAGACGCGCTGGTACGGGCTCAGGCCCGCGCGGAGTCGCGCCAGCGGCCTCAGGCCCGCTCGGAGTCGCGGCGCCCCGGGGTGGTGAGGTAGGCCATCGCCATGTCGGCGAGTTCGTCCGCGTAGCGGCGTACCTCCGCGTCGCCCTCCACCGGGTCGGGGCGTACGGAGTTGTGGAAGCAGGCGCCCAGGACGGCGCGGGCCGCCGTGTCCAGGGCCGCTTCCGGGTCGGGGCGGCGCACCTCGTGGAGGTGGGGGGCCGCCGCGGCGAGGACCAGGCGGTGGAGCTCGGTGATGGTGCGGGCGCCCCGGTCCAGGGTGCCGGTCCCGCGAGCGCGCAGCAGTTCGGGGAAGAGGGCGCGGTGGTCGGCGAAGGACCGCAGCAGGGCGTGGGCGAAGGCGTCGAGGACGCCGGAGAGCGAGGGCCCGGCCGCGGCGAGCCGCTCGGCGACGTACTCCTCGCGCTGTTCCAGCATCCGCTCGGTCAGGGCGGTGACCAGCTGGTCCTTGTCGTCGAAGCGGCGGTAGAGGGTGCCGACGGCGACGCCCGCGCGTGCGGCGACACCGGTCATCGTCATCGCGTCGAGGCCGGTGGAGGTGGCGATCTCCTCGGCGGCCCGGAGCACGCGCGCGAGGGTCGCGGCGCTGCGCGCCTGCCGGGGCTCCCGGTAGGGAGCGGGGCGCTCCGGCTCGTGGGTCATGCCCGGAATCGTAACGGCGGGGCGCCCGCGCGCCTGACAGCACGGGTGGCGGAGGCAGGCGTTCGGCGGGCGGTGACGGGGAACCCCTCCCCCATGACGCCCACAGCGGGAGACGGCGGGAGCGAGGGCGCTGCGCCCCGGGAGGACCTGGTGCGGCGCGCGGCGCCGTTCCTGCCCGCGGGAAGCGAGATCCGGCAGGTGTTCCTCTGCCAGAGCGCGCCGAACTTCGCCTTCTTCGTCATCACCTATCTGACCGGCCTGACGATGTTCCGCAACGCGTACCGGTGCGTCGCCGTCACGCGCGACGCCCTGTACGTACTGGACAGCGCCAAGTGGTCCGGCGGCTCCAGGCCCCGGCGTCTGCTGGCCGTGCTCCCCCGCGCCACCCGTCTTGGCCCGGTGGCCGGGCGCTGGGCGCGGGTGGAGCTCCTCGGTGAGCGCCACTGGGTCCACGTACGCTTCCACGCCCAGGTCGAGGCGGCGGACCGGGAGGCCGGGGCGCCGGGTTGAGGGCGTGTGGCGGGTGGTTGAGGGCGTGTGGCGGGTGGTTCGCGACGGGGTGGGTCCGCCGCGAACCGCCCCGCATGGGTGGGGCGTTCAGCCCTTGATGCCGTGCGCCTTCTTGTACTCCAGCATGTACGCGATCTTGCCCGGCTTCTCGTCCGCGTACGGCTTCGACAGCTTGGCGAACTCGCCCTTCTCCGCGGCCTTTCCGTCGTTCCACGCCTTCAGCGCGCCCAGCTGGCCGGCCGTGAAGCCGTCCGTCACCACCGAGTCGGCGGGCAGCGCGGTCTGCGCGTGCGAGATCTTGTCGACGGCGGCCAGGTAGCCCGGCAGCGTCGTGAGGTCGCCGCCGAGGGCGTCCGGCTGCGTCCCGCGCACCCAGTTGCCCCAGTAGAACTCCTGGAAGGGGATGGTCCCCGCCGTGTAGCCGATGTCCCGGGTGAAGTACAGGGCGCTGCGGTACGGGTCGTTCTGGAACCGCTTCAGGCCGACGCCGCCGGGCAGGCTCCACACCGATACGGGCTTGCCCTTGGGGTCGCGCGTCCACACCCACTTGTTGGCCTGCATCTGCTTCCAGAAGGCCGAGGGCGACAGCTTGGAGAGGTTGCCCAGGACGCGCAGGCGCACGTGCAGGTTGGCGCCGCCGTCGCGGGTCTCGTAGAAGGACGTGAGGGTGTGGTGGCCGTCGGTCAGGTACGGGACGCCGCCGGGGCCGATCACCACGGTCTTCATCGGCGCGATGCTCTCGGCCGTCTCCGAGCCGACCGGGACCTTGCAGGTGAACGACTCGGGGTCGTCCAGACGGGCGTCGGGGCGCGCGGACGCGGCCTCGACCTGGCCGTTCGCCTCGCACCAGTCGTCGAACTTCTTGTTGATCTTGTCCTTGCCCAGCGTGTAGCGGCCGAGCTTGTAGTAGACCTCGTCGTAGCCGAGCGAGGGCTGGGTGGCGTGGACGTCGCCGATGCGCACGTCGAGCAGGTCGCCCGGCTGCGCGCACAGGTACGACAGCCACTGGACCAGGTGCTGGGCGCGGCACAGCAGCGGGTACGGGCTGGAGTCGGCGGCGGCGGTGCTCCCGCTGGTGCCGGTGGCGGCGGCACCGGTGGCGGCGCCGGCCGTCGCACTGCCGGCGGCGACGGCGGCCACGGTGCAGGCGGACAGCGCGACCAGGCGCAGGGACCGCTGGGACCGCCGGGTTCGACTCGTGCGGATGAGCACGGGAGCTCCTTGTTCTCGGTGGATGGCGTGAGGATGCTCCACTCCGTACATGGTGCGGACCCGGCGTCGGGGCCACGCGACGGCCAATCCCCGGTGAACGACGGGTTTCGGGGGCGCGGCCGTCCGCTGGGCGGCCGGACCACCACGCCGCGCGCGGAATCGACTGAGCCGTCAGGGAGCGGCTGTCAGAACGAGCCCTTCGTCCAGGACAGCCTCGGCCGGAAGGAGCGCGGGCCGCCCAGCTGAGGGCGGCCCTCCATGCTCGTGCTCACCACCGAGGTGCCGTAACGGCCCGCGTTGCCCGCGACCTCGAACAACTTGGCGTAGCCGGGAAAGGTCACGGGGTACCACTCGCTCCCCCGTCCGCGGGTCGTGACGTTCACGTCGACCCCGAACACGCAGTCCTGGCTGCCGGTGAGGAACGTGAGGTCGAAGGCGCGGGCGTCGAAGTTCTCGCCGCCGTCGAGGTAGACCGTCTTCGCGAAGGCGTTGCCGGAGAGGTAGTGGGCCGGCTCGCCGGTCCGGGGGTCGGCGGTGGTGCCCGCCAGCTTCCACGGCCTGGGCACCGGTTCCGTCAGGTCGAAGGCGACGGTCGTAGGAAGCGACTCGCCCCCGCTGTCCCCGAAAGCTGGCGGCACGACCAGGGTGCCGGTATGCCGGGAGGGATGGCAGGAACGCTTGGTGACGCGCATGTTCTGGATCACCACAGTGCCCTCGTGAATGGGGAAGACGGTCACCCGTACCGTCCTCTCCCCGATGGGGACGCCCTTGTTCTCGGTGAACCAGTCGACGTATTCCGACGTCATGAATCCGGCGGACGGCAGACCGGTCGCCTCTGTGGTGCGTCGGACGAACGCGAAGCCGCCTCCGTAGAGGAGGTTGGGTTCATCGGCCGTGATGCTGATCGCGGGGCCGACGAAGTGACGTCGCTCCTCTTCTTCCTCCTCCTTGTCCTTCTTGCGTTCACGGTCCTCCGCCTGCTGGGCGACGTTCGCGCTCTGTATGGCGGCCGGAAGGCCCCAGATGGCAACGATCGAGGACACGACCACCCCAAGGGCACCGATCACGGCGAAGCCCTTCAGCGTCAAGTCCCACCATCGACCGCGTCCCGCCGACCCGTCTCCGTCTCCACCGCCGCCCACGCGATCGGGGGTACGCGGATCGGGGGAGGCCGGATCCGCGCTCCCCCCTGGGGCTCGGTCAGGTGAGTCCCCCGTCGGTGCGGGCGCGGGTGCGGTCGGCTCCGGGGGCGTTGCGGGTGGTGTCCGCGAGGGTCGCGGGACCGGCGCTCCGGGATCCGGCGGTTCCGGTCCCCGTGGCGGGGTCGGCGGTGAAGGCGTCGATGCCATGTGGTCCCCCCGTGGTGGTGCCGTCGACACGCGCAACTCGTAGCTCGCGCGTCACAGTAGGCGCATCCTGCTTACGAGGCTGGTGGTGCGGCCGAAACTGACTCATACATGGCCCTCACCAGTCCGGAACGGACCCGGATGCACCCTCCCTCGGCCAACGCGGAGGACGCGCAGCCCGTGTGTGCGCGAGGCTGCCGGGGCCGCCGGACCGCTACTGGACCCCTACCGGACCGGGATCGCGACCCCCGCCGCCCGTAGTCTCGCCTCCACCATCGCCGTCAGGCGGGCCGAGTTCTTCAGCTCCTCCTCGCGGTGCGAGCTGATCATGTCGTAGCGGGCCGAGGCGTCGGCGGACGGCTGGAAGTCGGCGGGCAGGGCGAGGAGTTCGGGGTGGGCCAGGAGGTTGTCGGCGAGGGCCTTGGCCAGGTCTTCGAGGCGGGGGTCGTCGGGCGGCCAGGACTCCGCCTCCCAGCCGCGCTTCTGGAGGTCGACGTACTCCGGGTCGTCCAGGCGGTGTTCGAGGCCGGTCAGGAACGTCTCGTACACCTCGGGCGCCAGGGCCCTGGACAGGATGAGGACCTCGCGCTGGGCCGCGACGTAGTCGGGTGCGAAGCCCAGGCCGGCCAGGCGGTCCAGGATGGCCCTGGCGCGTTCCGGCAGCAGTAGCCGGTCGGCGTCGGCCAGTTGTCGCAGGCTGTTCCGACGGGCCGTCAGGTCGGCTATTTTCGCGGTGAGTTGGGCTTCGACGTCCGCGACCCCCGCGGTGAAGTCGTCCGCGTCCGAGTCGAGGAGGGCCCCCACCTCCGCCAGCGGCACCCCGGAGGCCGCCAGGGTACGGACCTGGACGAGGCGCAGCAGCTCGGCCGAGCCGTAGCGGCGGTAGCCGGAGCCGTCCCGGCGGGGTTCGGCGACCAGGCCGTGCCGGTGGTAGACCCGTACGGTCTTCACGGTCACCCCGGCGAACGCCGCCGCCTGGCTGATGGTGACCCCGTCCGCGCTGTTGCCCGTCATCCGTCCCCCGCCCGCTCGTCCCGGTGCGTCGAGCGTAGCGGGCGAGGGTACGCGGGCCAGGGCGCGGGTCCCGAGGGGGTGCGGGACCCCGTGCCCGGACCGTACGGGCGTCATCCGCGCGCTTCCCGCTCGCCCGGGAAGACGGCCTTGAGCAGGTCGTCGAGCAGCGGCGGGAACTCCGCCGCGGCGTTGATGTCCGCGTCCCCGGTGGTCAGCGAGCCGGTCAGCGTGGAGCCGCCGTCGGGGGTGGCGTACATCAGGGTCGCGTAGCCGTTGACGCTGCCGTTGTGGTGGTACACGGTGCCGCGCCCGTCGCCGAGGTCCTGCTCGAACAGGCCGAGGCCGTAGGGGACCGGGGCGGTCGGGTACGGTGCGCGCATCTCGGCCAGCAGGTGGTCGGGCACCAGCTTGCCGGACATCAGCGCGGAGATGAAGGCCGCGAGGTCCTTGGTGCTGGAGACCATCTCGCCGCCCGCGCCGACCCAGGACGGGTCCTGGCGGCTGACGTCGAGCACCTTCCACTCGTCGCCGTCCTGGTAGCGGTGGTAGCCGTGGGCGTGCGGACCGTGGATCTCGGGGTCGCTCCCGGGGACCCGGGTGTCGGTCAGGCCGAGCGGCTGCATGACGCGGCGGTCCAGCTCCTCGCCGTACGGCCGGCCGGTGAGTTGGTGGATCAGCAGCGAGGCCAGGACGTAGTTGGTGTTGGCGTAGCTCCAGTCCGTGCCCGGCTCGAAGCGCGCGGGCTTGGACAGCGCGAACTCGACCAGTTCCTCGGGGCGGTAGGAGTGGAAGCGCTCCGCCACCCACTCCGGTCCCTGCCAGGGGATGCCTTCCACGACGGTGCCGTCGGGGTAGTACTCGCCGGTGAAGTTGAAGACCCCGCTGGTGTGCTGGAGCAGCATGCGTACGGTGATGCGGGGGTCCAGGTCGAACCGGGTGAGGTGCCCCGCGATCGGCTCGTCGAGTCCGATCAGGCCCTCGTCGACCAGTTGCAGGACGACGGCGGAGACGAAGGTCTTGGTCGCGCTGCCGATCCGGAAGAGTCCGTCGGTCGACGGCGGCTCCTGGAGGCCCAGTTCGCGCACCCCGGCACTGGCGGTCCAGTCGCCCCGGTGGTCGCGGATCCGTATCTGCATGCCCGCGAAGCCCTTGTCGATGAACGCCTGGAGGGCCTGGCGGACTTCGGCGCGGTCGGTCGGTGCGGAGGTGCGGGTGGAGGGGGTGGTGAGGGCGTTCTCGCTCATCGTCAGTCATTCCTCAGGTGTGAAGGGATGTCCCCGCCGCGGTGCGGAAGCGCGGTCCGCGAGCGCCTTTCCCGGCCCCCGCCTGCGCGTTTCCCGCGGCGTTGAGATGAGTCTCCGGCCTGACCCAAGGTCAAGGTCAACCCTCTTCCTCCCGCCCTCCTTTCGCGTCCGCTCGGACCGTGGGATCAGACCGCGTGCAGGCTGGTGAGGACGTTCGACGTCACCGTGCGGATGGGGGCCTCGGGGGGTGCGCTCTCCGTGGCGCCCTCGGTACGCAGTTCGTGCAGCAGCCGCTTGGCCTGGGCGAGCAGTTCCTGCTGGCGCTCGATGCGGCCGATCTGCTCGTCGAAGCGCTGACGCGCGTGCGCGCAGGTGGGGCCCGACGGGGACTCCACGCAGGGCAGGACCTCGGCGATGGCGGCGATGTCGAGGCCGACCTGGAGCAGGAGCTTGATCTTGGCGATCTGTTCCAGCGCGCTGGGGTCGAACTCGCGGTAGCCGTTCCCCGCCCGGCCGGAGGTGAGCAGCCCGACCTTCTCGTAGTAGCGGATGGAGCGGGCGCTGGCGCCGGAGCGTTCGGAGAGTTCCCCGATCTGCATGGCGTTTCCTTTCTGCGGAGGGCGGGTCGGGGCCGGACCGCGGCCGCGCGCCCTCACACCGAGGTGCGGTACGCCGAGGAGAGCGAGTGCAGCAGGCGCGTCTCCTCGGGCGAGGCCTCGCCCGACAGGAGCAGCAGGGCGTCCTGGCACTCGATCTCGCGGCGGTAGCGCCGGTAGGACAGGTCGACGCGGTCCCACACGCCGCGCACCCCGCGCTCAGGCGGCAGGACGACGTGCGGGTACATCGTGGTGAGGCGCTTCCAGACGGGCTTGAGGCGGCGCAGGGTGCGCCAGTCGTCGAAGCCGCGCCGCACCAGGAGGGCCGCGCGCCAGAGGGCGGCGAAGTAGAGGCCGAGGACGCTGGCGAGGACGGCCGCTTCGGTGAAGACGAAGTTGAGGATGCTGTACCAGGCGAACCAGCCGTCCTGGACGAGCTGTACGCCCACCAGGGCGAGGCGGTTGACGCAGGTGATCGCGTAGGCGGTCATGCCGACGGCGCCGACGCCGACCGCGACGGCGACGTGGCCGCGCACGATGCGGCGGATGCGTACGCAGGCGACGGCGGCGGCGCCGGAGCAGTACAGGAAGAAGAGGTTGCCGATGACGTAGACGCCGACGATGCGCCAGTCGGCGGCGTACTCGTTCTGCAGCGGGTTGGCGCGGCGGCCGGCGGGCGTGGTGGCCATCAGGACGGCGAGGACGGCGCTGACGACGCAGGCGGTCAGGAAGAGGGTGCCGCGCCACCAGGGGCGGTCGTCGCCGCGGCCGAGCGGGCGCCACAGGTAGGTGGCGAGCAGGGCCAGGCTGACGGAGACGCCGGTGTCCATGGTGATGGAGGCGACGCCGGGCACGTCCTCGAAGGGGACGGCGTCGCGCACGGCGGGGATGCTGGAGAGCGCGGCGACGGTGAAGCTGGTGAGCGCGACCATCAGCATGGTGGTGGGCTGGTCGCGCGGCGGTCTCAGTCTCAGCTCGGCCGCCTTGACCAGGAGGGCCACGCACAGGAAGCCGGACAGAAGGTACTGGAACCGCATCGTCACGCGTCAGCTCCCGGCGAAGTACTTGTGGACGTCGGAGGAGCCCTCGCCCTCTTCATCGAGGTCGTCGAGCAGCTGCTCGGCGAAGGCGGCGGCGAGTAGCTCGGCCTCGCGCTCGCACACGGAGTCGTACGCCGAGCGCAGCCGGCCGACGGGCCCGCCCCGGGCCGTCTCCAGGGCGGGTATCTCGGGCTGGTAGTCCGGCAGTTGCTCGCCCTCGTGGCCGCACAGGATGTGGGCGAGCTCGTGCAGCACGATGTGGTCGCGGTGGGTGCCGGTGGCGAGTTCCTGTACGACCACCACGTCGTCGCGGGCGCGCGCGATCCACACCCCCATGGGTCCGGGGATGGGCAGCGGCGCCTCGACGACGCGGATCGGCCGGTCGCGCAGGGAGCTCATCTGGTCGCACAGTTCGTAGGCGGACGCGTACGGGTCGAGCCGCAGCGATCTGACGTACTTGCGGCAGGAGTGGATGTTCGTGAAACGAGCGGACGTCACGTCTTTCCGTCCATCATGTCGAGGATCGCGATCAGTTGGTTGCGGAGCTCGGGCGTCATCTTCCCGGCCCGCATGGCGATGTGCCGCACCTGCTGGTCGGCGAGCGGGGAGAGCTGGTCGGCGGGCTCCTCGCGGCGGGCACGCGACTCGCCGGAGGCGAGCCAGTCGACGCTGATCTCCGGGTGCCCTTGGGGCAGGTGGTCGTTGAAGAAGCGCACGAGCGCGAGCACGACGGTGATGGAGGGGTTGGTGTAGCGGCCGGTCCTCAGCATGCCGAGGTAGCTGCGGGACAGCTTGACGGGGTACTCGTCGGTGGAGCGGGTGATGATGTCGGCGACCTCGCCGGTACTGAAGTTGCGCCAGCGTCCGCCGTGCTCCGCGTCGCCGGTCCCCGCCACCGAGAGAAGGTAGTTGAGGCGGTCCGCGAACGTCTCGCCGCCACCGAACCCGCCGCCCTGCTGTTCCATCCCGCCGCTCCGTTTGCCGAGAGATACCCGTGTGAAGTTCTGCCCCCCTGGTCGCTGCCACTCGGGCGGCTCGACCTCGGCCGGGCGTTCGAATGGCGATGGGCGCCAGTATACTGACGCACCCGCCGGGGGGCTACCGCCGTCCGACGGCACCGCTGCGCTCCGCTCCCCGGGCGTACCGCGCCACGGCGGCGGCCTCGTCGGGGCCGAGCGGGCCGCGCAGCACGGCGGCCGCGTTCGCGCGCAGGTGGTCCGCGCTGCCGGTGGCCGTCAGCACCGTGGTCACCTCGGGGCGGGCCAGCACCCACCGCAGCAGGGCCTCGCTCCAGGTGGCGCAGCCCAGTTCGGCCAGGAGGCCGGCGGGCGGGGGCGAGGCGAGCAGGCCGCCCTCGCCGAACGGCCGCATCACCAGCACGCCCACCCCGG
This sequence comes from Streptomyces sp. NPDC001941, assembly GCF_040296945.1. Classification (NCBI taxonomy): domain Bacteria; kingdom Bacillati; phylum Actinomycetota; class Actinomycetes; order Kitasatosporales; family Streptomycetaceae; genus Streptomyces; species Streptomyces sp. NPDC001941. The sequence goes on along the minus strand of NZ_JBEOYE010000045.1, from coordinate 42,694 downwards.
CCTCGGCTGCGGCGGGCAGGACGTCCTCGGCGAGGTCGGGCTCGGCCGCGTTCAGGTTGACCTGGACGAAGTCGGCCAGCCCCTGCGACACGACCCGGTTGAGGTCCGCGCGGGTGCCGCCGAGGCCGAAGGCGTTGTCGAACTGGTAGGTGACGCCGGTGAAGCGGACCCGCCCCGCCTCCTTCTGGCGCGCCAGCCAGTCGAGGTTGGCGCGCCAGCCGTTGAGGTTGTGCACCTGGAGCAGGTCGACCGAGGTGCGGCCGTAGGCGCTCAACTGCGCCCGGAAGACGGCCTCGACCTCCTCGGGGTCGGTGTCCCAGAGCTTGGTGGCGACGAAGAAGTCGTCGTCGCCGTGCAGCAGCCGGGCGAGGTGGGCCTCGGACCTCGCGTAGACGGGTGCGGTGTCGACGAGGCGGACGCCGGTCTCGCGGCAGGCGTCGAGGACACCGCCGAGGCGCGCCAGGTCGGGCTGGTCGAAGGTGCGCCAGGTGCCGAGGCCCAGGACGGGCAGGTCCAGGTCGAGTGCGGGGAGGCGGCGGGTGGGGACGGTGGGCGCGGGTGTCATCGGTCCTCCGGTGGGGCGGCGGGTGCGCCCGCCGTGGCGGGCGGGCGTGGTGTGGCGTGGTGTGGTGTGGTGTGGGTCAGACGCTAGGAAGTGACACCGGTGTCAGGTCAAACCGAGCGTCGTCATCGCGTCACTGCGCGGGATACCCGCACGCCGCGGGGGGAGTTGGCCCCGGCGCGGACGGCTCGCGCGGGCGGGAGCGGCTCCGTACGTACGACAGCGGTACGGGAGGCGTCGTACGTACGACAGCGGTACGGCAGGAGTCGTACGTACGAAAGCGGTGCGGCCCCCACGCGTGTGGGGGCCGCACCGGGGCACGGGGGTACCGGCGGGCGCGCCGCCGGTGTCAGACCGCGGCGGTCCGGCGCTCCGGGGCGGTCACCCGGACCGCGTCGAGGAGGCCGGGGAAGAGTGACTCGATGTCGTCGCGGCGCAGGGTGACGACCCGGGCCGTGCCCCGGATCTCGGTGTGCATCACGCCGGACTCCCGCAGCACCTTGAGGTGGTGGGAGAGGGTGGACTTGGCGATCGGGTAGTCCAGTTGCCCGCAGACCCGCGAGCCCTCCAGGTGCATGACGCGCGCGATGTCCCTGCGGATGGGGTCGCTGAGCGCGTGCAGGACCTTGTCGAGGGAGATCTCCTCGCGGTCGGGGTGGTAGAGCTCCGCACGCATCCGCCGCCTCCTTGCCGCACCGGCGGGGCCGGTGCCCCGCCGAGTTGTTCGATGTTCGACGATTATAGGAGCCCGTGCCCGGGGAGGGCACGGGGTCACTCCCCTGCCATGCGGGTCACTCCCCCTGGAATGCGGGGTCACTCCCCCGGAATCAGGACGATCTTCCCGCCGGTGCCGCCCTTGAGTCCGAGGGCGAGGGCCTCGGCCGCCCGGGACAGCGGGAAGCGCGCGGACACGGGCAGCGCGAAGGGCCGGTGGCCGATCAGGTCGAGGGTGGCGGCCAGTTCCAGCGGCACGTGGTCGAGGAACGGCACGCCGCGCCCCTGGGCGGCGGCGTCGGGCACGATGGTGACCCGGCGCTCGGCGCGGTCCACGGCGCGCAGTGCGGCCTCGGTGGGCTGGGGGCCGCCCGCGCAGTCGACGGTGGCGTCGAAGGACCACCGGTCGAGCGCGTCGAGCAGCCCGTCGCCGTACTCCACCGGCGTCGCCCCCAGGGAGCGCAGCAGGTCGTGGTGGCGCGCCGAGGCGGTGCCGACGACCTCGGCGCCCATCAGCCGGGCGAGCTGGACCGCGGCGAGGCCGACGCCGCCGGACGCGCCGTGCACCAGCAGGAGTTCGCCCGCGCGCAGCCCGGTCTGCCGCAGTGCCGAGTAGGCGGTGCCCGCGGCGACCGGGAGGACGGCGGCCTGCTCGGCGGAGAACCTGCCGGGCTGGGCGGTGAGTTCGTCGGCCTCCTGGGAGGCGGCGACGGCCTCGTGGACGCGGAAGGTGCCGGGACGGCCGTGCCGGATGACGGCGTCGCCGACCTCGAACCTCCGTACTCCTTCGCCGACTTCGACGACGACCCCGGCGGCCTCGACGCCCAGGCAGGCGCCGGGCAGGGCCAGCGGGAGCAGGGCCCGGGCGTCGCCGCGCAGGACCTTCCAGTCGATGGGGTTGACGCCGATCGCGGTGTAGCGGACGACCACCTCGCCGGGCGCGGGCCGGGGCACGGGCACGTCGGTGACGTACAGCTCGCCGGGGTCTCCGTACCGGTCGAAGAGTACGGCGGTGCTCATGCGGCGCTCTCCTCCCGCCGGAAGGCTCCGGCCGCCGCGTACAGGCCGACGGCGGCGAGGAAGGCGATGACGGTGAAGGCCGCCACGCCGTGGAAGCCGCCGAAGCGGGTGAGCATCACGCCGCCGACGGCGCCGCCGATGGTGGTGCCGACGTACATGGCCGCGTTGGACAGGGAGGAGACCGTGCCGCGGGCGGTGGTGGTCTGCTGCTGGAGGGTCGCCATGAGCACCGGGAAGAGGAAGCCGCCGACCATCATGACCAGCGCGAGGAGTACCAGGGCGGTGGCGAGGTTGGGGGCGAACGGCACGGCGCAGTACAGGACGGTCATGCCGAGCAGCCCGAAGAGCAGGGAGCGGTGCAGGCCCAGGCGCTGGACCAGCCGGCTGCCGAAGAGGGAGCCGATGACGTTGCCCGCGCCGACGGCCATCATCGCGGTGCCCACGGAGCCGACGCCGAGGCCGAAGTCCTCGGAGAACCAGGAGCCGAAGAAGGAGATGGCCTCGAAGTTGCCGGTCTGGAAGACCAGGTAGGCGAGCAGGTACCAGCGCAGCCGGCCGGCGCCGAAGACGGTGGCGTACGTGCGCAGCGCGCCGCCGGCGGAAGGCGCGGCGGGCACCGAGGGGAAGGCCTTCAGGAGCACCACCCACAGCACGACGGAGGTGGCGCCGATCGCCCAGAAGGGCAGGTGCCAGGAGGACGAGGCGAGCCAGCTGCCCAGCGGGATGCCGAGGAACTGGGCGATGGACAGTCCGGCGGTGGCGAAGCCCATGGTGCGCACGATGCGCTGGGGCGGCACCAGGACGGGGATGGACGCCCAGATCTGCGGGGAGACGAAGGCGGCGCTGACGCCCGCGAGGAAGCGGAACAGGATCATCGTCCAGAAGCCCTGGGCGAAGCCGCACAGGGCGGTGGTGACGGTGAAGCCGACCAGGCCGGTGAGCAGCACGGTGCGGCGGTCACGGCCGTCGGAGAGCGGCCCGGCGATCAGCGCGAACAGCGCGTAGCCGAGGGCGTAGGCGCTGACCATCCAGCCGGAGACGTCGGGTTGGACGTCGAAGGTGTGGCTCAGGGTGGGCAGCAGCGGCGCGACCAGGAAGGTGTCGGTGCCGATGACGAACATGGTGGCGAAGGACAGCAGCGACACGACGGTCCCGGAGGGGCCGGTCGGGGCGTCGGTGGCGGCCGGGGTGGCGCGCGGGGTGGTGGCGGAGCTCATGCGGGCACCGCCTCCCGGTGCGGGGTCCGCCCGTGGGGGCGGCAGGACGGACTGGTCATCGTGGGCTCCTGAGCGGGCCGGTGCGCGCGGGTCGCCCCGCTCGCTATTTCGGTGTTCGTCGAACATCGAAGCAGAAGGTCCCGGGCGGAAGGAAGAGCGCCCGTCAAAAGAGTTCGTAAACCGTGGACTTCACGGGCGGGAACGCCAACTGGGCCATGGAACAGGCCTGTTACAGGGGCGTTAAGGGCCGCTCGGCGGTGAGTGACCTGGACCACAAAGCGCTTGCGGCCCACTGGAGTGTCAGCATACTAGCCATCAAGCGAGTAAACGCTTCAGCCTTGAGGGGAAGGCTTCATGGGGGATCTCTTCCAGGGTTCGTCATGGCTCCGACATGGCACGATCGTCGATCGATCGACCGTCGGCAGCCGGACGTTCACCGGTTTCCACGTCGTCCTGCGGTACGCGGACGTGGGGTCCGGGGCGCAAATCGCCGCCCGGGCACAGCTCTTGGGGACCGCGGCACGACGGGTCACGGTCGGCGACGGCGCCTGGATCGGAGCCGGTGCGCGCATCCACCCGGGTGTTCGCATCGGTGAACACGCCATCGTCGGCGCGGGGTCGGACGTCCACGAGGACGTCCCCGCGCACACCATCAGCTACGGTCGTCCCGCCACAGCCCGCGCCACCGTCACCACCCGCTTCGACCAGGGCGACGGCATCGAGGGCGTACTCGCACTCGTCCGCAAGCGGCAGGAGCGCGACACCACCCGTCTCGCACCCGACCGGCCGGCCGACCCGGAGGCCTTCTTCGACTGCGCGGCCGACCTGGGCCAGGACGTGTCCGTGGGACGCGCCGCCGTCGTCATCGGGCGCCCCGACGGGCCCAGCCCCCAGGGCGGCGTGAGCGTCGGGGACCGCACCCGGCTGGGCGACCACCTGGTCGCCGAGGGCGGCGGCGGGCTCACCATCGGCCCGGACGTGACCCTCGCCGAGTGGGTCACCGTCACCACCTCCACCCACGACCACCGCACCGCGGGCCGGCCCTGGACGGCCGCCCCCGTGCACATCGCCGCCGGAGCCTCCATCGGCGCCGGCGCCACCCTCGTCGGACCGCTGCGGATCGGCGCCGGCGCCACCATCGCCCCCGGCGCCGTGGTCACCCGCGACGTCGCCCCCGGCGAGCACTCGAAAGGCGTCTTCGGATGAAGGTCCTCCACCTGCCCGCTGAAACCGGCACGGGCCACAACATGCGCGTCCTCGCGGTCGCCACCAAGCTGCGCGAACTGTTCCCGCACGCCGAGCAGCACGTCCACCTCGCCTCCAAGAGCGAGGTCTTCCGGCCGATGTTCGAGGCCCAGGACGTCCGGGTGCACCTGGCCGCCACCGAGCGGGACCACGCCAACACCTCGCAGCTGGGCCGCAGTTTCGACTGGCACACCTACGTCAGCGGCTACCTGGACCGCACCTTCATCAGCGGCGACAAGATGCTCCGCGCCCTCGCCCTGATCAACGAGACCCGCCCCGACGTCGTGGTCAGCGACTACAACATCGCCGCCAGCCTGGCCGCCGAGACCGCCGGCGTCCCGCACGTCCTGATCACCGAGCGGTACGACTTCACGCTCGGCCAGGTCTCCAACGACGCCCTCGCCGCGGCCGGCTTCGACGTCACCCCGGCCGAGGTCGACGCCGCCCGCTCCGCCCTCACCACCCTGTTCGACTGGGTCACCCGGCGCGCCCACGCCGTGCTCACCGACAAGCCCCCGGTCGAGGAACTCGACCTGGGCACCCCGGTGCTGCGCGCCATCGCCGCGGGCAACGGCCACTTCGTCGGCCCGATCGTGCGCGACGCCTGCGCCGCCGAACCGGCCCCGCGCGCCGAGGTCGACGAGCGCTACGGCCTGGGCGGAGCCCCGTACGTCCTCGCCGGCGTCGGCGGCACCGCGATGTTCGCCGCGAACAAGGAGCGGCTGCTCGCCCACTACCTGGAGGCGTTCGGCAAGCTGCGCGCCGAACACCCCGACGCCCGGCTCGTCCTGATCGGCCGCCAGGAGTTCACCGAGGAGATCGACGGCGTCGTCCTGCTCAACTACGTCACCGACTGGCACTCCCTGGTGCGCCACGCGCACCTGGTGCTCTCCCCGCCCGGCTGGATCTCGGTGACCGAACTGGCCGTGATGCGCACGCCCGTGGCGTACGTGCTCAGCGGCCGGGACGAGTACCACGAGATCGAGGCGATGAGCCGGCTGCGCCTGCTCGGCTACACCACCGTCACCGAACCGGACGCCCAGGCCCTGCTGGACATCCTGCGGACCGCGTTCCGCACCCCCGAGGACTTCGCCCGCACCGCCGAGGGCGCGGCGCGGATCATCGCGCCGAACGGCAACGGCGCCGAGGTCGCCGCCAAGCTCGTCGCCCAGGCGGCCACCACCGCCCGCATCCACCGCGAAGACGCCACCGCGGCCTGACCGCGCACCCGGACCCCAGGAGGAGAGAAAGTGAAAGGCATCATCCTCGCCGGCGGCAACGGCACCCGGCTCGCGCCGATGACCAGCGTCGTCTCCAAGCAACTGCTGCCCGTCTACGACAAGCCCATGATCTACTACCCGCTGTCGGTGCTGCTCATGGGCGGCGTCACCGACATCCTGGTGATCGCCCGGCCCCAGGACATCGCGCTGTTCCAGCGCCTGCTCGGCGACGGCAGCCGCTTCGGCGCCCGCATCGACTACGCGGCCCAGGCCACCCCGCGCGGCCTGGCCGACGCCCTGATCGTGGGGCGCGAGCACGTCGGCGACGACGACGTGGCGCTGATCCTGGGTGACAACATCTTCCACGGCCACGAGTTCGGCTCGATCGTGGTCGACGCGCTCAAGAACAACGACGGTGCCACCCTGTTCGGCTACGAGGTGTCCGACCCCGAGCGCTACGGCGTCGCCCGCCTGGACCAGGACGGCACCGTGGTCGACGTGGTCGAGAAGCCCGCCGACCCGCCGAGCCGGCTGGCGATCACCGGCTTCTACGTCTTCGGCAACGAGGCCCTGGACGTGGCCGCGGGCCTGTCCCCCTCGGCCCGCGGCGAGCTGGAGATCACCGACGTCATCCGGCACTTCGTGGACCTGGGCCGGGCCCGGGTCATCCCGCTGGCCGGCGGGTTCGCCTGGCTGGACGCCGGGACCAGCGAGTCCTACATCGACGCCTGCAACTACGTGCACGCCATCGAGACCCGCCAGGGCCGCAAGATCGCCTGCCCGGAGGAGATCGCCTTCGACGCCGGGCTCATCGGCACCGACGAACTGCGCGCCTCCACGCTGCAGTTCAAGTCCTCCGAGTACGGCAACTACCTCGAACAGCTCGCAGAACGGAACGCGGCATGAAACTGGCGGTGACCGGCGGGGCCGGTTTCATCGGGTCGAACTTCGTCCGCGCGCTCCTGGCCGGGCGCCACTCCTCACTGGGCGTGGAGCGGATCTCCGTCATCGACAACCTCACCTACGCGGGCACCCTGCGCAACCTCGACGGCGTCCTGGACGACATCGAGTTCCACCGCACCGACATCTGCGACACCGAGGCCGTGACCGGGCACCTGGACGGCTTCGACGCGGTGGTGCACTTCGCCGCCGAGTCGCACGTGGACCGCTCCATCGCCTCCGGGCAGCCGTTCATGCGCAGCAACACCCTGGGCACCCAGTCGATGCTGGAGGCCGCCGCCGCGGCGGGCGTCGGCCGGTTCGTGCACATCTCCACCGACGAGGTGTACGGATCGATCCCGGTCGGCGCCACCGACGAGGACGCCCCGCTCGCGCCCAACTCCCCGTACGCCGCCTCCAAGGCGGGCTCGGACCTGGTGGCACTCGCCTTCGCCCGCACCCACGGGCTGCCGGTGGTCGTCACCCGCTGCTCCAACAACTACGGGCCGTACCAGAACCCCGAGAAGGCCATCCCGCACTTCGTCACCACCCTGCTGGGCGGCGGGAACATCCCGATGTACGGCACCGGCACCAACGTCCGCGACTGGCTCCACGTGGACGACCACGGGGACGCCGTCGCCGCGCTCCTCGGCGGAACGCCCAAGGAGTCCGTCTACAACATCGGCGGCGGCAGCCAGCTCACCAACCTCGAACTGGCCCGCCTCATCCTCGACGAACTCGGCCTGGACCACGGCCGCGTCGACTTCGTCGCCGACCGCAAGGCCCACGACGCCCGCTACTGCGTCGACGACTCCCGCATCCGCGACGAGTTCGGCTACCGGCCCCGCCGGGACTTCACCACCACGATCCAGGAGACCATCACGTGGTACGCGCAGAACGAGAGCTGGTGGCAGCGGTGACCCCCTCCCCCACCCTGGCCGCACGCCTGGTCGCGGGCGACGAGCCGCCCTCGGCGGTGTTCTCCTACGACGAGCGCGTCATCACCCAGGAGAGCCTGCTCGCGGACGCCGCGCTCGCCGACCTCATCGCCCAGCGGGCCCCGCTGCCGCCCGTCGGACCCGGCTTCACCAGCCGCTTCCGCGACCCGGAGGCCGGCGGCTTCCACGAGGTCCTGGAGCAGTACGGCGTGGTGTCCATGGCGGGCCGCCACCGCAGGACCGGCTCGCAGGCCCTGGCCTACCTCGCCTCGATCTCGCGCGCCGAGCTGCTCGGCGACAAGGAGGACGCCGAGCAGCTGCGCGAGGAGTTCGAGCTGCTGCTCACGCGCCTGGGCGAAGCCCGGCTCGCCACCACCTTCCTTCCCGGCCTGACCCGGCCGGTCGACCGCCAGCGGCGCCTCGGCGACCTCGCGCTGGCGCTGATCGCCGTGCACGCCACCGGGACCGTCCACCCGGTGACGGCCGACCTCACCGAGGCGCTGTTCGCCCTCTTCGACCACGACAAGGGCGTGTTCTGGGAGGCGGCCGAGCCCACCGGCGAGCCCGACCTGCTCGAAGGCCACCACCTCGCGGGCAACGCCCTCGCCCTGCTCGCGCTGCGCCGCCTGCACGACGCCGGGCACGCCTTCGGCCACGACACCTACGTCGCGGGACCGCTGCGCTACCTGGCCGCGCACCACCCGCACCCGCTCTCCGGTGGGTTCTGGAACCGCAGCGACCACTCCGGGCGGGTCAGCGTGGCCGCCGAACTGGCCCTGTTCAAGGGCGGGGCCTCGCCGTTCCCGAAGAAGGACCTGGGCGACCACGGCCTGCTGTTCGGCGCGGCCACCGCCTGGTCCGCCGAACTGCCCGAGCACACGGACGAGTTGATACGCACCTGCCTGGAGCAGGCCGCCACCTACAGCGACGGCTCGGGCGTCTTCCAGGGGCAGGGCAACTGGTTCTCCACCCCCGTCGACCCGACCGTGCCGCTGGCCCGCCACGTGATGGTGCCGCCGCGCACGCCCGGCGGGTTCAACGTCGGCAACTCCGCGTACGTGCTCTTCGGCAGCAAGTTCGCCGCCACCCAGCTGGTGTGGGAGTACTTCGACCCGGCCGGACGGCTGCGCGCGGACACCGCGCCGCCCGTGCCCGGGGACCCCGGGCGGCTGGAGCGGCTGGAGCGGCGCCCGTACACCCCCGACATGTCCTACGTGGCGACCGGCCCCATCGAGACGCCCCGGATGCGGGTGGACGACTACCTGCGGTGGCTGGACTCCACGAAGGTGGGGCCCGCGTACGGGCTGACGCCGTACACCTCGCCGCTGTCCTTCCGGGCGGACAACACCCCGCAGAACTTCTCCGCCGTGCACGTCATCTCCGACCGCATGGCGCTGGACCTGCCGCTCTCCGACGAGGAGGCGGACCGGCTGACCACGGCCCTGTTCGCCTCCCAGAACGCCGACGGCGGCTTCGGCGAGGCGCCCGGGGTCCCCTCGGAGCTGTTCACCACGTACTGCGTCGTCCTGGTCGCCTACGCCCTGCGGCGCTGGGACTTCGACCAGGAGCGCTGCCGCGCCTTCCTGCGCCGCTGCCAGCACCCGCACGGCGGCTTCGGCAACTTCCCCGGCTACCCGGCCGACTCCTGGCACACCAACCTGGCGGTCCTGGCCCTGCACGCGCTCGGCGAGCCCGCCGAGGCCCACCAGCACGCCGCCTCCTACGTCCTGGCCTGCCGCAACCCGGACGGCGGCTACTCCAGCGTGCCGGGCGGCCCCTCGGAGTCCTTCTCCACCTTCCGCGCCGTCGACACCCTCATCCCGCTGGGCTTCCAGCCCCCGGAGGCCGAGCGCACCGTCGCGTACCTGCGCGGGCTCCAGGACCCCTCGGGCGGCTTCCGGTACGGCGCCGGGCGCGCCGTCAGCTTCGTGGGCAGCTACCACGCGATCGCCGCGCTGTACCTGCTCGACGCCGAGCCGGCCGACGCGGCGGCCTGCATCGACTGGATCGCCGGGCACCAGAGCCGCGACGGCGGCTTCTCCCGGCAGTTCGACGCGCCGTCGGACACCACCGACGAGGGGTTCATCGTGGTGCAGGCGCTGCTGATGCTGGAGAAGAAGCTCAACAAGTACTGGGCGTCGATCATGACGTGATCCGGGCCGCGCCCGCCCGGCCGTCCGCCCCACCCCGCGGGGCCGCACCGGGGGCCGTGTCCGCACGTTCCCCGTGGCGCGGCCCCGCCCCGCGGGTCACCCCGTACTCCCGTCACCAGGATCGAAGGTTTCCCATGGACGCGTATCCCGACTTCTCGACGCCCCCCGCCCTGCCGTCCGCGACGCGCCTGATGCTGCGCAACGAGGGCTCGACGACCGTGCTCCTGCAGTCGCTGGTGGGCGCCGACCTCTCGGCGGAGGTGCTGCCGGGCCCCTACGAGGGTCCGCTGCCCGCCTCGGACCACCTCGACGCGGTGTTCGGCGCCGTCCCGGACGGTGAACTCGCCGTGCGGCGCTCCCGGTTGCGCGACCCCTCCGGGGCGCTGGTCAGCGAGAACGCCATCACCTTCCGCGGCGCCGACCGCGCCGGGCTCATCCCGCCCGGCCGGATCCCCTTCGGCCTGCACACCCGACGCCTCGGCCTGTACGAGCGCCGCCGGATCCTCGGCGCCGGACTGACCACCCGCCGCTTCGGCCTGCTGCCCGCGGGCTCGCCCGGGCGCGCCTACGAGATCGAGTTCTCCAACGGCGTGCGCGTCCTGGTCCACGAGGTGTTCAGCCCCGCGCTGGTACCGACCGGCGAGCAGCGGCCCGCGGCGGCATCGGTCACCCACCACCAGCCGGACTGGCCCGCCGGTGCGGGCGTCGAGCGGGTGCGCGCCGTGCTCGCCGGGGTGGACCCGCTGGTCTCCGACGCCGACTGCCGCGACCTGCGCGCCCGGCTCGCCGGGCCCGGCTTCCTGCTCCAGGCGGGCGACTGCGCGGAGACGTTCCGCGACAACACGCCCAGCTCGGTGGCGCGCCGGGTGGCGCTCTTCCGCGCCATGTCCGACCGCGTCACCGCGGCCTCGGGCCACCGCGTGGTCACCGTGGGCCGCATCGCGGGCCAGTACGCCAAGCCGCGCTCGGCGCCCGTGGAGCGGCGCGGCGAACTGGCCCTGCCCTCCTACCTCGGCGACGCGGTCAACGCGACCGGGTTCTCGGTCCGGGAGCGCGCCTTCGACCCGGGCAACCTGCTGCGCGCCTACCAGGAGTCCAGCAAGACCCTCTCGTTCATGGCCGGTTCGGGCGTCTTCGCCTCCCACGAGGCGCTGCTGCTCGACTACGAGCGGCCGCAGACCCGGCGCAGCAGCGCCGACGGGCGCGACTACGCCCTGTCGGGGCACCTGCTGTGGATCGGCGAGCGCACCCGCGCGCTGGACGGCCCGCACATCGCGTTCGCCGCCGGGATCCACAACCCGGTCGCGGTCAAGGTCGGCCCGTCCTGCACCCCGGACGAACTCCTGGCGCTGCACGGCGTGCTGAACCCGGACAACGCCCCGGGCCGGCTCACCTTCGTCCTGCGCATGGGCCGGGAGCGGGCGTACGAGCGCGGACACGTGCTGATGGCGGCCGCGGCGCGGCAGGGGCTGGCCGACCGCTTCGTCAGCGACCCGATGCACGGCAACACGGTGACCAGCCCGGCGGGCGTCAAGACGCGCTCGCTGGCCCACGTGGAGGAGGAGCTGCGGGCGTTCTTCGCGGCCTGCCGCGACACCGGCACCGAGCCCGGCGGCGTCCACCTGGAGGTGTCGGGCGACGACGTCACCGAGTGCGTCGCCGACCACCCGGACGACGCCTACCTGGCGACCGCGTACCGCTCCTCCTGCGACCCCCGCCTCAACCCCGCGCAGGCCCTGCGCGTCGCCGACCTGGTGGGCGAGCTCCTGGCACCGGTGTCCGCCCAGGCCCCGGCCCTGGGGCTGCCGGCCCTGACCTGAGGGTCCCCGCACACGCCGACCCCCTACTCACGTAGGGGGTCGGTTCTGGCGCCGTGGAGTGACGTGCGCGACGGGTGCTCACGCATAGCTTTCCTGTGTCGGCGGAACACACCTCCGGCCAGAGCGTGAGGAGCAGGTCATGGCAGTCATCGCTTCGGGTCACAGCAGCGGCAGCGACAGCGGTGCCGGTGCCGGCAAGGGTGCGGCCGCGCTCCTGCGGACGCCGTTCGTACGGCGCGTGGGTGCGGGTGCCGCGCTCCTGCCGGTCTCCCTGGCCGCGGTCGCCGCGGTCGCGGTCGGACGGCCGGAGGCGGCGCGCCGCTGGTGGGGACGGCTCTCCGCGCAGGGCACCGCGAACGGCCACCGGCCCGGTGCCGTACGACTGTTGGGGCACGGGCTGCTCGCCGTACCGCTCGGACTCCTCACGCTGATCCCGATCGGCATGGAGCTGCTGTTCGTGCTGCGCGGGGTCTTCTACCCGCTGGTCCAGCCCGGCCCGTACACCACCGCGTGGGGCGGCCCCACGACCGGCGGCGCGTGGCTCGCGCACTTCGGCGTCGGCCTGCTCACGGCGGCCGTCGGGCTCGGTCTTCTGTGGCTGCTCGACCGGCTGCACGCCCGGCTCGCGGGCGGGATGTGGGGCCGTCGCGTCGGCGCCTGGCCGGTGGTGGCCACCATCCTGTCGCTGCTCGGCGGGGCGCTCCTGGTCAACGCCTGGACCCACCAGCTGTGACCGGGGCCAGGGGCGCGGGCATCATGACCGGCGACCGGCACGGTCCCGCATCGTCGCAGGTCGTACGATGGCCGACGATGAAGCCCGATGCACCCGCCCGCCGGACCACCCCCAGGATCCGCGCCCTTCCGACCGTCCTGCGCGCGGCCCTGTGGGAAGACCTGGCCACGCGGTCGGTCCCCTTCCCGGGCGGGCGGCGCGGCAGCCGGACCGTCGTCGCGGGCGCCTGGGTGCTCGCCCTGGTGGCCTTCTTCGCCGGCACCCTGGACCTCATCCAGCACTACGCCCTCGACCCCGGGGTCGCCCTGGCGCTGACCGTCGCCCGCGCCGTGCCCCTCGTGCTGGCGCTCAGCCGCCCCCGGACCGCCTGGTGGACCGAGCTCGCGGCGGTCGCCCTGACCGCCGCGCTCACCCGGCCCGTCTCCCCGGCCGAGCCCTGGCCCTGGGCCGTGACCTCGGTGCTCACCCTGACCGTCACGCTCGGCGTCGTCGGACTGCGCGCCCCGCGCCGTGCGGTCGCCGCACTGTGGGGTGAAGTCCTGCTCGTGGGCGCGGTGTTCACCGCCGTTCTCCCCTCCCACGGCGGCTGGCTCGCGCTGCTCGCCCCGAGCGTGATCCTCGCGGTCACTGCGGTCACCGTGAACGCGCTGCGCGACCGCGTCGACGTACGGGCCAGGCTCGCCGTCGCCGAGGAGCGCGGCGCGGCCGAGGAGGCAAGGGCCTCCCTGCTGGCCGAACGGGCCCGCATCGCACGGGAGTTGCACGACGTGGTCGCCCACCACATGTCCGTGATCACGGTGCAGGCCGACAGCGCGCCCTACCGCGTCGCGGACGTGTCGCCGGGCGCCGCCGAGGAGTTCGCGGCGATCGCCGGCGAGGCCCGCACGTCGCTCGCGGAGATGCGGCGCCTGCTCCACGTGCTGCGCAGCGAGGACGCGCCCGACGGCGAGCACGCCCCGCAGCCGGACCTGTCCGGGCTGCCCGAGCTGATCGAGACGACGCGCCGCGCGGGGATCGCGGCCCGGCTGACCCTGGACCCCGGCCTGTCGGACCCCTCGCGCGGGGGTGAACTGCCCGCCGCCGTGGCCCTGTCGGCGTACCGACTGGTCCAGGAGGCCCTGAGCAACGTGGTCCGCCACGCGCCCGGCGCCGAGGCGGACGTGGAGGTGACGCGGTCGGGCGGCGCCCTGCGCGTCAGCGTCGTCAACTCCCCGGCCCGGGGCGCCCGTCCGGCCGTGGAGACGCGGGGCGGCGGGCACGGCCTGCTCGGGATGCGGGAGCGCGTCGCCATGCTCGAAGGGGAGTTCAGTGCCGCACCACTGCCCGGCGGCGGCTTCCGGATGGCCGCCGTACTGCCCTTGCCTCAACCGTCCCCGCCCGGCACACCGTCAGGAACCCCGTGACCGTCTCCGTACTCGTCGTCGACGACCAGGCCATGATCCGCGCGGGCTTCGCCGCACTCCTGAACGGACAGCCGGACATCTCCGTCCTGGCCGAGGCCGGTGACGGCGCGGAGGGACTGGCCCTGTGCGCGGAGCACCGGCCGGACGTGGTCCTGATGGACGTACGGATGCCGGTCATGGACGGCCTGGAGGCGACCCGGCGCCTGATGGGCCGCCCGTCCGGGGCGGGTGGGCCGGGTGGATCGGGCGGGCTGGGCGGATCGGGCGAGCCGGGTGGGGCGGGCGGGGCGGGCGGGGCGGGCGCGGAATACCGACCCCGGGTGCTGATGCTCACCACCTTCGACGTCGACGACTACGTGTACGACGCGCTGGCCGCCGGAGCCAGCGGGTTCCTGCTCAAGGACGCGCCGCCCGCCGACCTGATCCAGGCGGTCCGGGTGGTCGCGGCGGGCGAGGCGCTGCTCTCGCCGCGGGTCACCCGGCGCCTGATCGAGGGGTTCGTACGCAGCCGCCCGGTGGCCCCGCACGCGCCACAGCGCCTGGCCGGCCTCACGCCCCGCGAGACCGAGGTCCTGGTGCAGGTCGCGCGCGGCCGGTCCAACGCCGAGATCGCGCAGGAGCTGTTCCTCGCCGAACAGACCGTGAAGACGCACGTGTCCCGGGTCCTTGACAAGATCGGGGCGCGGGACCGGGCCCAGGCGATCGTGTTCGCGTACGAGAGCGGTCTGGTGCGGGCCGGGGAGAACGGCTGAGCGACAGCTGAGCGCGGCACGCCTGTGGGGTGGCTGAGCGGGGAACGCTGGTGGGGTGGCTGGGCAGGTACGCCGGTGGGGCTGCCGGACGGGGGTACCGATGGGCGGCCGCTACCCCGCCGCGGGGCGCAGCACCTGGCGCACCGCGCCGCGCAGCCACTGGTGGGCGCCGTCGGCGGTGTGCCGGGGGTGCCAGGCCATGCCGATGCTCACGGGCGGCAGCGGCAGCGGGATCTCCAGCAGGCGCAGGCCCAGTGCGTGCGCCGCCTCGGTGAGCGGTGAGGACGGCCCACCCGGCAGTGCGGTGGGCACCAGGCACACCACGTCGTCGGCAGCGGCGAGCGCCATCGCCGCCAGGTGCCCCGGCAGCACGGCGGTGACCCGCCGCTCCAGCCCCCGGTCGGCCAGCGCCGCGTCCAGCGGGCCGGTGAAGCGCCCGCGACGGCTGACCGCCACGTGCTCGGCCGCGGCCAGCCGGGCGGGCGTCAGTGTCCCCTCAGCCAGTGGGTGACCGGCCCTGACACCCGCCGCCATGCGCAGCGTGACCAGGTCCTCGACCCGCGTCTCCGGGTCGACGTGGTCGATCGCGCCGACCTCCAGGTCGACCCGGCCGTCACGCAGCGCTGGGCCCGCCTCCCACTCCTCGGCCAGGACGCGCAGCGAGACGCCCGGGGCGTCACGGCGCGCCCGCCCCAGCAGCCCCGGGGCCAGCGCCGCGCCGACCAGGTCGGCGGCCTGCACGGTGAAGGTGCGGCGCAGCACGGCGGGGTCGACCTCGCCGCTCGGCGTGAGCAGCGCCTCCAGGCTCCGTACCACCGCGGCGGCCTCGTCCCGCAGCGCCTCGGCGCGGGGCGTGGGCACCATCGCCTGCCCGGCCCGGACAAGGAGCGGGTCCTGCAGGACGCGGCGCAGCCGGGCCAGCGTGCGGCTCATCGCGGCGGGGGAGGTCCGCAGCCGCGCGGCGGCGCGGGTGACGCTCTGCTCGGTCAGCAGGGCGTCGAGGGCGACGGCGAGATTGGCGTCGAGGTGGGATACGGGGCCACTCACCAGCATCGTTCCGTTCTGGGCAATGACCCATTGCTGAAGTTCCCATTGTGGCAAGGGCGATGGCGTCCGCACGATGAGGGGGCGCCGCACCCGCTTCGGCGCACTTCCGGGGGACCTCCTGACGGACCTCCCCCATCAATCCTCTCCACCCACCCCTTTCCACCCACCCCTTTCCACCCACCCTTGAGGTTTTCCATGATCGTCATCACCGCCCCCACCGGGAACATCGGCCGCCAACTGCTCCCGCTGCTGCTCGACGCCACGCCCGCGCACGGAGAGCAGCTGCGCGTCGTGGTCCGCGACCCCGCCCGGCTCCCCGCGGACGTGCGCGGACGGGTCGAGGTGGTCACCGGCTCGCACGGCGACGCCGCCACCGTGGGGCGCGCCTTCGCCGGAGCCGACGCCGTGTTCTGGCTGGTGCCGCCCGACGCGTCGACCACGCCCGAGGAGGCGTACAGCGGCTTCACCCGCCCGGCCGCCCGGGCGTTCGCCGAGCACGGCGTCGGCCGGGTCGTCGGCGTCTCCGCCCTCGGCCGCGGCACCCCGCAGGCCGCGCGGGCCGGACTGGTCACCGCCTCCCTCGCCATGGACGACCTGATCGCGGGCTCGGGCGTGGCCTACCGCGCCCTGGCCAACCCGTCGTTCTTCGAGAACCTGCTGGAGGAGGCCGGCTCGATCCGCGAGGACGGCGTCTTCACCGACACGGCAGCCGCCGACCACCGCGCGCCGATGGTGGCGGTCGCCGACATCGCGGCGACCGCGGCCGGGCTGCTGCTCGACCGCTCCTGGACCGGCGTGGACAGCGTGCCGGTCCTGGGTCCGCAGGACCTCTCCCCCGACGACCTGGCCCGGATCATGTCCGAGGAGCTGGGCCGCCCGGTCCGCTACCGGCGGCAGCCGCTGGACGAACTGCGGTCCACGATGCTGGGGTTCGGCCTCGACGCGGCCTTCGTGGAGGCCATGGTCGACATGAAGCGCGCCAAGGACGAGAGCCTGGACACGGGCGCCACCCGTCCGCCGCACACCGGCCCGACCCCGGCCACCACCTTCGCGCGGTGGTGCGCGGAGACGCTGAAGCCCGCGGTGCTCGGCGCACCGGACGTGCAGACTGCCCCGACCGCCCCGGCCGCCCTGGAGACCGTCGATGCCGACTGACCGTACCCACGACACCCACGACACCCACCACACCGACCACACCGACCACACCGACCGCACTCACCACGCCAACCCGTCGACGACGGCCGACCGGGCCGAGCCGCCGGTCACCGCCTTCATGCTGGTCAAGACCACGCCCGCGTGGCTGGCGATGAGCGTGGCCGAGCGCGTCCACGCCTTCACCATTACGTCGCCCCGGTGATCGAAGCGCGCACCCACGGCGTCCGGTCCCGCTTCTACGACACCGAGTTCTACTCGGCGCGGGTCACCGACGTCTGGGTCTGGGAGGCGGACGACCACGACGCGTATCGGATCCTGATCGACGCACTGCGCGAAACCCCCTTCTGGGACCACTACTTCGAGGTGGTGGACCTGCTGGTGGGCACGGAGAACGGCTACGCCCGCACGTACGGGGTGGAGCCGGTGACCACGTTCGCGACGTGAGGCGCTGAGTTGGAGGGGGCACCGGGCGTGCGCGGGTGCCCCACCCTCAGCCCGTCGCGACGATCGCGCTCGCCGATCCGCCCAGGGGCTTCCACTCCGTACCGTTGCCCGTCCAGCGGGAGACGGTCAGGCCGTCGGCGGCGATCCGGTAGACCGAGCGGGCGCCCACGGCGAGGCCGACACCGGCCTCGCCGATCGGCGTCCACACGCCAGGGATCCCGGCGTACTTGAGGATCCGGCCGCCCGCGGCGTCGACGGCGAAGAGCCCCGCGCCGCCCGCGTGCAGGGCGCGGGCGGGGCCGCCGATGCGCCGCCAGCGGGCGCCCTTGCCGTTGGCCTGCCAGATCTCCTTGCCGTCCGGGGAGAGCCGGGCCACGTAGTCGGGGCCGACCGCGAAGTCCGCGCCGGGGCCTCCCGCGTCGACCCAGTAGTCGCCGGTGCCGGTGTACCGGGCGAGGTTCCCGGTCTCCGGGCTGACCGCGAACAGGCCCGCGCCCCCCGCGTACAACCGGCCGGCCGCTCCGCCCACGCGTACCCACTCCGCCCCCAGACCGGTCCACCGCATCACGGCATCCCGCCGCTCGGTGATCGCGAACAGGCCGTCCCCCGCGGTGATGAACTGCTCGCCGGGGGCCCCGATCTGGTGCCAGGAGCTGGAGGGCTCGTCGTAACGGAAGACACGGCCGTCGTTCGGATCGGTCATGAACAGCCCGGCGGTTCCGACGAAGATCTGGTCCGCCGACGGGCCGATCGCCCGCCAGGCGCCGTCCCGCGCCGTCCACCGCAGGATGTTCCGGCGGTCGGGGGTGATCGCGTACGCGATGGCCGAGCCCGGGTCGACGGGCGCGGCCGGGGGCCGCGCGGACGGACCCGTGGAAGGGGTGGGGGCGAGGACGGGCGGAGCGCCCGGGGTCCGTCGCGACGGCGAACTCGACGACAGTGGTACGGGTACGGGGCTCGCGGAGCCGGAGGGCGACGCGCTCGGGGACCCGGTCGAATAGGGCCGCACCGGCCAGGGCGCCCGGCGCGGGGCGGCCTCCTCGTGCGTGACGTCGGAGGCCGCGTCGGAGAGCCGTCCGACCACGACGCCCGCGAGGGTCGCCGCCGCGACCACGGCGAGGGTCAGCAGCACGCCCAGGACGACGACCGCCGCCGTGGTGAGGCGACGCGCGGGCGACGGGCTCGCGGGGAGCGCGGCGGGCAGGTACCGGGGCCGGACCTCGGGGGCGGTGTCGAGCCGCTGGAGGACCACGCCCTCGACGACCGGATCGGCCACCACCTGACCGGTGCGTAACCGCTCCCGCAGCCAGTGGGCGTCCTCGCGCTGGTGCTCCAGGACGTGGTGGACACGGGCCAGGGCCAGGGCGAGGGCCGGGTCGGCGACCTCGAGGAGCACCGGGAGCCGAGGCGCGTCCGGGGTGGCGTACTGGTCGCGTACGTCCGTCACGGCGTCGCGCGCGGCCTCCTCCGTGTCACGGGCGGCGGCCAGCTGGTCGAGGACCTCGTCCAACTGCTCCCGGGTACCGGGGTCGGGGGCTCGGGCCGGGGGCTCGGCCGGGGAAGGGGCCTGGGACTGCTCCTTCAGCAGGGTCACCATCGCCAGCAGGGCCTCGACGAGCCGCCCCGACTCGGCGAGGTCGGCCTGGGCCTGGCGCAGCGCCTCGTCCAGTGCGGGCGGCGGAGTGCTGGCCGCTTCCGCGGTGAGGGCCTCCGCGTGCAGGCGGCGGGCCTCGGCCAGTGCCGACTGCCGGGTGCGGGCGTCGCGCACCCGGTCCCTGATGACGGTGTTGAGGCGGCCCAGCGGGATGACGCGGACGCCCGAGCGGTAGTCGCCCCAGACGGACTTGCCCCCGCCGTAGCGTTCGGAGAGGTCCCTGAGGGTGAGGCCCTCGGTGACTCTGCGCAGGAGCAGTGCCAGGTCGTTGGCCGCCTCCGACCGACCCCGCGGAGCTCCCTGCGGACGTCCCGCTCTGGTCATCCGTAACCCCCACTCTGGTCCCCGATCGCCCCACCCCTGAGGAGCAGCCACAGACAACAACGGCGGGATGACTCGTGTCCACGGGGCGCGCTGGTCCCCGCACACGGTGGCGGGAAAGCGTGGCGCGGCGGGGCATGAGCGCTCGTGGGGGGCGTGGCGCACGGGTGGGGCGCGCGCAGATTCGGCTGGATCAGGCGGTCGGATTGGCGGCGCCCGTCACCGGCGTCGGTACCCGTCGTACGAACGCGGCGTCCGTCACCGGCGTACGTACGCGGCGTCCGTATTCGGCGTACGTACGACGGGTACGGACGCCGGTGACGTATCCGGCGTCCGTCCGTACGCCACGTACGTCCCCGGCCGTCCGATCAGAAGTCGTCCGCGCCGTTGCGCAGCTCCTCCGTCCAGAAGCCCGTCTTGGCCGCGGCGTCGTCCACCGCGATGCCGCCGCCCCCGATCGTGACCGACTTGCTGCCCTCCGCGGGGCCGTCCGCGGCGAAGACGTTCACGTAGAAGGTCTTCACGACGCGGTTGTCCTCGTGCACACCACCCTGGTTGATGCGCACCGCCGCGTAGGCGGGGGCGCCCGGCCTGAGGACCACCGGGGTGTGCGGGCGGCTCTTGGCCACGGACGGGACGTCCTTGGCGGTCTGGATCTCGCCGAACGCGATCAGCGGGTACTGGAGCAGCGTGCAGGAGCGCCCGGAGACGTTCTTGGCGGTGAGGACGATGTGCGTGGTGGGCACGCCGTCCTGCTTCTCGGCCGTGACGCGCAGGTCGGCGGCGCCGCAGGCGGCGGGAGCGGCCGCGCCACCGTCCGTTCCCTTGCCTGCCGTGCCCTGGCCGCTCTTGCCGCTCTGACCGGCCGCCTGCTTGCCCTGCGACTGGCCCTGGCCCGTCCGCGAGGCGGAGGCGGCGTCGGCCGAGCCACCGGTGGCGGACGTACCGGAGGCAGACGTTCCGGCGCCGGAGGCGGTGCCGCCGCCCGCGGTCGCGGTGTCGCCGGCGGCGGGCTTGGGAGCACCCTCGCCTCCCGCCGTACCGGTGCCGCCGCAGGCGGTGAGGCCCAGGGCGAGGACGGCGGTGGCGGCGGCGAGGACGGTGGAACGGGTGCGGGACGTACGCATGGGAAACCCCCGGGAGCGGTGAGCGGATCGCGGATTGCGGATGAGCAGTGTGCGGAGGTCGTACGTGATGTTCGGTACGCCTCTCCCGGCCCGGGCGCCCTGATCGGCTGATCGTTGGGCGGCCCGTCGGACCGGACACCACAGACTCTGGATCACCACCGGCCGCCACGGCCAGCACACCCGGCCGATCAGGGACGCTGGAACGTTTCAACGCCCCTGACCTGCGGAAACCCTCCCGCCTGGAACGGGCTGGTGGAATGACCCACGCTCACGCGGAACGCTCGGCACCGCTTCCCAGTGCTACTCCTTGCGCCCCCGCAGCGCGTCCAGGTGATCACGCGCCGCCCCCGCCGCGCGAGTGAACCAGTCCGAGATCACCGCCGTCTCCTCCGGGCTGTACCCGGCGAAGATCTCCTCGAGCCGGGCGTAGAACGGCTGGTAGATCTCGACCACGCGCACCGCCGCGTCCGGATCGGCGACGACGCGGACGCGCCTGCGGTCGCCGGGGTCCGGGACGCGGTGGGCGTAGCCCGCCTTCTCCAGTCGGTTGAGCACGCCGGTGACCGCGCCGGTCGTCAGGTTGGCGCGCTCGGCCAGGTCGCCCGCGGCGAGGGGGGTGGCACCGGCGCCCAGGACGTGGCCCAGGCAGGTGAGGTCGGTGACGTTGAGGCCGAGCGCCTGCGCCACCTCCTGCTGCCCGATCAGGCCGAGGGCCACGTACGCGTCCATGCGCTGGATCGCCTCCCCGGCGGTCGCCGGGGGGCGGCTGTTGCCCTGCACGCAAAGACTCCTTAGTATCTAAGTTACTTAGCTCGTGAGATAAATGGTTTCTCCCGAGCCTTCATCCTGCCTGCTCACCACCCCCTCAGGAGCCCCCATGAGCGCCCACGGCGATGTCGACCTCGGCCACACCCTGGCCGGCTGGACCGGAACGGCCCTCGCGATGCTCGGTTCCCTCACCCTGGGCGCGGCGATGTGCCTGCACCTGACCTGGGCAACCCTCCTGGGCGCGGCCCTGACGGCGGCGGCCGCCCTCGTGACGTGGGTCCTGCACCTGGCGGGCTGGGGCAAGCCGTCGGGTCCGCGCCCGGCGGCCGAATGGGACTGGCGGGTCCGCGACACCGCCGCGCGGGGTGGACACACGAACTGCCTGGGCTGCCGACTGGCAGGGCGGGGCGGGCACGCCGGGCACGAGCGGGCGGCGGGGGACGTCGCGCTTCCGTCGTCGCCGTCGTCGCCGGTGTCGGGGGCGTCGCCGATGTCGTCCATGTCGTCTTCGTCGTCGCGCTGAGGATCCACGACCCGGTGGGCGAGGCCTACGGCGGGACGGACCCGTGCGCCCGCCTGCGCCTGGCTGCCCCCGTCACCCGCGTCGGCGCAGGCGCAGGCGGTCGACCCCGCCACCGGCCGCACCTTCGCCCGCCTCCTGGCCACACCGGAGCAGGCTACGGCGCTCTTGGGAGGAGGGGCTTCGCGCGGCGCCTTCAGCGACGAATGAGACGGATGAGACGGATAGCTGGGCGCGAAGGCGTCCGGGTGGCCCGCGTGCCGCGAGGCGCACACGCCCGAGACCGAGAGGTACGCATCGGACAAGATCCGGGCCGCGCGGGGCCGACCGGTACGTGAATCGACGGGTGGGCCGGGCAACGCCGGGGAACTACCCCCGCACGCGTCAGTGCTGCACCAGCCCTCCGACCGCGACGGGGCCGACGTGTCCGGTCGGCGGGAGCTCGCGGGCCAGGGCGATGCCGACATCCACCAGCGAGGAACGGCGCAGTCCTGCCACCTCCTCGTACGGGGTCCACACCGACTCAAGCACCGCGTCGCCCGGTTGGGGCGTGAAGTCGCCGCCGGTGATGCGCACGCCGTAGAAGACCCCGACGTTCTGGTGGTCGGGCTGCCCGGGCACGGTCCGCTCGGCCGAGGGAATGACGCGCGAGTCGACGCCCAGGAGCCGCTCGACGACCGCGCTGCACCCGGTCTCCTCCGCGACCTCCCGGATCACCGCGTCGAAGGGGTCCTCACCCTGCTCGACCCGGCCGCCGGGCAGGGTCCAGTTGCTCGCGCCGTCGTCGGACAGGTGACGGGCGAGCAGGACGCGCCCGTCCTCCACGCATACGGCGTAGGCGGCCAGCCGAAAGGTCATTCACGCACCTCCGAGGGAGAGTCCGGACCCGTGGACCGTCGAACTGCGGGCCAGGAGTGTCGTCGCAGTGACGGTAACGACTGCCACCGAGCGGCGGAAGAGTCCCGCCCGCCCCCGACAGCGCGTACGAAACTACGAAACCCGGTGCACGGGAAAACCGTTCGAAGCGTGGCCGGCTCCCGTGTCAGCATGTGCCGCATGAGCAGGAACACGAACATGAGCATGAGCACGCATACGAACCGAAAGGCCCATGCCGCGTAGTCGGCGGGGCCTCACCACCGGGCCAGGCGCGCACTCCCACCAGGCCCACCCGCGCAACCGAGTCATCGACGGGCTGTCACCGAGCAGCCTGCGGGACATCGACCGGCTGGAGCGCAGCCGCAACTACCTCGCCACGGGCGAGGTCAGCGCGTCGTTGCGCCAGTGGCGGGACTACGTACTGTGTCCCGACACGGAGGCGTGGCACGCGTACGAGTACGGCTATCCCTACCGAGAATGCTGCGGCGACCCCTACGACGCCCGCGCCCTCCTCGACACCGTGCTCCAGGCCCTTCCCCCGCGCAGCGCACGGCAGTTGAGGGCCGTCGTCGCGCGTGTCGACGCACTGTGGAACGGCTCGTAGCGCCGTCCCTTGCCGTCGGCGGGACAGCACCCGGGCGCCCGGGCCCCGCCCCCCGGGCGCCTCCGTCACGAGGCGCGGAAGCGGCCCCGCGCGTCCTCGATGTCGCCGAGGTACCGCTGCGTCCAGTCGCACATCACGTCGACCGCGCTCCGCAGTGCGCGGCCCGGCTCCGTGAGGGTGTACTCGACGCGCGGCGGCACCGTGGGGTGCACCTCGCGGTAGAGCAGGCCGTTGCGCTCCAGCATGCGCAGGTTCTGCGTCAGCATCTTGTGGCTGACGCCGTCGACCTGGTCGCGCAACTCGCTGAAGCGAAGGGTGCGTTCACCGAGCGCCTCGATGATCAGGAGCGCCCACTTGTTGGCGACGTCCGAGAAGATCTCACGGGCCAGCGAGTCGGCCCTCCTGAGGTCGGCGTCCTCGGGCAGGCCCTGGAGTTCCTGTCGCGTACCCATCCGGCCGTCCCCGATCCCACGCCCACGCGGATCGCACACCCACGCGCGAGCCCGCCACCCAACTCCTGACTCTCTCATGGTGACTGAGTTCCCAGAAGAGAGCAAGGCGCTCCAGCCCGCCAACCCTCGCCCCTGTCGTCCCCGTCGCCCCTACCGCACGGTGCGCGGCCGGCCGAAGTAGCCGGCGGCCTCCCCCTTCAGGCAGTTGACCAGGGTGATGCCGCCCAGGGCGATGCCCGCGACGCTCAGGCCGCCGGAACCGGTGACCGCACTGAGCAGACCGTTGGCGGCCACGAGACCACCCACGACAGCGGCGCCGATGCGCACTCCCTGCCTCCCGCTGCGGAACCGCGCGGCCAGCACGATGGCCACGCCCGCCAAGGCCAGGGAAAGCAGCCCGCCCAGGTACAACCCTGCGGCGGAGAGCCCCTCGCCGTCCGCTTCCAGGAGTTCACCGCTCTGTGCCGCCCCCGCCAGGAGGAGCAGGACGCCGCCCAGGACGTTGAGGCCACCGATGACGTACAGCAGCACACGGGACGTCTTGACCGGACCCGGCATCGGCAGCTCCTGCCCCGGCACGCCCGGAGCGTACGGATGCGAGCCGTACGGAGACGGGGAGTGCGGAGACGGAGGGTACGGGTGCGAAGCGTACGGATCGGGGGCGCCCTGGCCCGAGACGTACGGGTTCGGGGCAGACGGCCGTGCGGCGTTCGGATGCGTGAGACTCGGGTTCGCGGGATTCGGATTCGCGGGGTTCACATCCGCGGCGTTCGGGTTGCCCGGGTTGTTCGGGTTGGGGGTTTCCATCGGAATTACTCCTCGGATCGCGGCACAACGGCGTTGCGATCCAGCGTGCGTGGCTTCAGGGGGCGTCGAGGCGAAAGGATCGCACGCCACATGCGGAGGAATTGGCGTTCCGCCGGGTGACGAAGATCATCCCCGGGGTCATCGCGATGATCTTCCTGGCGAGACGAGGACGAAGGTCCTTCGAGAAACCAGCTGCCCGGACAGGGAGTTGGACGTGAGAGACATGCGGCAACCCACACCCCCGGTGACTTTGGTCCTCTATTTATCCGTGACATACAGGTGCACGTGGGGCAACAGAACAGTCACACCTGACCACACCGCCTTGACCGGTTCCCGTGCGGAGAGTCGAAGCTGGCTCGGAAGGGGACAAGGACCAGGTACACGCGACACGGGCGCGACACGCACGGGGGACACCACATGACCACGAACATGACGACGAGCATGACGACGAACTGCGTCATTCTCGACATAGGCGGCGTGCTGGAATACACGCCGGACACGGGCTGGATTCCGCGCTGGGAGCAGCAATTGGAGATCCCGCCCGGTACCGTCCACGCGCGCATGCGCGACGTCTGGAAAGCGGGAAGCGTCGGCACGATCGACGAGAAGGGCGTGCGCGAGGAACTGGCCAAGCGCATGGGATTCGGCACGGAGCAGGTCGACGCCTTCATGGACGACCTCTGGGCGGAGTACCTGGGCAGGCCGAACGAGGAGTTGATCGCTTACGTGCACGGGCTGCGCGGGCGCTGCCGGTTGGGGATCCTGAGCAACAGCTTCGTAGGCGCGCGCGAGCGGGAGACGGCGCTGTACGGCTTCGACGAGTTGGTCGAGACCGTCGTCTACTCGCACGAGGTCGGCATCGAGAAGCCCGATCACCGCTCCTTCGACGCGGTGTGCGACGCCTTGGGCGTACGACACGAGGAGTGCCTGTTCGTCGACGACGTCGCGGTGAACGTGGAGGCGGCCCGGGTCACCGGAATGCTGGGCCACCTCTTCGAGGACAACGCGGGGACGATCAGCCGCATCGAGGCGCACCTGCGCTGAACTGCTTTGGTTGCAGGGCCTCGGTCCGGCTCGGGGTGGGCGGTGCGTCAGTGCGGTGTCAGACCCGGCCGGTACGGTACGTACGTCCGGTTCGGCCGCACCCCCCGTTGCCGCCGAACCGGCCCCTGCCAGACTCGCCCCATGCCCGCCCGACCCTCCGCCGAACTCGTAGGGCAGTGGCCCTTCTTGAGCGTGCACAGGCTGGCCGACGCGTACGAGCGCGGGGAAGCCGTCCCCGCGGTGGCGCTGGTGGTGGCAGCCCTGCCCGACGACGCGGTGCCTCAGCCGCGGCCGTGAGATCCCGGTGTCCGGAGCATCCGGATCCGGCGCGGGCGGGGAAGCGAGCGCGCAGATGCCCCGTACGCCCGCACCATGGCCCCGTACGGTGCACTCCCCCGCATGACGCGAGTCACATCCCTCCCGATGTCACAGTCGGCGGCCCCGCCTCGTCCCGTGTTCGGAAGGCCGGACGGATTCTTCGAAGCCCGGACCGACAAGCGAAGAAGAAGCAGAAACAGAAGCAGAGAGCTCACAGGGCTCAGAGAGCTTCAGAGAGCAGGGGATGGACACCATGGCTGCGGACAAGCACACCGACACCACTCCCGTCATCCGCACGGGCGGCACCGCCGCTCCGGTCCACGTGCTCGTCATCGGCGGCGGCTACGCCGGCGTGATGGCCGCCAACCGGCTCACCCGGCGCGAGGGCGTCGCCGTCACCCTCGTCAACCCGCGTGCCGAGTTCGTCGAGCGCGTCCGGCTCCACCAGCTGGTGGGCGGCACCGACGACGCGGTCACCGACTTCCGGGCCGTGCTGGCCG
Source organism: Streptomyces sp. NPDC001941 (assembly GCF_040296945.1). Lineage (NCBI taxonomy): Bacteria > Bacillati > Actinomycetota > Actinomycetes > Kitasatosporales > Streptomycetaceae > Streptomyces > Streptomyces sp. NPDC001941. Next base: position 16,341 of record NZ_JBEOYE010000045.1, on the reverse strand, counting down.
ACGGGGTGCGCCGGGTGGTCGACAGCGTGGCGCGCATCGACGCGGCCGGGCGCACCGTCGAGCTGACCGGGGGCGGGACGCTCGCGTACGACTACCTGGTGTACGCGGTCGGCAGCGGCAGCGCCGACCCGCGCGTGCCGGGCGCGGCGGAGTTCGCGCTGCCGCTCACCTCCTTCGAGGAGGCCACCAGCCTGCGGGCCGCCGTCGACGCCGCTCCCGCCGGGGCGACGGTGACGGTCGTCGGTGCCGGTCCCACCGGCATCGAGACCGCCGCCGAGCTCGCCGAGGCGGGCCGGACCGTGACCCTGGTCTGCGGCAAGGTGCTCGGCCCGTACCTGCACGCGCGGGGCCGCCGCGCCGTGGCCCGTCGCCTGGCCGCGCTCGGCGTGACCGTGCTCCAGGGGGCCGGGGCCGAGGTGAGCGAGGTGACCCGCGACTCGGTGCGCCTCACCGACGGCCGCGAGCTGGCCAGCGGCGTGACCATCTGGAGCGCCGGGTTCGGCGTCCCTGACCTGGCCGCGCGCAGCGGGCTGAGCACGGACGCGCTGGGCCGCCTGCTCACCGACGAGACGCTGACCAGCGTGGACGACGACCGCATCGTGGCAGCCGGGGACTCGGCCGCGCCGTCGGACCTGCCGCTGCGGATGAGCTGCCAGGCCGCGATCCCGCTGGGCGCGCGGGCCGCAGACACGGTGCTGAGCCGCGTCGCGGGGGAACGGGTCGCGGCCCTCAACACGTTCTTCGCCGGCCAGTGCATCAGCCTCGGGCGGGCCACCGGCATCTTCCAGTTCGCGCGGCGCAACGACGTCGCCGTGGGGTTCCACATCGACGGCCGGCTCGGCGCGCGCGTCAAGGAGATGGTGTGCGCGGGCACCCTGAAGCACCTGTCGGGCGAGGCGGGCAAGCCCGGCTCGTACGGTCTGCACAACGTCTCGGACGGCGGCAAGCGGGCGCGCGCCCTGGCGGGGCAGCCGCAGCGCACCGAGGAAGGCCCGGGTGCGCAGGGCGCGGCGCCCGCTCCCGTACAGGCAGCACGGACCGTACAAGCCGTGCAGGAGGTTCAGGAGGCGGAGGGCACGGTCGGCGCTCGTTGAGCATCAGCAGGACCACGGAGGACCGGAGGACCGACGGCCGGTGCCAGCGGATCGGTGCACCGGCCGGGCCGCCGACCTCGGGCCCAGGGCCTCAGCCCTCAAGTCCTCAGGGCACCAAGGCACCGGAGCACCAGGGCCTCAGAGCACCAGCAGGGTCTTCCCCAGGGTGGTCCGGCCCTCGATCGCGGCGTGCGCGTCGGCCGCGCGCTCCAGCGGGAAGGTCTGCCCGATGAGCGGTCGTACGGTGCCCGCCACGGCCAGATCCATTGCTTCTCCCGCCCACCTCGTGACGTGCTGGCCGAAGTCGAAGAGCTGCTCGACGCCGATCACCTCGACGCCCCGCCGCCCCGCCACGTCCGCGTCCACCTCGGTCACTTCACGGCTGGACGCGCCGTGGACGGAGAAGCGGCCGCCGCGCCGCGTCAGGCCGAAGGCCGTACGGCCGACCTCGCCGCCCACCCCGTCGAACACGAGGTCCACGCCCTCCCCGCCGGTGGCCGCCCGCACCTGCCCGGCCCAGTCGGCGGCCGAGTAGTCGACGGCGACCTCCGCGCCCAACTCCTCGACGGCGCGCAGCTTCCGCTCACCCCTGGCGGCTCCGACGACCCTCGCCCCGGCAGCCCGGGCGAGCTGCACCAGGAGGCTGCCGACGCCGCCGGCGGCCGCTTCCACCAGGACCCACTCGCCCGGCTGGACCGCCGCCCGTTCGACCAGGCCCCGGGCCGTCGCGCCGTCGCCGTACAACGCCAGCGCCTCCGGCAGTTCGAGGCCGTCGGGTACGGGGAACAGGGCGGCGGCGGGCGCGACGGCCCGCTCCGCGAAGCCGCCCGTCAGGCCGTCACCGCCGGTGGGGGCCACGACACGACGGCCGAGCCACGCGGGGTCGCCGCCCGGGCCGACGGCCCCCACACGACCCGCCACCAGGCCCCCGGGGACGTACGGCAGCGGGGGCTTCGCGTGCCAGGGGTCGGTACCGCGCCGCATCTGCGTCTCGATGAACGACATTCCCGCGACGGCCACCTCGACGAGTACCTCCCCGGCCTCCGGTACGGGTTCGGGCGCGTCGCCGAGGACCAGTTCCTCGGGACCTCCGAAGCGGTGCACTCGGACGACTCTCATCACGTACTCCCAGGGGTGTCGGGGCCGGCCCTGGTGGGCGGCCCTTTCCGGTTCTGCCGGGCCTGCCGGGCCCTACGGGTCGGCGCCGTCGGCGTGGACTCCCCTGATCGTTCAACCTCGATCGCTGTTGAGGTCAAGCGCGGCCGCTCCCCCGCGCACTTCTCGACCCCGGCGCTTCGTGATGTCGACACTCCGGAACTCCAGCAAGGCTCACGGCTCCCGTTCAGCTGCCGTCCGCCGGGCGGTCGTCCACGGCGACCCGGGCCAGCGCCCCGGTCTCCAGCGCCGTCCACACCGCACCGTCCGGTCCCACCGCGATGCCATGGGGTTCGCTTTCAGGGGTGGGGAGTTCGTAGTGGCTGAACCTGCCGTCCGGGGTGACCCTTCCGATCCTGTTGCCGCCCCATTCGGTGAACCAGGCCGTACCCGAGGTGTCGACGGCGATCCCGTGGGGCCGGGCCGCGCGGTCGGGCAGCGGGTACTCGGTGAGCCTCCCCTCCGGCGTCAACCGTCCGATCTGCCCCGCGGCGATCTCGGTCCACCAGACACTGCCGTCCGGACCCGTCGCGATGCCGACCGGTGCCGCGCCCGCGGTGGGCAGTTCGTGGACGGTGACGGTCCCGTCCATGTCGATGCGGCCGAGGGCGTCGGCCTGGTTCATCGTGAACCACATCGACGTCTGGTCGCCGGCGATGGCGGAGGGGAACGCGCTGCTCAGCGGTAGCCGGTACTCCGTGACCGTCCCGTCAGTGCCCAGGCGCCCGATGCGGTCGCTGTTCATCTCGGTGAACCACAGGGCACCGTCGGGGCCTGCGGCGATCCCGAAGGGGGCGCACTCTTCGGTCGGCAGCGCGAACTCCGTCACCTCGCCCGCCGTCGTGATCCGTCCGATCCGGTGCGCCCGGTACTGCGTGAACCACAACGCGCCGTCCGGCCCGGCGCAGACGACCGACGGGCCGCAGTCCGGCGCGAGTTGATGGACGACGGGCACCTCCCCAGGGACCAGCCGGCCGATCCCGCCGCTGTGCACCAGGGTGAACCACAGGGCGCCGTCAGGTCCGGTGGTGAGCGCGTAGGGGCCGTCGCCCGGGCCCGCGACCCTGTACTCGCGGACGTACTCCTGCGCTTGCCCGTGGGCTTGACGCTGTGCGTGCCCATGGCCCGCGTGCTCCGTCATGCGTTCCGCTCCCCGTCTTCGACCTCGCGCGGCCCGGAGCCCGTTCGCACATCCGGTTCACGCTCCACGACTTCTCGCTCCGTTCCCCCGGCTTCTAGCCTGATCGGCGGAAAGAACACCACTTCGCGCAAGACGGCCGCGGTTCGTGGTGATCGATGACTCCAGCGCGTGAACGCGCGCGAAGCATGGCCAAGACACGGATCCGCGACCCGGGCCCGACGCGTGCCCGGCGAGCGACACGGGTAGAGCGCGTAGAGCGGGTGGAGCAGCACCGGAGCGGATCCAACGCATGAGGGGCGGCGGAGTGGACGCGATCGGAAGTTGGGTCGGCACGGCAGTGGGGGCCCTGCTGGTGGTGCTGTCCGTCGCCGTCGTGGTGCGCTTCCGGCACACGCTCACGCGGGCACGGGCGGCGCTCGCGGCGACCGCGGGACCCGTGCGGCCACCGGAGCAGGGACTCGACCTGTACGAACTTGGGTACTTGCGCCGTGAACTCAGCGGCGGCTTCGTGCTCGCCGCCGCGCTGGTGCGCATGCACGCCGAGGGGCGGCTGGCCCTGGTCGAAAAGCAGTACTCGGGCTACGACTTCCGGGTCGTCGACGCCGTTCCGCGCGACGAGGCCGAGACGTTGCTGCTGAAGTTGCTCGACACGCGCCGGGGCAACCTCCCCCCGTACGTCCACCTCTGCGGCTGGAAGGACGACCCGTTTCCCGTGCTGCACGAACGCCTGGTCGTGGACGGGCTGTTCCGTGAGCTCGGGCTGCCCGAGGGCATTCCGTCCGGCGCGCCCCGGGCCGCGGCCTGGCGGGCGGCGCGGCGTGACATCGACCGGCTGCGCGCGCCCGTCGTCATCACGCTCGTCGCGGCGGGTGGTCTCGCGGCGCTGATGTTCGGGGCGTGGCTGCCGTTCGCCGTCCAACTGGTCGCACTGGTCTGCGCGGAGGTCTGGTACGCGCGGTCACGCCCGGTGGACGAGTGGGAGGCGAGGAAGGGGCCGTCCGGACAGTGGGGCCCGACCGCTGCGGGGCACGCGGCGGTGGAAAGGGCGATGAGCGCCCAACTTCCGCCGGATGAGAAGATGTTGCGCAAGGTCGCTTGGATCGGCCTGGATGGGCTGCCGGACAGCCACCCGCTCTATCCCGCGCCCAGGCCGGTCGTGCCGCACCAGGACCGCCCCCCTGAGCCCGAGCCCGAACCCCAGATCAACTTCGACCCACCGGGACTCGGCGGGCTCTGAACACCCACGGTCTCCGCGTCCCTGTCTGTCCGGCGGGCGGTACGGGCATGCGGGTTCGGTTCGGTTCGGTCGCCCTGCCGCACCGGTTACTTCCGCACGCGCGGGCAGTCTCCGTCTCGTACAGCACTCACCGGGACGACTTGCGACAACTGCCCAGACCGATACTGAGGGTGACGACGATGACCGACGACACGAACAGCGGCACCACCCCGGCGCTCCGCACCGAGGCCGAGGCGCTGCTGCACTTCCTGAGCGGCCAGCGGCGCCACGTCCTCGGGATCCTCGAAGGCCTGGACGAGGAGGCGCTGCGTCGACCGGTGCTGCCCTCCGGATGGAACTGCCTGGGTCTGGTGCAGCACCTGGCGCTGGACGTCGAGCGCTTCTGGTTCGGCGCGGTCGTCCTCGGCGACAAGGACGTCATCGACAGCCTGCCGCACGGGGACGAGGGCTGGACCGTCGGATTGGAGACCGCGTCCGCGGAGGTGTTCGCCCAGTACCGACGAGAGATCGAGCGCGCGGACGCGGTGATCACCACGACGGCGATCGACGCGCCGCCTGCGTACTGGCCCCGCGAACTGTTCGGCGAGCCGCACCTGCACTCGCTGCGTGACGTACTCCTGCACGTCATCACGGAGACCGCGTGCCACGCCGGTCACCTCGACGCGGTACGCGAACTCCTCGACGGCCACCGCTGGCTCGTACTGACGTAGTGACAGTGGCCGCTCAGGCCAACGGCTCGGCCACCAGCCGGAGCACCTGCGCCGGCCCGGCGCGGAACGCGCGGTTCGAGGCATCGGCCTCGACCATGTGCGGGGCGGCGTCGTGCGCGTCGAGCGCCGCCTGCGAGGCCCAGCGCTCGACGAGGACGAAGCGGTCGGGATCGTCGGCGACCTGGTGCATGTCGTACTGGAGGCACCCCTCCTCGGCCCGCACGAGGGGCGCGAGCCGCTCGAAGGCGGCAACCTGCTCCTTGCCCAGACCCGGGCGGGTGGCGATGAGGATGACGAGCGAGACGGGGGTCGCTGCGGACTGGGACACGGGGCGGGGTCCTAACGGTCGGTGGGGTTGGTGGGATGGGCTGCCGGGCCTGAGTGGTACGGGAGCGGGATCGCGTGGGCGTGGAGCGCGGTGGCGTAGCGCTCCAGCAGGCCGTCGAGGTCACCGAGGAGAAACTCCGCGGCCTCGTGCGCTTCGTCGACCTCTCCCCTTGCGGCGAGGTCGACGATCTCGGCGACGTCGGCCCTGATGATGGACAGGGAGTCGCCCTGGACGAGCACGCCCGGGAAGTTCCGCCCGGGCAGGCGCACGACGGCGTTGTTGCCAGCGTCGGTGAAGAGTTCGGCCTCGATGCGTTCCATCGGAACATCCCAGCCGACGGCTCCGGTCCGGGGCCACTGCTTTTCCTGCCTGCTCGTCCGGCGTCCGGCGTCCAGACGGCGTTGTCAGTGGTGGGTGTCACCATGCGTGCATGGAACTCGCACAGCCGCTCGACCACGTGAGCAACCTGCCCTGGGCCTCCTTCTCGCACGCGTACGGCAGCGCGGAGGACGTGCCCGATCTGCTGCGCGCCCTGGCCGGTGCCGATGAGGCCGCGGCCGACGAGGCGCTGTCGGAGTTGTACGGGTGCGTGCTGCACCAGGGGACGGTGTACGGCGCCAGTGCGCAGGCCGTGCCGTTCCTCGCCGGGATAGCGGCGGCCGGTCACCGTACCGCTGACGTACTGGCCCTGCTCGGCGGTATGGCCGAGAGCGAGGACGAGTACGGCGTGGAGCCGGGGTCCGTGCGTGCCGCCGTGGCCGCGCAGTTGCCCCTGCTCCTGCCGCTGGTGGCCGACGCGGTGCCCGAAGTGCGGCGTACGGCTGTCTGGGCCGCATCGCACACCGGGGTTGCCGGCACCGTGCTGCCCGTGCTCCGGGCACGCTGGCCGGTGGAGGACGAGCCCGGCGTGCGGGTCGAGTTGCTGAGCGCGCTCGTGCGACTCGACGCCGCGGCCGGGCTGGGAGCGGCCGCCGGCGTCCTGGTGCCGGCCGAGCCTGCCGAGGTGCGGCTGGCGGCGGTGTTCGCGCACCTCGACGCGGGCGCCGCGTGGACCGGACTCCTGCACACGACGATGCTGGCGCTCCTGCCCGCCGACGACCTGCGCTCCGACCTGGACCTGGGGCGCTCCGAACCACTGGCCGACGTCGTCGAGGCCTTGGTGGAGCGGGGCAGCGAGGAGGACCGGGAGGCCGCGTTCGCGCTCGTCGACGCGGCATTGCGGGACGGCAGGGCAGAGGTGCGGGCCGAGGGTCTGTGGGCCGCCGACCGCGCCTGTGCGCTCTCCCGCAGCGCACCGGTGCGCCTGTTGGAGGGCCTGCGCGCGGCGGCCGTCGACGAGCGGTCCGTCGTCGTCATGGCGTCCCTGCTCGGCAGGCTGGGCCCGGTCGCCGCACCCGTCGCGGACGTGCTCGTCGAGGTCGCGCGGCGCGACCCGGAGCACGTCGACGACAAGGCCGACCAGGCGCTCGCGGCGCTCGTGCTCGTCGCACCCGCCGTAGCGGTCCCGCACCTCACCGCGGGCCTGGGGCGGCGGCCGCGGGCGCTGGACGCGGCCGGTGGACTGCACGCGGCCGACGCCGCCTTCCCCTTCGACCCGGCCCTCCTCGACGCCGTACGCGAACGCCTCGCCCGACCCGAGGCCCTGACCGGGAACGAGCCCTGGCACCTGACCGCCCTGCTCGCGGGCTGGGGCACGTCCGCCGCACCGGCCCTGCCCGAACTGTGCGCCGCACTCCCCCACTACCCGAGCCAGGCCGCCCGGGCCATCGCGTCCGTCCTGACCGGCACCCGAACAGACGGTGACCTGGCCGCAGACCGCGCGCGGGCCGTCGCCGCGCTGCGGGCGGCAGCCGGGAAAGGGTCACTCCAGGCGGCGGAAGCCGTGAACGCCCTCACCGGCGACGCCGGCCCCCTGCTGGGCCGTATCGAGCACCAACTGCGCGTCGACGGAAGCGACGTGGCAGAGGCCGCCACCGCCTTGGAGCCTCTCGGCCCGCGCGGGGCCGCGCTCGTTCCGGCCCTGCGAGCGGCGTTCAGCGGCCCTGAGGAGCCCCTCTCGCCCGCGCTGGACGCGGACACGGCGATCGCCCGGGCATTGTGGTCCCTGACCGGAAGGGCGGACGAGACGGTCGCCGTGCTGGCTTCGGTCTTCGCCCGGGCGGCGGGCGGTGCGTGGACACGCTGGCAGGTGGTGCGGGCTGCTCGCGCGGCGGCGGCCGTGGGTCCGGAGGCGCGGTCGCTGGTCCCGCACGTGGAGGCCGTGCTGGACGACCCGCAGCAGGCACCGGCGGCGGTCCTGGCGCTCCTGGCGGTGGCGGATCCGGCCCGGCTCGACCACGCGGCGCTCGCGGATGCGGCGTTGCGCTCCGCGGAGTGGGACGCCGACGCGCCGGGAGCCTGCGACGCCCTGGAAGCCCTCGACACGGCCGCGTCGGGTACGGAATGGAGTACGGACCACCTGCGTCGCCTGGCCGAACTCGCCGACGGGGACCGTCGCGTCGTCCGCTCGGGCCTGGCGAACCGCATCATCGCCGAGGACGAGGTACTGCGGAGTCGGGCCCGGGCGCTCATACCGTCCGCGTGAGGCACTGTCCGAGCGGGACACCCTCTGGGTGTGGCCATGACCGGCCCCGGGGCTCTGAGCGCGCGGGGGCAGCTCCCGCTGGCGGTCGCCCGGGTGCGACGATGCGGAGATGTACGAGGACCATCAACTGATCGACGTCGACGATCCCGCGTGGCCGCACCTCCTCCGGGAACTCTCCGGCACCGACGTACCCGTGGAGGTGCTGCCCGCCGATCCCGTGGCAGCCCGGGCCACCCTGCTGCAACTGCGGGTCTCCGCGCGGTCGAACCTGGGTGGCGTCGCACTGAACTGCGGCGGTCTGGTGGTGGACGGTGGCTGGCTGCGGATCCTCGGGAGCCCGGGCGACGGCGGAGTCCCGGGGCTGGCCGGGGTCAACGCGATGCCGTCGGCGTTCGATCCCGCCTGGAGCCCCGGTGCCGGTCTCGTGGTCGCGTACGACGTGCTGGGAGGGGTGTTCGTCCTCAACGGGGGCGATCCGCGTGAGGTCGGTCGGCCCGGTGACCCGGGCGAGGTCCTGTACTTCGCCCCTGACGCGCTCCGTTGGGAGGCCTTCGGCGCCGGCCACTCGGCGTGGCTGTCCTGGGTCTTCTCCGGAGGGCTGCGGGAGTTCTACGGCGAACTGCGGTGGGACGGCTGGCCCGGTGAGGTCTCGGCGCTGGACGGCCGGCAGGGCCTGTCGTTCTTCCCGCCGCTGTGGTCGGCCGAGGCCCGCCAGGACCTGTCGGCGACCAGCCGCCGCGCGGTGCCCATGGCGGAGCTCCTCGGCATGAGCCGCGACGCGTGTCTCCAGTTCGACGGCACTGACCCGGGCTTCCTCGGAGTCGTATGAACGGGGGCGTGTGCACTGAGCGGGGGCGCGTGAACGGAGGCGCGTGAGGTGAATGGAGGCGCGTGAACCGGCCCGCTCCGTAGCGGTGGGTGCGGGCCGGGCCCGGCCGTCACCGCAGTGACGCGTACTCCGGGAGCAGCAGGTCCGAGTGGGCGTCCCGGCCCGCCTCGGCGCCCGATGTGGCCAGTTCCTTCTCCAGGGCGCCCGGGTCGCGCAACAGGGCGTTGCGGGCGTCCAGTTGCTCGCGCGTCGTGGGGGTCACCACGGTGCCGCCGCCGGTGGCCAGCGCCTGGTTGCGCTCGGCGAAGGGGCGTATCCGCCGCTCGTACGCCGTGAAGGCCTCGGCGTGGTTGGTGTGCGCGGCCAGTTCCCCGGCGAGGACGTACGCGCCGACGAGCGCGACGCTGGAGCCCTGTCCGGAGAGGAACGAGGTGGCGTGGGCGGCGTCACCGGCGAAGGCCACGCGCCCGTGCGACCAGGCCGGCAGGTGGATCTGGCTGACGACGTCGAAGAACAGGTCGTCGGCGTCCCCCATCGCCGCGACCAGGCGCGGTACGTGCCAGACCTGCTCGGGGAAGCGCGCGGCGACCAGTTCACGCTGGGCCTCCGGGTCGCGGAAGGCGTCGAGGGGAGGGACGTCCCGGGTGAAGGTGAGGAAGCCGTGGATGCGGTCGGACGGTTCGTGGGCGTAGAGGACCGCGCTGCGGCCCACGTCGTTCCAGATGACGCCCTCGTGGGCGAGCCCGAACTCGTTGGGGAGGGTGAAGCCGGCGAAGACGTGCCCGAGGTAGTGGTGGAAGGGCTCCTCCGGGCCGAGTGTGAGGCGGCGCGTGTGGGAGTGCAGCCCGTCGGCTCCGATCACGAGGTCGAAGGTGCGCCGGGTGCCGCTGTCGAACACGACGTGGACCGCGTCGCCGTCGTCGTCCAGCGCCGCGATGGAGTCCTCGAAGAGGAACTCGACCCGGCCGCGCAGCGGTTCCTGGAGCGCGTCGGCCAGGTCGCCGCGGCGCACCTCCAGGTCGAGACCGGCCTCGCCGCCGGTCATCTGCTCGGGGCGCAGCGAACCGACGGTCCGTCCCGCGGTGTCGAGGAAGGTGACGCGCCGGGTGTCGACGTGGGCGGCGCGCAGGCGCGGCGCGAGTCCCATGCGGTCCACGACCTCGCGGGCGGTGCCGCGGATGTCGATGGCGTAGCCGCCGCCCCGGACGGCGGCGGCCTTCTCGACGACGGTCACGTCGAATCCGTACCGGTCGAGCCAGTACGCGAGCGCGGGGCCCGCGATGCTGGCGCCGGAGATCAGTACGCGACGGGCGCGTCGTGACGTGGTGTTCATGGCCTCTCGATTCCCCGGCGGGCGTTCCCGTCGGCATGTCGGAAGAGCAGGGCGAACGCATGCAGCGCATCGCACGCATGGAGCGCGAGAAGATACGTACCTCAGGTACCTTTATTGAGCGCAGACGTCGCCCACAAGGGCGGCCGTCGCACCCCACCGTACAGATACCTAACTCAGGTATGCAAATGGAGGACCCATGCCCGAGCCGACGGAGCCACGCCCCGACCTCCTCTCCGTGCTGCCGAGGATCACCCGGCTCAGCGCGGCCGTCACCCGGGGTCGCCTCGTCGAGCACGCCGCCGAACAGGCGGGCCTCGCGCGCGACCGCGGCTCGTTGGGCGTGCTGACCACCCTCCGTACGGCCGACAAGCCCCTGCGGGTCGGCGAGATCGCCGAACGGATGCAGGTCGTGGGCCCGCACATCACCCGCCAGGTGCAGGCCCTGGAGAAGCGCGGCCTGGTCCGCCGCGTCCCCGACCCGCACGACGCCCGGGCCCGCCTCATCGAACTCACCGACACCGGAGCCGAGGCCGTCAACCGCTACCTCACCAGCCTGCTCGGCTGGTTCGCCGACGCGCTCGCCGACTGGCCCCGGCAGGACCGCGACGACCTGGTGCGCCTCCTCGCCCGCTTCGCGGACGACGTGACGACGCACCTCAGCCGCCTCGACGAGTCCTGATGTCTCCGGGTGGTGCGATGACACGCCGCCCGACCCCACAGGCCCGTGCCATGAAATCAAGGTGATTCCGCCGGGAGCGGTCGGGTAGCGTGCGGGCCATGTCGAGTCCCGAGTCGGACAGGGTGGGGGCTTTCGGTCACCCGTCAGCCCCCTGAACCACTGAGTCCGCAGCGCTGAGTCCGTAGCACTCAGCTGCTGCCGACGAGCCGCGCGGCCGGACGCGTGTGCCCCGGGCTGACCAGGGTGACGAGATGACCACCTCTCGTGCCTCTCCTCATCCCGGAGCACTCGATGCCACTCCCGCTCTACCTCCTCGCCATGGCCGTCTTCGCCATGGGCACCTCGGAGTTCATGCTCGCCGGACTCCTGCCGGACATCGCCGCCGACCTCGACGTCACACTGGCGTCGGCGGGCACCCTCACCTCCGCCTTCGCGATCGGCATGGTCGTCGGCGCCCCGCTCGTGGCCGCGCTCGCGCGCGACTGGCCCCGGCGCACCGGCCTGCTCGGCTTCGTCCTCGCCTTCGCCGCCGCCCACGCCGTGGGCGCCGTCACCACCAGCTTCCCGGTCCTGTTCGCCACCCGGATCGTGGCCGCCCTCGCCAACGCGGGCTTCCTCGCCGTCGCCCTGACGACCGCCGCCGCGCTGGTCCCGCCGGACAAGAAGGGCCGCGCGCTGGCCGTACTGCTGTCCGGCACGACCGTGGCCACCGTCGTCGGGGTCCCCGGCGGGTCGGCACTCGGCCTGTTGCTGGGCTGGCGCGCCGCTTTCTGGGCCGTCGCCGCGCTCTGCCTCCCGGCGGCGCTCGGCATCCTGCGAGCGGTTCCGGCAACACGCGCCGAGGAGGCCGGAGTCGTCACGACAGTCAGCGGTGGAACGACAGTCAGCAACGGACCGACCCTCCACGCCGAACTCGCCCAACTCGCGCGCCCACGACTGCTCCTGGCAATGCTCCTCGGAGCGCTGGTGAACGCGGCCACGTTCGCGAGCTTCACCTTCCTCGCCCCCGTCGTGACCGGCACCGCGGGTCTGGGCACAGGATGGGTCTCCTTCGCCCTGATGCTCTTCGGCACCGGTTCCCTCGCCGGGGTCACCGTCGCCGGGCGCCTGTCCGACCGGCGGCCGGGCGCGGTCGTCGCGGTCACCGGGCCACTGCTGCTCCTGGGCTGGCCGACGCTGGCGCTGCTGGCCGATCGGCCGCCCGCCCTGTTCGCCCTCGTGTTCCTCCAGGGCGCCGTGTCGTTCGCGCTCGGCAGCACCCTGATCACGCGGGTCCTCTACGAAGCCTCGGAAGCCCCCACCATGGGCGGTTCCTACGCGACGGCCGCGCTCAACTCCGGCGCCACCGCCGGCCCCCTCCTCGCCGCGACCACCCTCGGCACGGCGGCCGGGACGCTCGGGCCGCTGTGGACGAGCGGAGCCCTGATCGCCCTCGCGCTGTGCGTGATGCTCGCCTTCCGCGGGCTCCTCACGCTCCGTACGTCACCGGCGTGACGTTCCGTACGAGACGGGCGTGACGTTCCGTACGGGGCCGGCATGACGTTCCGTACGGGACCGACGTCACGGCGCAAGGCCTCCCGCGGGCGACGCGTAACCTCTTGGGCCATGTGCTACCACACGTTCAACGGCGCCTTCCGGCACTACGTGTGCGTCACGTGCCGACTCTCCTTCAAGACCAGCGCGTGGCCGATCCGGAAGCGCGTCTGTCCCGACTGTCGTGAGCAACTCGTCTACGCAGGCTATGACTTCGCCGCGCCCCGGCGACGCGATGCGAAGGCTTGGTCCGTCGTGGCGACCGTGCTCGCGGAGGGGCTGACCTACGATCACCGACCGGGCTGCGGCTGCTCGCGGCTCCCCTCGTTCCGGCCCCGCACCCCGGCTCAAGTGCGGGTGCGCCGACGCGCGGCCGAGCGGCTGGGCCTGCCCCTGTCGGTGGTCCTGGCCCGCCGCGACGCCTTCACCCCGGAGAGCCGCGACGAGGACCACCGCCCGCCCTCAGCCACCAAACTCGAGAAGGCATGAGGCCTGATGCCTGAGCCCCGCGCCGAACAGTGACCGACGGGTGACGGTCCAGCTGAAGTCCCGATACCCCGCGCCGCCCCCGTCCACAGTGGCCGGACGCTCCAAAACGCGTACGCGAACCTTGTCCCCCGCCGGATCACGTCCCGCCGCCCGCCCACCACAGACTTGCAGCACCCGGTGCGCCGGCGGTCGCGGTACATCCCCGGCGGCCCGTCGCCGCCCCTCGGGATCCGTATCCGTCGATGCAAGGAAAGCCATCGTGAGCGAGCGCGTTCTCACCCCCCGCAACCGCGGGTTCCTCTTCCTCGACGCGCACCCCACGGGGTGCGCGCGAGTGGTGGCGGACATGTGGGACGCCTGTCCCGGGCCCGTGGCCGCGCCCGAGGGGGACGGGCCGGTCGCGCTGGTGATCGGGTCCTCCGCCGGGTACGGCCTGGCGGCCGTGGTCGCCGGTCTCAAGCGTGCCGGGATCCGCGGTGTCATGGTCTCCTTCGAGAAGGCGCCGACCGAACGCCGTACCGCCACGGCCGGTTGGTACCGCACCGCGGCCACGGCGGACCTCGCCCGCGCCGCCGGCCGGGACCTGGTCTTCCTGAACGGCGACGCGTTCTCGGACGACCTCAAGGACCAGGTGGCGGACATCGTCGAGCGGCGGTTCGGCGGCAGGGTCGACCACCTCGTCTACTCGGTGGCCGCGCCCCGGCGTACGGACCCGGACACCGGGGCCACGTACGCCTCCGTCCTGAAGCCGGTCGGCGCGGCCCACCGCACCAAGACCCTGGTCTTCGACGACCAGGGTTCCGGCGAGGTGCGCGAGGTCGAGACGGCCCCGGCGGAGGGGGACGACGTGGAGCAGACCGTCGCGGTGATGGGCGGCGCGGACTGGGAGCGGTGGGTCGACCGGCTGGCCGTCCGGGGGCTGCTCGCCGAGGGGTTCAGCACCGCCGCGCTCTCGTACATCGGCTCGCCCCTGACCTCGGCGATCTACCGCCGGGGCACCATCGGCGCGGCCAAGGCCCACCTGGAGGCCACCGCCCGCGCGCTCGACGAGCGGCTCGGCAAGGAGGTGCGCGGGCGGGCCGTGACCTCGGTCAACGGCGCCGCGGTCACGCAGTCGTCCACCGCCATCCCGGGCATCGCCCTCTACACGGGCCTGCTGCGCGGCGTACTGGGAGCCGCCATGGTCCCGCCGGTCGACCAGCTCGCCGCCCTCTGGGACCAGCTCACCGGCGCCGCGCCGCTCACCGTGGACGACGAGGGGCGGGTCCGCCTCGACAGCTGGGAGCTCTCCGACGAGGTCCAGGCCGCGGTGGCCGCCCGCTGGGAGGCCGCCACGACCGGCACCGTCGCGGACCTGGCCGACCTGGACTGGTTCCGGGCCGAGGTGCGGCGCCTGTACGGATTCTCGGTCCCGGGCGTCGACTACGCGGCGGCGGTACGGACGGACGTGGCGTGGCCGTCCGCGTCGGCCGTGTCCTGACGCCGGGGGCCTCTCGGCGACGCCGCCCCAGGCACCGATGCCCGGCCCGGACGACGGCAGGGTCAAGGCGTACCGCAAGCAGGCACGCGAAGGGACGCTGCCGCCCGTCCTGTTGTGGTGGGTGAGCGGCCTCGACTGCCACCTCGTCCTGGACGGTCACGCACGGCTCGCGGCGGCCGTCGCGGAGGACCTGGAGCCCTCGCTGCTGCACCTGGACCGGGCGCTCCCGCACGACGAGCTGGCCGCGGGCTTCGAGCGGGCGGCGGACTTCTACGCGTACGAACTGGAACGCTTCGCCCGGCTCCGCGACCGCCACGGCCCCACCGTCCCGGACGGCACGGTCACCGCGGGGCCGCAGCTCGCGCGGCTGATCGCCGGCGTCGAAGCCGGGCGGCGGCCGACCCTGGCCTGGCCGCTGCCCGGCGGGACGGAGGAGTGGGAGCACACGGTCGCGCAGGTGACGGGGCGGCGGAGGTGGCCGCGGGGCTGAGTTCCCGGAGAGGCGCCCGGCCCGGGCGCGGGCTGAGACGGCTAGGACGGCTGAGACGCTGGAGAGTGGCCAGCTCCGGCGTCCGGCGCAGACCGAGACCCCCGGGAAGCGAGCAGCCCCGACGCAGGCTGAGACCCCCCGAGAAGCGTCCACCCCCAGCGCTCGACGCAGACCGAGACCCCCGGGAAGCGACCAGCCCCGCCACGCATAGAGTGCGCGGGTGACTGCGCACCTTCCCACCTGCTCCTGCTGCGGCGACCCGCTCGACGACTCGCGGCGCATCGACGTCGGCTTCAACCTGCCCGACGCCGCGCTCGGCGTGCCCGAGGAGGCCCGGCACCACCTCTCCGTACGCGCTCTGCTCCGGGTCGACGGTGCCGGTTGCTTCATACGGTGCCTGCTGTCCGTCCGGCTGACGCACGACACGGAGCTCGTCCTGGGCATGTGGCTCGAGGTGGACGAGGCGACGCTGCGGCGCGCCGACGAACTGTGGGAGGCGCCGGGCTACGCCGGCTTCGCCTTCCGGGGCAGGATCGCCAACGTGATCCGGCCCTGGGGCGAGGACGTCCTCGGCGCCGAGGTCACCGCGCGCGTCGCGGACGTCGACGAACTGCCCTACCTCGTCACCGGCCACTCCCCCGCCGCGGCCCGCCTCCTGGAGGAGGTCTGGGACCGCGACCACGTCCTCAGCCGCTTCCCGATGCCCCTCCCGGTCGATGTGCGCACGTCCCTCGACGACGGCTGGTGGGTGGTGCGGACCGCCGGACTCAACGCGTACTTCGAGGACGGCTACGACCACTTCGCGGGCCCGGACCGCAGCGCCGCGGTGAACCTGATGCGGGACGACGTCCCCGGCCGCGCGCCCGCCGACTTCCTCGCGGTGCTGCTCGACGGCGCCCCCGACAAGCTGCCCGCGCAACGCCTGACCGAGACCGTCCCCGGCGGCCTGCGGTACGCGTTCTGGCTCACCCCCGCCGACCACGGCCGCCCCCGGCACGAGCTCTACGGCTTCACCGTGGCGGCCGGATCCGGTAACGGTAGCGGTAGCGACGCCGGCTCCCCGCTCGCCTCCGCCGCCGGTGTCTTCTGCACCTTCGAGGACGCGGCCGAGCTTGCCTGGGCCCAGACGGTGTGGCGGTCGCTGGAGTACGACCCGCGCGCGGCCCCCTAGGGCGTGTCTGATGGCTCTTTGGCGAGGTCCCGGAGCCAGATGATGAGGGCTGCGGTGGCCAGGGTGCCGTGGAATATGTAGTCGCGTT
>NZ_JBEOYE010000044.1:0-77485 GCF_040296945.1 Streptomyces sp. NPDC001941 | reverse complement strand
GGCCTCGCCGAGGGCGGCGAGCGCGTCCGCGCGGGCGGTGGAGCCGGGGGCGGACGCGGCCCGGTCGCGCAGCGCCGCCTGTGCGGCGAGCCGGTCGCGGGCCGCGAACAGGGCGGCGGAGAGCGCGAGCGCGGTGCGGCGCTCGGCGTCCGACAGGTAGCGGTTGCGGCTGGACAGGGCGAGACCGTCGGCCTCGCGCACGGTGGGCACGCCGACGACCTCGACCGGGAAGTTCAGGTCGCGGACCATGCGCGTGATCATGGCGAGCTGCTGGGCGTCCTTCTGTCCGAAGAACGCCAGGTCGGGGCGGGTCAGGTGGAGCAGCTTGGCGACGACGGTGAGCATGCCGTCGAAGTGGCCGGGGCGGGAGGCGCCCTCCAGGCGCTCCCCCATCGGGCCGCCGCTGATCCGGACCTGGGGCTCGCCGCCGGGGTAGACCTCGTCGACGGCCGGGGCGAAGACGGCGTCGGCGCCGGCCGCGCGGGCCAGCTCCAGGTCGGCGTCCAGGGTGCGCGGGTAGCGGTCGAGGTCCTCGCCCGCGCCGAACTGGAGCGGGTTGACGAAGACGGTGACGACGACCTGGCCGTCGGGGCCCGCCTGGGCGCGGGCGGCGCGGATCAGGGTGGCGTGGCCCTCGTGCAGGGCGCCCATGGTCATCACCACCGCGCGCGTGCCCCCGCGGGGCAGGGCGTGCAGGGCGGCGGCCGTGCGGACCGGTGCGGGGCTCATCGGTGGTCCTCCCCCTCGGCGAGTACGCCCAGCAGGTCCTCGGCCAGCTCGGGCTTGAGCAGACCGTGCGCGAGGGCCCGGTCGGCGGTGGTGCGGGCCATCGCCAGGTAGCCGGCGACGGTGCCGGGCGCGTGCTTGCGCAGCTCCGCGACGTGCGCCGCGACCGTGCCCGCGTCCCCGCGCGCGACCGGGCCGGTCAGGGCCGCGTCACCGGAGCGCAGGGCGTTGTCCAGGGCGGCGCCGAGCAGCGGGCCGAGCATCCGGTCGGGGGCGCCCACTCCGGCCGCGCGGAGCAGCTCCATCGACTGGGCCACCAGCGTGACCAGGTGGTTCGCGCCGAGGGCCAGGGCCGCGTGGTAGAGCGGGCGGGCGTGCTCCTCGATCCACTCGGGCTCGCCGCCCATCTCGATGACCAGGGCCTCGGCGGCCAGCCGCAGCTCCTCGGGCGCGGTGACGCCGAAGGAGCAGCCGGCGAGCCGCTGGACGTCCACGGCGGTGCCGGTGAAGGTCATCGCCGGGTGCAGGGCCAGCGGGAGCGCGCCCGCGCGGCGGGCCGGGTCGAGCACGGCCGTGCCGTACCGCCCCGAGGTGTGCACGAGCAGCTGGCCGGGGCGCACCGCGCCGGTCTCGGCCAGGCCATCGACCAGGCCGGGCAGGGCGTCGTCGGGGACGGTGAGCAGCACCAGGTCGGCCCGCTGGAGCACCTGGGCCGGGGGGACGACGGGCACGTCGGGGAGGAGCGCGGCGGCGCGCCGCCGGGAGGCGTCGGAGACTCCGGAGACGGCGACCGGGCGGTGCCCGGCGAGCTGGAGCGAGGCGGCCAGCGCCGGTCCGACGCGGCCCGCGCCGACCACGCCGACGCTGAGCCGGGCGGGACGGGCTTCTGGTGGTGCGTTCACGGGGAGACGGCCTTCCGTTCCAGTCCGCAGGGGGTACCGGACGATTTCTCGTCATGCTACGCCAGCGTTTCGTGGGGTTCCCCGGCTGTCCACAGGCTGTGGGCCGGGCGGGATCCCCGGTGCGGACGGGCCCCGCCGTGACGGATGATCCGTGCATGGAGCAACCTCAGACGGAGACGGCGGACGAGCGGCACGGACCTGGGCGGGAGGCGGCCGGGGACCCCGGCGCCACCGGATCCGGACGGACGTCCGGCGGGCCCGAACGCCAGGACGAGGACGCCCGGCGCACCGAGGCCTTCCGGGGCGCGCGGCGGTTCCTCTGGCGCCCGCCCTTCGACCGGGACCTGGGCGGGCTGCTGTCCGGGCTCGCGGACGACGCGCGCGGGCTCGGCCTGGCCGGCGAGCGCGGCGACCGCTACGGCGACGGCGTCGTGGCCGTCCTGGAGCGCCGGGTCGCCGAGCTGCTCGGCTTCCCCGACGCCGCCTTCTTCCCGACGGGCACGATGGCCCAGCAGGTCGCGCTGCGCTGCTGGGCGGGGCGCACCGGCAGCCCGGTGGTGGCGCTGCACCCGCTGGCCCACCCCGAGCGGCACGAGCGCGGCGCGCTGTCCGCCGTGAGCGGCCTGCGCACCGTGCACCCCTGCGACGGGCCCGGACAGCTCACGGCCCAGGACGTACGGGACTTCCAGGAGCCCTTCGGGACCCTGATGCTGGAACTGCCGCTGCGCGACGCCGGCTTCACCCTGCCGACCTGGGAGGAGCTCCAGGAGGTCGTCGGGGCGGCCCGCGAGCGCGACGCGGTGGTGCACTTCGACGGCGCCCGGCTGTGGGACTGCGCGGCGCACTTCGGACGCGACCTGGCCGAGGTCGCGCAGCTCGCCGACAGCGTCTACGTGTCCTTCTACAAGTCGCTCGGCGGCCTCTCGGGCGCCGCCCTCGCCGGCCCGGCGGAGCTGGTGGAGGAGGCGCGCGCGTGGCGCCACCGGTACGGGGGCCAGGTGTTCCAGCAGTACCCGGCGGCCGTGTCCGCGCTGGCGGGCCTGGAGCGCGAGCTGCCCAGGCTGCCGTCGTACGCGGCCCACGCGCGCGTGGTCGCACGGGCGCTGCGGGAGGGGTTCGGCGCGGAGGGGGTGCCGTGGTTCCGGGTGCACCCCGAGGTCCCGCACACCCACCAGTTCCAGGTGTGGCTCCCGTACGAACCGGACGTCCTGACGGAGGCGGCCCTGCGCCAGGCGGAGAAGGACGGCACCGTGCTGTTCACCCGCTGGGCGGCGGCGGGGGCGCAGGGCCCGGGCGGCGTGGCCTTCACCGAGGTGACGGTGGGCGCGGCCGGGCTGGAGTGGGACGCGCGGCAGGTGCGCGAGGCGGTGGGCGGCTTCCTGGAGCAGGTGCGGGACGTGGCGGCGGGCTAGCCGGGCGCCCCCGCTCCGGTCCCATACGTACGGCTGCCGCCCCGGTCACGTACGTACGACTGCCTGTCCGGGGCCGTACGGCCCCGGGGCTCAGGGGCGCCGGGTGCGCACCAGCGGCCCTCTGCCGTGGCCCGCGAGCGCGTCCCGCAGCCGTGCCAGCAGGGGTGCCGGCCGGCGGGGCGCGACGATCGCCCGGAAGCGGCGGTAGTCGTTCAGCGACCGGTAGACGGCCACGTCGTGGCGGCCCGGCGCGGGCGGCTGGGGCGTCCCGAGACGGGCCGCGCGGTAGGTGTCGAAGAGGTGCTGCTGGATGGCGTCCATGGCTCCAGGCTGCGCACGGCCGTCCCGCCGCGTCCCGTCGGTTGACGCACCCCGTCAATCGACGGGGGCGCTGTCGGTGGCCGGGTGCACGATGGACCCATGAGCGTGACCATCGACATCGCGGGCCTGCCCCCGGAGCGGATCGCCTTCCAGCTCTCGCCGCTGGCCGAGCTGGGCATGGCCCTGCACGCGCTCGCCAGTCCGGGCCACCACCCCGGGCTGCACGGCTGGGCGACGGCCACCTCCGCCGGGCTCAAGCCGGACCTGGCCGACCGGCTGCACGAGGCCGACTTCCTGTGGACGACGACGTTCTCCGACGTGATGATGCCGTTCGCGGGCCTGCGCGGCGGGGACGGCGGCCCGGGGGCGGACCTGGCGCAGGAGCTCGACGTGCTCGACCGCCTCGACGACGACCGGTTCGTGCGCTGCACCCTGGAGTTCACCTGCTCCACGTCCTACTCCAGCGGCGCCCCGATCAACCCCGACCGGGTGCTGGAGCTGGCCACCTACCGGGGCCCGAAGCAACTGGACTTCGCCCGCCGCATCCTGGACGACCCCGGGTCCGTACGGGCCTGGCTGCGGCGCCTGTTCGAGGACTGCGACCAGGCGTTCTTCGCCGACACCTGGCGGCGGGTCAGCCCGCAGCTGGCGGCCGACGCGCGCGTGAAGACCGACCTGCTGCGCCGCAAGGGCCTGGGGGAGGCGCTGCGCGCCGTCTCCGCCGCGCTCGCCCTGGACGAGGACGCCCACCGGATCACGGTCGACAAGCTGGGCGAGGGGCACACCTCCGCCACCGACCCCGCGGTGGGCGGCGGACTGAGCCTGGTGCCCTCCAGCTTCGGCTGGCCGCACCTGATGGTGCTGCACGCGCCGGGCTGGCGGCCGGTCATCCACTACCCGGTGGCGGGGGCCAACGTGCCCGTCCCGGCCAGCGTGGAGGTGCTGAAGCTGCGCATGGAGGCGCTGGCCCACCCGGTGCGGATGCGGCTGTGCCGCTACCTGGCCCGTGCCCCGTACACGACGACCGAGCTGGCGGACGCGTTCGGCGTGACGGCGCCGGAGATATCCCGCCAGCTGGCCCTGCTGAAGAAGGCCGGACTCGTCTCGACCCGCCGGCGCGGACGTTACGTGCTGCACCAGCTGGACGTCGCCGCGGTGGCCCGCATCGGCAGCGACTTCCTGGAGACGGTGCTGCGCTGACGGCCCCCGCGGGCCGGGGTCAGTGCTGGCCGCCGCCCGCGCGGACCAGCCCCGTCTCGTAGGCGAGCACCACCACCTGGACCCGGTCGCGCAGGTCCAGCTTGGTGAGGATGCGGCCCACGTGGGTCTTCACGGTGGCCTCGGACAGCACCAGGCGCCCGGCGATCTCGCCGTTCGACAGGCCCTGCGCCACCAGCAGCATCACCTCGCGCTCGCGCTCGGTCAGCTTGTCCACCGCGCCACCGGACGCGGCGTCCTTGCCGCTGGACGGCAGCATCGGCGAGAACCGGTCGAGCAGCCGGCGGGTGGTGGAGGGCGCCACCACCGCGTCGCCGCTGTGCACCGAGCGGATCGCGGCGAGCAGCTCGCCGGGCGGCACGTCCTTGAGCATGAAGCCGCTGGCCCCGGCCTTCAGCCCGGAGAAGGCGTACTCGTCGAGGTCGAACGTGGTCAGGATGAGCACCTTGGGCGGGTCCTGCTGGGCGCAGATGCGCCGGGTCGCCTCCACACCGTCCAGGCGCGGCATGCGGACGTCCATCAGGACCACGTCCACGGCGGTGGCCCGCAGGATGTCGATGGCCTCCGCCCCGTCGCCCGCCTCGGCGACGACCTCCATGTCGGGCTGGGCCGCCAGCACCATCCGGAATCCGGTGCGCAGCAGCACCTGGTCGTCGACGAGCATCACGCGGATGGTCATGGCGGTCCCTCAGCCCTCGTTGTCCTGGCGGTGCGGACCCTGGCGGGCCCGGTGATCTCCATCATGCGGGTACGGCCCCGGGCGGCACGTCGTCCTCGCGGCGTACCTCCGGCGGTCACCACCGCCTCAGGACGCTGCCTTGAGCGGCAGCAGCGCGCTGATGCGGAACCCGCCGCCGGGGCGCGGCCCGGCGTCCAGGGTGCCGCCGACCATGCCGACCCGCTCGCGCATGCCGATCAGGCCGTGGCCGCGGCCGTCGGCGCCGCCGTCCTCGTACATCTCGTGCGCGGCGCCCCGCCCGTCGTCCTCGATGAGCAGTCCGAGGCCGTCGTCGAAGTAGACCAGCCGCACGCTCGCCCCGGCGTCCGGGCCGCCGTGCTTGCGGGTGTTGGTCAGCGCCTCCTGCACGATCCGGTACGCGGTGAGCTCGACGCCGCTGGGCAGCGGGCGCGCGGTCCCCTCGACCCGGAAGTCCACGGTGAGCCCGGCCCGGCGGACCTGCTCGACGAGGTCCTCGATCTGCTGGACGTCGGGCTGCGGCACGTACTCGCCGCTCTCCGGCGCGTCCCCGGTGCGCAGCACGCCCAGCAGCCGGCGCATCTCGGCGAGGGCCTGGCGGCCGGTCGTGGAGATGGTCTCCAGGGCCTGCTTGGCCTGGTCCGGCGAGGCGTCCAGGACGTAGGCGGCGCCGTCGGCCTGCACCACCATCACCGACACGTTGTGCGCGACGACGTCGTGCAGCTCCCGGGCGATCCGGGCCCGCTCGGCGGCGACCGCGACCTTGGACTGGGCCTCGCGCTCCCGCTCCAGGCGGGCCGCCCGCTCCTCCAGCTGCGCGAAGTAGGCGCGGCGGGTGCGCACCGAGTCGCCGAGCACCCAGGCCAGGACGAACGGCACGATCATCATGACCGTGAAGAAGACGGTGCCGGTGGTGCCCTCGCCGTCCGGGAGGTGCCAGCGCAGCACCGCGAGCGGCGACGCCGCGAGGCCCCCGCCGAGCGCGAGCCGGGAGGCCCAGCGCGGGCCGTCGTGCGCGGCGACCGTGTAGATGACGACGAGCATGGCGAGGTCGGCCAGCAGGATCTGCGAGGTCAGCAGGAGCTGCAGGACGCCGGTGGCGGCGGTCAGCACCAGCATCTTCTCGGGTGCCTTGCGGCGCAGTGCCACGGCGGTGCAGAGCAGGACCACGCAGACCACGGACGCCACGCGCTCGGTGCGGCTGGTGCCCGTGCCCAGCGCCGACAGCATCGTGAACCCGAAGAGGACGACCGCCCAGAAGCAGTCGACGCCCGTCGGGTGTCTGCGGATGAAGTCGTAGAAGCGCTGCACGTGACCAGCGTAGGGAAACGGGATAGCTGCACGGGTCAACCGGAGGAGCGATCCGGTGCGGAAGTGCGTACTCCCCAAGGTGGAGACTGGGGCCCGTGACGGATGAGACGTGTCAGCGGACGGCCGCCGGGGAACCGGCGGGCACGGGATGGCGGGCGGCCACCGAGGCCGCGCTGTACGGCCCGGAGGGCTTCTACCTTCGGCCCGAGGGCCCCGCGGGTCACTTCCGTACCTCCGTGCACGCCTCCCCCCTGTTCGCCTCCGCCGTGGCACGGCTGCTCACCGACGTCGCCGCGGAGCACCACCTGGTCGAGCCGGCCCTGGTCGACGTCGGCGCCGGGCGCGGCGAGCTGCTGACCGGGGTGCTGGCCGCACTGCCGGACGGCTTCCCGGTACGGGCGTACGCCGTCGAGCGCGCCGCCCGTCCGCCGGGGCTCGACCCCCGCGTCGAGTGGACGGCCGAGCCGCCGCCGGGGGTGAGCGGGCTGCTGTTCGCCAACGAGTGGCTGGACAACGTGCCGGTGGACGTCGTCGAGGCCGGGGAGGACGGCGCGGTGCGCTACGTACGCGTGGACCGCGAAGGCACCGAGTCGCCCGGGGAGCCCGTCGACGGCCCGGACGCGGACTGGCTGGCGCGCTGGTGGCCGCTGGCGGAGCCGGGCGGGCGCGCGGAGATCGGGCGGCCCAGGGACGCGGCGTGGGCGGCGGCCGTGGGGACCCTGCGGGCGGGGCTGGCCGTGGCGGTGGACTACGCGCACACGGCGGCGGCGCGGCCCCCGTTCGGCACTCTGAGCGGCTTCCGCGGCGGCCGCGAGGTGCGGCCGGTGCCGGACGGCTCCTGCGACATCACCGCCCACGTGGCCCTGGACGCGTGCGCCGCGGCCACCGCCGGGCGCGGCCCCGCCGAGCTGCTGTCCCAGCGCGAGGCCCTGCACCGGCTCGGCGTCGGCGCCGCCCGCCCGCCGCTGGCCCTGGCCTCCACCGACCCGGCGGGTTACCTGCGCGCCCTGTCGGCGGCGGGCGAGGCCGCCGAGCTCACCGCGCGCGGCGGCCTCGGGGACTTCACCTGGCTGCTCCAGCGCGTCCCCGCCGGGGGATACTGTCCGGCATGACGGAGACGACGGTCGGCATCGGCGGGGCGGCGGAGAGCACCGACATGGTGCTCAACATCGGCCCCCAGCACCCCTCGACGCACGGCGTGCTGCGCCTCCGGCTGGTCCTGGACGGCGAGCGGATCGTGACCGCGGACCCGGTCGTGGGCTACATGCACCGGGGTGCGGAGAAGCTGTTCGAGGCGCGCGACTACCGGCAGATCATCATGCTGGCCAACCGGCACGACTGGCTGTCGGCGTTCTCCAACGAGCTGGGCGTGGTGATGGCCGTCGAGCGGATGCTCGGCATGGAGGTGCCCGAGCGCGCGGTGTGGACGCGCACGCTGCTCGCGGAGCTCAACCGGGTCCTCAACCACCTGATGTTCCTCGGCTCCTACCCGCTCGAACTGGGCGGCATCACACCGGTCTTCCACGCGTTCCGCGAGCGCGAGGAGCTGCAGAACGTGATGGAGGAGGTCTCCGGCGGCCGGATGCACTACATGTTCAACCGGGTCGGCGGCCTCAAGGAGGACCTGCCCGCGGGCTGGACGGGCCGCGCCCGCGAGGCGGTCGCCTCGGTGCGCTCGCGGATGGACGTGTACGACCGGCTGGTGCTCGGCAACGAGATCTTCCGGGCGCGCACGCGCGGCGTCGGCGTCCTGTCGCGCGAGGCGGTGCACGCGTACGGCGTGAGCGGGCCGATCGCGCGCGGCTCGGGCGTCGACTTCGACCTGCGCCGCGACGAGCCCTACCTGGCGTACGGGGAGCTGGGCGACGTGCTGAAGGTGGTGACCCGCGAGGAGGGCGACTGCCTGGCGCGCTTCGAGGTGCTGCTCGAACAGACCCACAACGCGCTCGACCTGGCCGACGCCTGCCTGGACCGGCTCGGCGCGCTGGCGCCCGGCCCGATCAACCAGCGGCTGCCGAAGGTGCTCAAGGCGCCCGAGGGCCACACCTACGCCTGGACCGAGAACCCGCTCGGGATCAACGGCTACTACCTGGTCTCCAAGGGCGAGAAGACGCCGTACCGGCTCAAGCTGCGCTCGGCGTCGTACAACAACATCCAGGCGCTGGCCGAGCTGCTGCCCGGCACGCTGGTCGCGGACATGGTGGCGATCCTGGGGTCGCTGTTCTTCGTGGTCGGCGACATCGACAAGTAGGGACCGACGGGCGGGGCGGTACGGCGGAGGGGCCCGGGGTGATCACCACCCCGGGCCCCTCCTCCGTACGTACGGCTCAGGAGCCGACCGCGTCGCGCAGGTCGGCCACGTCGATCTGCTCGGTCTCGTCGTGCGCGGTCAGGTCGATGACCTCGCCGACCGCGCGGGCCTCGCGAGCCCGGCCGGCCAGCGCCTCCTCGCCCACCACGTCGGCCAGGTCCTCGTCCTCGACGGACGCGACGGCGTCGGCGTCTGTGGCGTCGGCGGACCCGGTCTCGGGGACCGCGGGCCTCGCGGGCGGCTCGATGGCGGCGGGCTCGCGGCGCGGCGCCGGAGCGGCACCGGCCTTGCTGCCGAAGTAGTCGAAGTGCCCCTCGGGGCGCGCCGCGGGGCGGCGGGCGGGGTAGGGGGCGATCGCGGCGGGGGCGGCGGACACCGGCCTGGCGTGCTGCTCGGTGCCGGCGACCGCCCCGGGCTTCCCCTGCGGCTCTTCCTCCCGGGCGGCCGGCAGCGCGGCGGCGCCCCGGGCGGGGGCCGCGCCACGGGCCAGGGCGTCCAGCGCCTGGTTCGCGCGCAGGTACGCCGCCGGGGTGGGCGTGCTGCTCGCGGCGGGCAGCGCCTTGGGCGCGGCGGCCTCCAGGGCGAGCTTGCGGCGGCCCTCCAGGGCGCTGGCGCGCTCGGTCTCGGCGTTGGCGTACCGGCGCAGCAGCGCCGCGTGCTCGCCGCGCAGCCCGGCCAGCTCCTTGCGCTTGGCGCGCAGCTTGCCCTCCAGCTTGCCGCGGACCTCGCGCGACTCCTCCAGGTCCGTCTCCAGCTCGGCCACCCGCTCGTCGGTGCGCCACTGGTCGCTGGCCCGGGCGCGGGTCAGCTCGGCGACCCGGCGGCCCGCGCCGCGGTCCCAGCCCCGCATGAGGACGGAGCCGGTGACGGCGGCGGCAGCGGCCGCGGCGACGAGGGTGCGCAGCAGCAGCGGATCGTCGAGGAGCCAGGCGCCTCCGGCAACCACGACGGCGGATCCGGCGACCGCGACGGGCGGCAGCAGCCTGTGCAGGGGTGGGGAATGGCGGTGGCGTCCACGTGGCATGGCCAGAAATTTACCGTGCGTAGGTGAGACGTGGGGGGTCGGCCCGGCAATCTTTTCGCCATCCGGGCCGCCCCGTCACCGTGGCGCTACTTCTTGATCAGGCCCTTGGACTCCAGGTACTCCTTCGCCACGTCCGCCGGCTTGGCGCGCTCGGCGTCCACCTTGCGGTTGAGTTCGGCGAGGTCCTGCGTGGTCAGCGCCTTGGTGATCTTCTCCAGGGCGGCGGCGACCTCGGGGGCGCCCGCGTCCTTGGCATTGACCACCGGCAGGACGTTGTCCGCGTTCTGCAGCTTCTTGTCGTCCTCCAGGAACACCAGGCCGTACTTCTCGATCGTGGCGTCCGTGGTGGTCGTCAGGAGCAGCTGGTCCACGCCGTCCTTGACCGCCTGCTTCGACTGCGGGGTGCCCACGCCCTTGGGGTCGATGCCAGTGACGTCGATCCCGTACGCCTTCTTCAGGCCCGGCGCGCAGAACGGCCGGATCTTGCACTCGTCACCCGCCGCGATCTTCACCTTGAGCTTGGAGCGGCCCAGGTCCGAAAGCGTCTTGAGGTTGTTCTTCGCGGCGAATTCCTTGGAAACGGCGAACGCGTTCTGGTCGACGGCCTGGCCGGCCGGGAGGACCTTCAGGCCGAGCGGCCCCGCGAGCTTCTCCAGCGCGGCCACCGTCTTGGCGGCGTCGCTGGAGGCGACCGGCTTCTCGTCGGGCGCCTTCGGCCCGTTCACCTTGGCGTTGAGGAATTCCGCGAGCGTCGCCGCGTATTCCGGTACGACGTCTATCTCGCCCTTCTCCAGGGACGGTTCGTACAGCTCGCGGTTCTCCACCGTCTTGATCGACGTGCCGTACCCGGCGTCCTTGAGGACCTGGGAGTACAGCTCGGCGAGCACGTTGGCCTCGGTGAAGCCGCCCGAGCCGATGACGAGCTGCCCCTTGGCGCCGCCCTTCGCCGACGACGCGTCGCCGTCGCCCTTCTTCTCCAGGCTGTCGCCACCGCACGCGGCGAGACCGCCGGTCAGCGCCACGACGCCGAGTACCGCACCCGCCAGGCGCGAGGTCCTGCTCATCACGATCTCCATCCGGATTGGAACAACAGGGAAAACCAGGGAGGACAAAAGGAATTCAGGCGGCGGACCGGCCGCTCACTCCGCGGCGGCCGCGCCGCGCCGCCTCATCGGGTCGCACAGCCGGGACGCCAGCACCAGCGCGCCCTCCACCAGCAGCGCGAGCAGGCCCACGATCAGCGCGCCCGCGACCACCTGCGGGGTGCTCTGGGTGTTGAAGCCCGCGGTGATGATCCGGCCCAGGCCGCCCTCACCGACCATCGCGGCCAGCGTCGCCGTCGCGATCACCTGGACCGTCGCGGAGCGCACCCCGTTCATCACCAGCGGGTAGGCCAGCGGCAGTTCGACCCGGAAGAAGACCTGGCGGCCCGACATGCCCATCCCGCGGGCGGCCTCCACCACCGAGCGGTCCACCTCGCGCATGCCCACGTACGCGTTGGTCAGCAGCGGCGGCACCGCGAACAGCACCAGGGCCAGGATCGTCGGCACGTCGCCGTTCTTGCGCAGCGGCGTGGTGATCAGCAGCGCGAGCACCGCGAAGGTCGGCACCGCCCGGCCCACGTTGGACAGGTTGACCGCCAGCGCGCCGCCCTTGCCGATGTGCCCCAGGTAGAGCGCCGCCGGAAGCCCGATCACACAGGCGACCAGCAGGCTGACCACGCTGAAGTACAGGTGCTGGCCGAGCAGGTGCCACACACCGGACTCGCCGGACCAGTTGGCACCGTCGGCCAGCCAGGACCAGGTCTCCCCGAACACGCCCATGGATCAGACCGCCTTCGCCGTCTCGGCCGCGCGCGGGGTGCGCGCCCTGCGTATCCGCCCCGGGCGGCCCGCCCGCGTCCACGGGGTGAGCAGCCGCTGGAGCAGGAGCAGCAGCAGGTCCGCCACCACCGCGAGCACCACGCACAGGACCGACGCCGTGAGCACCTGGGCCTTGAAGTCCGTACGCACCGCTTCCTTGATCAGCGTGCCCAGGCCGCCGTAGTCCACGATCGAGCCGACCGTGGCCAGCGCCACCGTGGAAACCGTCGCGATCCGCAGGCCCGCCATCACCGCGGGCAGCGCCAGCGGGAGCTCGACCTCCCACAGCAGCCGCCACGGCCCGTACCCCATCCCGCGCGCGGCCTCCCTGGCCTCCTCGGGCACGGCCTCCAGGCCGGCCAGGATGTTGCGCACCAGGATCGTCAGCGAGTACAGCACCAGGCCCGTGACCACCAGGGCGGGCGAGAGCCCGAACAGCGGCAGGAGCAGCGAGAACATCGCCAGTGACGGGATCGTGTAGAGCACGGTCGTCAGGCCGAGCACCGGGCCGGCGAACCGCGGCCGCGCCCGGGCCAGCAGCGCCAGCGGGAACGCCACGGCGAGCCCGATCAGCACCGACACCACGGTGATCCACACGTGTTGCACGGTGGCGTCGGTCAACTCCTGGCTGCGGGTGCGGAGGTATTCGCCGCAGATCCAGTCATTGGCCACCAGGCAGTCCGGTCCGCCCATTTCGCTCCCACCCCCCGTCCGGTTTCATGCTCTTGTCCGACCGGGAACCGACCCTATCCCCCAGGACTGACAACCGCCGAGGAGCTTCGTATTCCGGCAACATGGCCTTCACAAGACGCACGCAGCCACCCGCCACAATGGGGAACCATGATCCGATTCGAGCACGTCAGCAAGCGCTACGCGGACGGGACGACCGCCGTCGACGACCTCTCGTTCGACGTGGCGGAGGGCGAACTGGTCACGCTCGTCGGACCGTCCGGCTGCGGCAAGACCACCACCATGAAGATGGTCAACCGCCTGATCGAGCCGACCGAGGGCCGGATATTCCTCGACGGGGAGGACATCGCGACGGTCGACCCGGTGCAACTGCGCCGCCGCATCGGCTACGTGATCCAGCAGGTCGGGCTCTTCCCGCACAAGACGGTCCTGGACAACACCGCCACCGTCCCGCACCTGCTGGGCGTCAAGCGCTCCGCCGCCCGCGCCCGGGCCGCCGAACTGCTCGACCTGGTCGGCCTGGACCCCAGGACGCACGGCGAGCGCTACCCCGACCAGCTCTCCGGCGGCCAGCGCCAGCGCGTCGGCGTGGCCCGCGCCCTGGCCGCCGACCCGCCGGTGCTGCTGATGGACGAGCCGTTCGGCGCGGTCGACCCGGTGGTGCGCGAGCACCTGCAGAACGAGTTCCTCAAGCTCCAGGCCCAGGTGCGCAAGACAGTCCTGTTCGTCACCCACGACATCGAGGAGGCCGTCCGCCTCGGCGACCGCATCGCCGTGTACGGGCAGGGCCGCATCGAGCAGTTCGACGCCCCGGCCACCGTGCTCGGGGCCCCCTCCACCCCGTACGTCGCGGACTTCGTCGGCGCCGACCGCGGCCTGAAGCGCCTCTCGGTCACCCCGATCGAGGAGGGCGACCTGGAGCAGCCGCCCGTGGTGCACCTGGACGACCCGCTGCCGCGCGACCTGGGCGCGCGCTGGGCCGTGGTCCTCGACGACGAGGACAACCTGCACGGCTGGGTCTCCGCCGAGCAGGCCGCGCGGGGCACCGGCACGGTCCGCGCGCACGCCCGCCGGATGGAGGCCTGGCTGCCCGTCGGCGCCTCGCTGAAGCAGGCGTTCGCCACGATGCTCCAGCACGACGCGGGCTGGATAGCGGTCATCGACCGGGAGGGCGCGGGCCGCTTCCTGGGCGTGCTGACCCCGGCCCGGCTGCACGAGGCGCTGCGCCGCTCGATCGACGCCGACGCGCAGGCCATCGCGCGCGCGGACGTGGACCTGGAGACGGTCAGCTGAGGAGGCCGGGCGACCCGCCCGGCGCGGGGCTCAGGAGGCCTGCAGCCGTCCCGCGAGCCACACCAGGGCGGGCGGGATCTCCCGGTTCCAGGTGTTGAAGTTGTGGCCCCCGCTGTCCAGCATGATCGACGACACGCGCGCGGGGGACTTCACCTTCTTGATGAAGGAGAGGGTGCCCTTGAGGTTGCCCTCGCCCTGCCTGGAGCTGGTGACCAGGTACGAGGACTTGGTGCCCTGCGGCAGGTGGTCCAGGCTCCACAGCAGGTTGGAGCGCTTGCGCAGCTTGTGGTCGCCCTGGAAGAGGTCACCGGTGGTGACGTCCTCGGCGGCCTTGTAGTACGCGGAGAGGCCGGCGCTCGCCGAGAACTGCTCCGGGTGGTGCAGGCCGATCTTCAGGGCGCAGTAGCCGCCCGTGGAGTTGCCGATGAAGCCCCAGTTCTCCGGCTTGGTGCCCACGCGGTACGTCTCCGAGACCGCCTTGGGCAGGTCCTTGGCGAAGAAGGTCTCCGTCTGCGGGCCGCCCGGTATGTCCACGCACTCGGTGTCCCGCGGCGGCGCCACGGTGGGACGCAGCATGACCAGGATCATCGGCTGCATCTTCTTCTCCTTGACCTGCTGGAACGCCGTCCGCGGGTACTTCAGGCCCTTCAGCAGGTTCTCCGCGGTGCCCGGGTAGCCGGTGAGCACCACGGCGGCCGGGAAGGTCTTCTTCGCGTACTCCTTCTGGAAGTACTCCGGCGGCAGCCAGACGTAGGCGGGGCTGTCTATCTTCGACCTCTCGCCCGCGATCACGACCTTCTGTATCTGGCCGCCGGTCGCCGGGTTGTGGCTGCCCGGCACGTCGATCTTCTGCTTGGAGACGACCTGGACGTCCTTGCCGCCGGCCGAGTGGTCCACCACCACGCCCATGTCCTGCTGCTGGCCGAACAGGTCGGCCCAGGAGCCGTAGAAGAGGAACGACTTGTTCGCCGCCAGCCCCACCGAGGCGAACAGGGCGAGCTGGGCCGCCAGCAGCAGGCCGACGCGGCCCAGAACGGCACGCCAGGTGCGGCCCGAGAGCCGCGGCCACAGCCATACCGTGAGCACGAAGAGCACCACGGCCACGACGATGGCAAGCGCCAGAACTTTGTTGCTGGTGAGACCCATGAGTCCTTTGAACTTTCTTCCTCGAGATTTTCCGGGGAGCGAGTGAACCCGCTCCCCGGAAGTGCCGTCCTAGAGGGCGCACATTGTCCGGGAACGGCGAAAACCGCCGGTGGCGGTGGTCGTCGAGCGCCGGACTACAGGATCTCTCGCGGAGCCACGGGAAGCGATGTCTGTCACGGTAGATGGGGATAAGTCTGGTTCGGTTCCGGATCGGGTGCGCCGTGTCCTGCGCGGACCGCGACCCGAGAAGGTGCCCGCCCTCGTCGGCACGGCCTGCACGTTCATCGGCCTGATCGACATCGCCGCGGGCGTCTTCCCGCGGTTCCGCGCCAGCCGCATGCACGCCGTCGCCGAAGTGCTGCCCGGCACCTTCGGGCCGCTCTCCGCCGCCCTGTCGCTGAGCGCCGGCGTCCTGCTCCTGCTGCTCGCCCACGGCCTCAAGCGCCACAAGCGCCGCGCCTGGCGCGCCGCCGTCGTGCTGCTGCCCGCCGGGGCCACCGCGCAGTTCCTCTACCGGCACTCCGTCATCGGCGTCGTGCTCTCCCTGGCACTCCTCGCCCTGCTGGTACGCCACCGGAGTGAATTCGCCGCCCTGCCCGACCCGCGCAGCCGCTGGAAGGCCCTCGCCAACTTCGTCCTCATGGGCGCCGGCTCCATCGGCCTGGGCCTGGTCATCGTCAGCGCCCACCCCAACAAGGTCATCGGCAGCCCCAGCCTCGCCGACCGCCTGGAGCACGTCCTCTTCGGCCTCTTCGGCATCGAGGGCCCCGTCGGCTACAGCGGCCGCGTCGACTGGACCGTCGGCTACTCCCTGGGCGCCCTGGGCATGCTCACCGCCCTCACCACCATCTACCTGGCCTTCCGCCCCGAGCACCCGGCCGCCCGGCTCACCGAGGACGACGAGCTGCGGCTGCGCGAACTGCTCGCCAAGCACGGCGGCCGCGACTCCCTCGGCCACTTCGCCCTGCGCCGCGAC
The DNA here is from genome assembly GCF_040296945.1 of Streptomyces sp. NPDC001941. NCBI lineage: Bacteria > Bacillati > Actinomycetota > Actinomycetes > Kitasatosporales > Streptomycetaceae > Streptomyces > Streptomyces sp. NPDC001941. The sequence goes on along the minus strand of NZ_JBEOYE010000044.1, from coordinate 61,596 downwards.
AAGGGCGTCGTCTTCTCCCCCAGCGGCAAGGCCGCCGTCACCTACCGCGTCGTCTCCGGCGTCATGCTCGCCTCCGGCGACCCCATCGGCGACGTCGAGGCCTGGCCCGGCGCCATCGAGCGCTTCATGGACGAGGCCAAGGCCCACTCCTGGACCCCCGCCGTCATGGGCTGCTCCGAGACCGGCGGCGAGGTCTGGACCCGCGAGACCGGCCTGGACGCCCTGGAGCTGGGCGACGAGGCGGTGGTGGACGTCGCGGATTTCTCCCTCACCGGGCGCGCCATGCGGAACGTGCGCCAGATGGTCAAGCGCATCGAGCGCAATGGCTACGAAACCCGCGTACGGCGCGTCCGTGACCTCTCCGACGGCGAGCTGGAGCGCATCCGCCGCGCCGCCGCCGACTGGCGCGGCACCGACAACGAGCGCGGCTTCTCCATGGCCCTGGGCCGCATCGGCGACCCCGGCGACGGCGACGCGGTGATCGCCACCGCCCACAAGGCCGAGGACCCCACCGAGGCCTACGGCGACCTCAAGGCGATCATCCACTTCGTCCCCTGGGGCACCGACGGCATGTCCCTGGAGCTGATGCGCCGCGACCGCAGCGCCGACCCCGGCATGAACGAGCTGCTGATCGTCGCCTCGCTCCAGGACGCGCCCAAGCTCGGCATCGACCGCGTCTCGCTGAACTTCGCGATGTTCCGCTCCGCCCTCGCCCGCGGCGAGAAGCTGGGCGCGGGACCCGTCCTGCGCCTCTGGCGCGGCCTGCTGGTCTTCCTCTCCCGCTGGTTCCAGATCGAGTCGCTGTACAAGTTCAACGCCAAGTTCCGGCCCCGCTGGGAACCCCGCTTCGTCGTCTACCGCTCCAGCCGCGAACTGCCCCGCATCGGCTTCGCCGCCATGCAGGCCGAGGGCTTCGTGAACTTCGCCCTGCCCCGCCCGTTCGCCCGCCGCCGCGCCGCCCGCCAGGCCCGCCCCTGCGCCCACCTCGGCTCCGGCACCGGCGAGCACGGGGTCCGCGCGGCGTAAACCGGCCACGCGCAGCTCTAGTCTGGACATATGAACACGCTGCGCGCACGGGGCACGGCCGAGGGGCTACCGGAGTGGGACCGCTGTGCGGTCATGGGGGTCGTCAACGTCACCCCCGACTCCTTCTCCGACGGCGGCCGGTGGTTCGACACCACCGCCGCCGTCAAGCGCGGCCTCGACCTGGTCGCCCAGGGCGCCGACCTCGTCGACGTCGGCGGCGAGTCCACCCGCCCCGGCGCCAGCCGGGTCGACGAGGACGAGGAGCTGCGCCGCGTCGTCCCCGTCGTGCGCGGCCTGGCCGCCGAAGGCGTCACCGTCTCCGTCGACACCATGCGCGCCACCGTCGCCGCCCGCGCGGTCGCATCGGGCGCGGTCCTGGTCAACGACGTCTCCGGCGGACTCGCCGACCCCGCCATGGTCCCCGCCGTCGCCGCCGCCGAGGTCCCCTTCGTGGTCATGCACTGGCGCGGCTTCAGCCAGGACATGAACAGCCGCGCCGTGTACGACGACGTGGTCGCCGAAGTCGTCGCCGAGCTGCGCGACCGCATGGACGCCGTGGTCGCCGGCGGCGTCGACCCCGCCCGGATCGTCCTCGACCCCGGCCTCGGCTTCGCCAAGCGGGCCCCGCACGACCTCGCCCTGGTCGCCCACCTCGGCGCGCTGCGGGCCCTGGGCCGCCCGCTGCTCGTCGCCGCCTCGCGGAAACGCTTCCTCGGCCACGTCCTGGCCGGCGCCGAGGGGGCCGCGCCACCGCCCGCCCGCGAGCGCGACGCCGCCACCGCCGCCGTCTCCGCCATCGCCGCCCACGAGGGCGCCTGGGCGGTCCGCGTCCACGAGGTACGGGCCACCGCCGACGCCGTCCGCGTCGCCCGGGCCGTCGAAGCCGCCCGCACGGCCCCCACGGCGGCCCCCACCACCCCCGGAGCCGCCCGGTGAGCCCCGTCGACACCGCGGCCGTCGAAGCCGCGAACACCGCCTTCTACGAGGCGATGGAGGCCGGGGACTTCGACACCCTCTCCGACCTGTGGCTGGACGACACCGAGGACCAGCGGATCTCCTGCGTCCACCCGGGCTGGCCGGTGCTCTCCGGACGCGGCGAGGTCCTGCGCTCGTACGCCCTGATCATGGCGCACACCGACTACATCCAGTTCTTCCTCACCGACGTCTTGGTCTCCCTGGCCGGTGACACCGCGCTCGTCACCTGTACGGAGAACATCCTCAGCGGCGGCCCCGCCGAGGACGGCGCCGAGCTGGGCCCGCTCGTCGGACAGCTCGTCGTCGCCACCAACGTCTTCCGCCGCGCCCCCGACGGCTGGCGCCTGTGGTCGCACCACGGCTCACCGGTTCTGGCCGAATCCGGTGACGACGAGGACGACGAGACCACCGCCTGAGTGGGTATGCGAGCCCCCGGGAGATCTCCTCGGAGGCCGCCCGCGGAACCCCCGTGGGCGAGCACTGTCCCAGCTCGCAGGTAGATTCGAATACGGGCCCGTGCCGACCGCACCCGGCCGTGCCCGGTCAAGCACTACGAAAGCAGGAGTGATTCGCGTGGATCGTGTCGCGCTGCGCGGCCTCAAGGCCCGCGGGCACCATGGCGTCTTCCCCCGGGAGCGCGAAGAGGGCCAGACCTTCATCGTCGACCTGGTGCTCGGCCTCGACACCCGCCCCGCGGCGGCCGACGACGACCTGGCGAAGACCGTGCACTACGGCATCGTGGCCGAGGAGGTGGTCGACGTCGTGCAGGGCGAACCGGTCGACCTCATCGAGACCCTCGCCGAGCGCATCGCCGCACAGTGCCTCAAGCACGACGGTGTCCAGGAGGTCGAGGTAGTCGTCCACAAGCCGGACGCGCCCATCACCGTCCCCTTCGACGACGTGACCATCACCATCACCCGGAGCCGCGCGTGAACCAGACCCAGAGCGACCCCACCGTGCAGCCGGTGCCCGCGTCCGTCGTCCAGGCCGTCGACGCCGCGGACGTCACGCTGTCCAACCCCAAACGGGCCGTGATCGCCCTCGGCTCCAACCTCGGCAACCGCCTGGAGACCCTCCAGGGCGCCATCGACGCCCTGGAGGACACCCCCGGCCTGCGGGTCAAGGCGGTCTCCCCGGTGTACGAGACGGAGCCCTGGGGCGTCGACCCCGGCTCCCAGCCCTCGTACTTCAACGCGGTCGTCCTCGTGAAGACCACCCTGCCCCCGGCCTCCCTCCTGGAGCGGGCGCACGCGGTCGAGGAGGCCTTCGAGCGGGTCCGCGACGAGCGCTGGGGCCCGCGCACCATCGACGTCGACATCGTGACGTACGCCGACGTGGTCTCCGACGACCCGGTGCTCACCCTCCCCCACCCCCGCGCCCACGAGCGGGCCTTCGTGCTCGCCCCCTGGCTCGACGTGGACCCCGAGGCCCAGCTGCCCGGCCGCGGCACGGTCGCCGACCTGCTCGCCGCCGTCGGCCACGACGGCGTGCAGACCCGCACCGACCTGGAACTCCGGCTGCCCGACTAGTCGTTAGGCTCTTGTCGACCGAGCCGCCCACAGAACAGGACCCCAGGTGAAGCAACTCCGCCTCCGCGTACTGGCCGGCGTCTTCGCCGTCGCGGGCGTCCTCTCCTGGGGCGGCGCGCGGCTGTGGGACTCCCTCGGCACCCTGCCGAGCGTCCCGCTCGCCGCGCCCATCGTGCTCGCGGTGATCGCGGTGGTCCTCACGGCCACCGCGGTCTCGCTGCGCTCCCGGCTGCGCGCCCAGCGCGACCGCACCCCCGGCGCCAAGGGCGTCGAGCCCCTGATGGCCGCCCGCGCGGTCGTCTTCGGCCAGGCCAGCGCCCTGGTGGCGGCCCTGGTCGGCGGGATGTACGGCGGCACGGGCGCCTTCCTGCTCGGCTCCCTCGACCTCCCGGCCCGCCGCGACCAGGCCATCTACGCCGGCTTCGCGGTCCTGGCCGCCATCGCCGTCATCGCCGCGGCCCTCTTCCTGGAGCGCGTCTGCAAGCTCCCCGAGGACGACGACCACCAGGGCACGGCGACGGCGGCCTGAGGCCGCCGCCGGGGCTCAGCGCGCCATGATCAGGCTCATGGCCTCGTTGCGCGTGGCGGGGTCGCGCAGCTGACCGCGCACCGCCGAGGTGATGGTCTTCGCGCCCGGCTTGCGGATGCCTCGCATCGACATGCACATGTGCTCGCACTCGAACACCACGATCACGCCCCGCGGCTCCAGGATCTCCATCAGGGAATCGGCCACCTGCGTGGTGAGTCGTTCCTGCACCTGCGGGCGGCGGGCGAAGACGTCCACCAGGCGGGCCAGCTTGGAAAGCCCAGTGATCTTTCCGTTGGTCGACGGTATGTAGCCCACGTGCGCCACGCCCCTGAACGGAACCAGATGGTGCTCACAGGTACTGAAGACTTCGATGTCCTTCACCAGGACCATCTCGTCGTGCCCCAGGTCGAATGTCGTCGTCAGGACGTCCTCGGGACGCTGGCGCAGCCCCGCGAAGATCTCCTTGTACGCCCGCGCCACCCGCGCCGGCGTCTCCAGCAGGCCCTCGCGGTCCGGGTCCTCGCCCACTGCGATCAGCAGTTCCCGGACGGCGTTCTCGGCGCGCTTCTCGTCGAACTCACCGATCTTCGCATCGGCGTCCAGCGTCACCGGGTCGGTCATCTGTGCCTCGTTCCTCTGCGTACGTACGCGAAAAGCCGCGCCCCCACAGGCTAGAACCTGGGGGGCGCGGCGTGCATTCCGGGGTTCGGGGGGCCCGGGGGCCCCTCGGATCAGCCCTCGGGGTGCTCCTCGGGGGCCGTCTCCGCCACCGGGGCGTCCGCGGGGGACGCGCCGTTGGTGCCGGTGGCGCCGTTGGTCAGCGCCAGCTCCTTCGGGGAGAGCACCGGCGGCCGGGTGGACGGGGTGCGGCGCGACGAGCCGGTCCACGCGGGGCGGGCCGGGCGCTTCACGATGGTGGAGAAGACCTCGGCGATCTCCTCCTTGCCGAGGGTCTCCTTCTCGAGGAGCGCGAGGACCAGGTTGTCCAGGACGTCGCGGTTCTCGACCAGGATCTCCCAGGCCTCGTTGTGCGCGGTCTCGATGAGCTTCTTGACCTCTTCGTCGACGAGCGCGGCGACCTCTTCCGAGTAGTCGCGCTGGTGCGCCATCTCCCGGCCGAGGAACGGCTCGGTGTTGTCGCCGCCGAACTTGATCGCGCCGAGGCGCTCGGTCATGCCGTACTGCGTGACCATCGCGCGGGCCGTGGCGGTGGCCTTCTCGATGTCGTTGGCCGCACCGGTGGTCGGGTCGTGGAAGACCAGCTCCTCCGCCGCGCGCCCGCCCAGCATGTAGGCCAGCTGGTCGAGCATCTCGTTGCGCGTGGTGGAGTACTTGTCCTCGTCGGGCAGGACCATGGTGTAGCCCAGGGCCCGGCCGCGGGACAGGATCGTGATCTTGTGGACCGGGTCGGAGTTGGGGGAAGCCGCCGCGACCAGGGCGTGTCCGCCCTCGTGGTACGCGGTGATCTTCTTCTCCTTGTCCGACATGATCCGGGTCCGCTTCTGCGGGCCCGCGACCACGCGGTCGATCGCCTCGTCCAGCATGTGGTTGTCGATGAGCTTCTTGTCCGAGCGGGCCGTGAGCAGCGCGGCCTCGTTGAGGACGTTGCTCAGGTCCGCGCCGGTGAAGCCCGGGGTACGGCGCGCGACGGCGGCCAGGTCGACGTCCGGCGCGACCGGCTTGCCCTTCTGGTGGACCTTGAGGATCTCCAGACGGCCCTGCATGTCCGGGCGGTCGACGGCGATCTGCCGGTCGAAGCGGCCGGGGCGCAGGAGGGCCGGGTCGAGGATGTCGGGCCGGTTCGTGGCGGCGATCAGGATGACGCCGCCCTTCACGTCGAAGCCGTCCATCTCGACCAGCAGCTGGTTGAGGGTCTGCTCGCGCTCGTCGTGCCCGCCGCCGAGGCCGGCACCGCGGTGGCGGCCGACGGCGTCGATCTCGTCGACGAAGACGATCGCCGGGGCGTTCGCCTTGGCCTGTTCGAAGAGGTCGCGGACGCGGGAGGCACCCACGCCGACGAACATCTCGACGAAGTCGGAGCCGGAGATCGAGTAGAACGGCACGCCCGCCTCACCCGCGACGGCGCGGGCGAGCAGGGTCTTGCCGGTTCCGGGCGGGCCGTACAGCAGCACGCCCTTCGGGATCTTGGCGCCGACGGCCTGGAACTTGGCCGGCTCCTGCAGGAACTCCTTGATCTCGTGGAGTTCCTCGACGGCCTCGTCGGACCCCGCCACGTCGGCGAAGGTCGTCTTCGGGGTGTCCTTGGTGATGAGCTTGGCCTTGGACTTCCCGAAGTTCATGACTCGGGAGCCGCCGCCCTGCATCTGGTTCATCAGGAACAGGAAGACGACGACGATGAGGACGAACGGCAGCAGGGAGAGCAGGACCGAGACGAACGGGCTCTGCTTCGACGGGGAGACGGTGTAGCCCTTCTCCAGGTCGCCCGAGTCGGACTGCTGCTGCAGCTTGTCGGTCAGGTTGGATCCCTGGTCGCCGATGTAGCTGGCCTGGATCTTGTCGCTGCCGCCGTACTTCTTCTGGTCGGCGCCGTCCTTCAGCTCGACCTTGATGATCTGCTCGTCGCCGGTCGTCAGCTTGACCTGCTGCGCCTGCTTGTCCTCGATCGCCTGGACGACCTTGCTGGTGTCCACCGTCTTGTAGCCGCCGGACGAGCCGACGACCTGCATCAACACGACCACGGCGAGGACGGCCAGCACGATCCACATGACCGGCCCACGGAAGTATCGCTTCACGTCCATCCATACGGAGCGGTGCCGCCCCGTCCCTCCTGCCCGTAGGTAAATGCGCTGTGAGTACTGCTATGGGAAAAGCTGTTCTTCGGACGGTACCCCAGCTTTGTCACCCGCGACCGTCTTCCCTAGCTCCAACGGCGGGAAGAAGGCCGTGGTTCCCTCGACTGGTACCGCCGTTCAGCCGCCGTAGACGTGCGGGGCGAGCGTTCCGACGAACGGGAGGTTGCGGTACTTCTCGGCGTAGTCGAGGCCGTAGCCGACGACGAACTCGTTGGGGATGTCGAAGCCGATCCACTTCACGTCGATCGCGACCTTCGCCGCGTCGGGCTTGCGCAGCAGGGTGCAGACCTCCAGGGAGGCCGGCTCGCGCGAGCCCAGGTTGGACAGCAGCCACGACAGCGTCAGGCCGGAGTCGATGATGTCCTCGACGATCAGGACGTGCTTGCCCTTGATGTCGGTGTCGAGGTCCTTGAGGATCCGGACCACGCCGGAGGACTGGGTGCCCGCGCCGTACGACGACACGGCCATCCAGTCCATCGTGACGGGGGTGGACAGCGCGCGCGCCAGGTCCGCCATCACCATCACCGCGCCCTTGAGGACGCCGACGATGAGCAGGTCCTTGCCCGCGTACTCCTCGTCGATCTGCGCGGCCAGCTCTGCCAGCTTCGCGTCGATCTCTTCCTTGGTGATGAGCACCGACTTGAGGTCGGTGCCCATGTCCTTCTCGTTCACCCGCGTCACTTTCGCTAGCTTGCGCCTCGGCCGGCCCGGCCGATGGGATTCAGCCTTGCCGAATCACCAGTCTGCCACCCTGCCGCCGCGCCTCGACGCGGCCCGGCAGATTGATGGTGCCCTGGCCCCTCCAGCCGGTGATCAGCTTGTCGACCTCTTCGATGTGCCGGGCGAACAGGGAACCGGCGGGAGAGCCCTCGGCGATGACCGCGCGGCGCAGGACGCGGCGGCGCACGGCGGTCGGGAGGGCGTAGAGCTTGGCGCATTCGAGCAGGCCGCGCTCGTCCCGTACGGTCGCGTCGGCGTCGGCCGCCCAGGAGTCGAGTGCGTCGGCGTCGTCCCGGGACAGCTGGGCCGTCCGGGCGAGGGCCTCGACGACTCCTTTGCCGAGGGCCTTCTCCAGCGCGGGCAGGCCCTCGTGGCGCAGTCGGGAGCGGGTGTAGGCCGGGTCGGCGTTCATCGGGTCGTCCCACACCGGCAGGTGCTGGACCAGGCAGGCCTTGCGGGCGGTGTGCCGGTCGAGCTCGAGGAAGGGGCGCCGGTAGCGGCGGCGGGTGCCGGAGACGGCGGCCATGCCGGACAGGGAGCGGATGCCGGAGCCGCGGGCGAGGCCGAGGAGGACGGTCTCGGCCTGGTCGTCGCGGGTGTGGCCGAGGAGGACGGCCCGGGCGCCGAGGCGCTCGCAGGCTTCGTCCAGGGCGGCGTACCGGGCGTCGCGGGCGGCGGCTTCGGGGCCGCCTTCGCGGCCGACGGTGACGGCGACGGCCTCGACGGGGTCGAGGTTCATGGCGGTGAGGCGGGCGGCGACCTCGGCGGCGCGCAGGTCGGAGCCTTCCTGCAGGCCGTGGTCGACGGTGACGGCGCCGGCGCGGACGGCGAGTTTGCGGGCCTCGAAGGCGAGGGCGGAGGCGAGCGCCATGGAGTCGGCGCCTCCGGAGCAGGCGACGAGGACGAGCGGCGGCTCGTCGGTGGCGCGGGGTTCGGTCTGGTGCTCGTTCAGGACGTCGTGGAGTACGCGGCGGACCGCCAGGCGTATCGCCGCGACCGCAGGATGGGGACCCATGTCCGGTGCCCTTCGTGGAAGTTGGGGGGTGCCTCGGTCGGAGTCTTAACGGTCGTAACGGGGGGTTCGGTCACTCAGAGTGCGTCGATGGTGACAGAACCCGGCCATTCCCCGAGCATTGCACGCCTACCCATGGGTCACGGTCCCTCGGATGGGTGATTACGGTGGCGTTAACCTGCCGACGTCCGCTGACGGCTCACGCCTCTGGCTTACGGTGCACCCTCGCGACCCAGTCCGCGGGTTTGGCGATCTCGGCCTTGGTGGGCAGCGTGTTCGGCGAGGTCCACACCCGGTTGAAGCCGTCCATGCCGACCTCGTCGACGACGGCGCGGACGAACCGCTCGCCGTCGCGGTACTGGCGCAGCTTGGCGTCCAGGCCGAGCAGCTTGCGCAGGGCCAGGTCGAGCCGGGAGGCGCCGCGGGCGCGCCGCTCCTTGAACTTCTCCCGGATCTCGGCGACCGAGGGCACCACCTGGGGGCCGACGCCGTCCATCACGTAGTCCGCGTGGCCCTCGAGCAGGGACATCACGGCGGTGAGGCGGCCCAGGATGTCGCGCTGCTCGGGCGTCTGGACCAGCTCGACCAGGGAGCGGCCCTCGGAGTCCTCGCCCTCGGGGCGGTTGCCCGCGAGCGACTGGGCGGCCTCGCGCAGCCGCTCCAGGACGGTCATCGGGTCGACCTCGGTGGCCTGGAGGAACGACTGGATCTCGCCCTCCAGGTGGGCGCGCAGCCAGGGCACGCCGGTGAACTGGGTGCGGTGGGTCTCCTCGTGCAGGCAGACCCAGAGCCGGAAGTCGTGCGGGTCGACGTCGAGCTCGCGCTCGACCTGGACGATGTTGGGGGCGACGAGCAGCAGCCGGCCGCCGCCGCCGTCACCGGCGGGCAGGCCGCGGCCGCCGGGGGCGAAGGTCTCGTACTGTCCGAGGACGCGCGAGGACAGGAAGCTGAGCAGCATGCCCAGCTCGACGCCGGTGACCTTGCCGCCCACGGCGCCGAGGACGGCGCCGCCGGGGGTGGCGGAGCGGCGCTCCTGCATCTTGTCCAGGAGCGGCTTGAGCAGTTCGCGGAAGCCCTCCACGTTGGCCCGGACCCAGCCGGCCCGGTCGACGACGAGGACGGGGGTGTCCTCGGGTTCGAGGCCCTCGGGGACCATCCGGGTGTAGGAGCGGACGTGTTCCTCGGAGGCCTTGGCGTGCCTGCGCAGCTCCGCGACGACGGCGCGGGCCTCGTCCCGGCTCACGTCGGGGCCGGGCTTCACGAGGCGGGTCGCGGTCGCGACCGCGAGGTTCCAGTCGACCATCTCCGAAGAGGCTGAACCACCGATGCCAGTCATGTGTCAACCGTACGTGCTGGGGGCCGGGTTGCGACCTGCTGTTCGGGAGCGGGGCGGGGAAGGGGGGCAGGACCAGGGGCGGCCCCTAGGGGACGGGGGTGGGACCGGGCCCGGTCTAGTGCGTGACGAGGGCCCGGGTGAGGCGGTCCAGGGCCGGGCGGGCCGTGTCGGCGGAGCGGGTGCCGGAGGCGAGGAAGGCGAAGGCGACGAGGCGGCCCTCGGGGGTGACGGCGGTGCCCGCGAGGGTGTCGACGCTGCTGAGGGTGCCGGTCTTGGCCCGGACGAGTCCGCCGGACGCCTGGTCGGAGCGGGTGCGCAGGGTGCCGCTGAAGCCGGCGACGGGCAGGCCGGTGAGGATCGGGCGCAGCTCGGGGTGGCCGGGGTCGGCGGCGCGCGCGAGCAGGGTGGTCAGCAGGGTCGCGGACACCTTGTCCGTACGGTCCAGGCCGCTGCCGTCGGCGAACCGGGCGCCGGCGACGGGGGCGCCGAGGGAGGCCAGGCGGGTGCGGACGGCGAGCTCGCCGCCGGTGAAGCTGGCGGGGCGGCCGCTCGCGAGGGCGGTGTGGCGGGTGAGGGCCTCGGCGATGTCGTTGTCGCTGTGGGTCAGCATGCGCTCGACGACGGCGGACAGCGGCGCGGAGAGGGTACGGGCCAGCGGCTTCGCCCCCCGGGGCGACCGGGCGGGCACGGGGTCGCCCTGGACGGGCACGCCCGCGGTGGCGAGCGCGCGGGCGAAGGCGAGGGCCGCGTCCTTCGCGGGGGTCCCGGTGCGGGCCGCCGGGCCGCTGTACGAGCCGTCGAGCCGGCCTTCGTCGACCATCAGGGCGGTGACGGCGGCGATGTTCTCGTTGGGGCTGATGGGGTGCAGCTCGGGCCCGGTGAACAGGGAGGTGTCGTACGCGACCCGGACCGGCCCGGCGCCGAGGTCGCGCAGCGCGCGGGCGGCGTCCCGGGCCAGGCGGCGCAGCCGGGCGCCGTCGAGGGTGGTGTCGCCGCCGCCGACCAGGGTGACGGTGCGGCCGTCGGGGGTGGCGGTGGCGGTGGTGGCGAAGCGGTGGTCCGGGCCGAGGGCGGTCAGGGCGGCGGCCGCGGTGGCGATCTTGACGGTGGAGGCGGGGGTCATCAGGTCCCCGGCCCCGCTCGCGTACAGCGTCCGGCCGCTCGCCACGTCGACGACCGAGGCGGCCTGCCGGGTGCCGAGCGCGGGGTCGGCGAGCAGCGGGTCCAGGGTGCGCGCGAGGGGGGCGGGCGCGGCCGCCGGGGCACCGAGCGCGGCGAGCACGCCGGGGGCGCTGGGGGCCGGGGCGGGACCTTCGGGGGCCGTCGCGTCGTGATGTGCGCCACCCGTCGTGCGCGAGGCGGCCACCCGGTCGCGCTCGGCCTTACGCTGACCCGTGTCCCACGGTCCGGCGACGGCGACGGACCCGGCGGCCACGGCGAGACCCAGCACGGCGGAGAGGCCCGCGTACCGCCACGTTCTCGGGTCGGGCACGGTTGACCAGCCCCTTTCGCGATCACAGTGGTGCGTGGGGGACACTTAACCACTGCGCCATGCCCCGAGCACGGCACACCGGACGTTTTGTTTGATCTTGGAGGAGCCACCCGTGGAGTTCGACGTCACCATCGAGATCCCGAAGGGGTCGCGTAACAAGTACGAGGTGGACCACGAGACGGGTCGCATCCGTCTGGACCGTCGTCTCTTCACCTCCACCAGCTACCCGGCCGACTACGGCTTCGTCGAGAACACCCTCGGCGAGGACGGCGACCCGCTGGACGCGCTGGTCCTGCTCGACGAGCCGACCTTCCCGGGCTGCCTGATCAAGTGCCGCGCCATCGGCATGTTCCGCATGACCGACGAGGCCGGCGGCGACGACAAGCTCCTGTGCGTGCCCGCGTCCGACCCGCGCGTGGAGCACCTGCGCGACATCCACCACGTCTCCGAGTTCGACCGCCTGGAGATCCAGCACTTCTTCGAGGTCTACAAGGACCTGGAGCCCGGCAAGTCCGTCGAGGGCGCCGACTGGGTCGGCCGCACCGAGGCCGAGGCCGAGATCGAGGCCTCCTACAAGCGCCTGGAGGCGCAGGGCGGCGCCCACTGACGCGCCCCCGCCTCGTCGCCGACGGGCGGTGTTCCCCTCGGGGAGCACCGCCCGTTGTCGTATGAAGTCATGATCACCCACATACTGGGCAGGGAAAGATCCAGTCACTGGAGGGAGGCGAGAGGTGGCGGAGACGGACGCGCCCGAGGACCGGAAACCGCAGTCGGACGAAGCGCGCAGCGCCTTCACGCCCCCCCTCGGGGTGGACCAGCCCGTCGTGGTCGAGGAAGAGTCGCCCACCTCGGAGTTCGCGGTGCCGAAGGGGTTCGCCCCCGAGCCGGCGGCCGAGCCCGAGGGCTCGGCGTTCGCGACGCCGTCCACGTACGCGGCACGGCACTCGCCACCGGCCTTCACGCCCGCGCACGGCATCCCGATGATCAAGCTGTCGCAGAACGCGCCCTGGCAGGACCAGATGCGCACCATGCTGCGGCTGCCGGTCAGCGAGCGGCCCGTGCCGGAGCCGGTGCAGAAGCAGGACGACGCCGGGCCCGCCGTGCCGCGCGTGCTCGACCTGACCCTGCGCATCGGCGAGCTGCTGCTCGCGGGCGGTGAGGGCGCCGAGGACGTCGAGGCCGCGATGTTCGCGATCACGCGCTCGTACGGCCTGGACCGCTGCGAGCCGACGGTCACCTTCACCCTGCTGTCCATCACGTACCAGCCCTCGCTGGTGGACGACCCGGTCACGGCCAACCGGACGGTACGCCGCCGGGGCACCGACTACACCCGCCTCGCCGCCGTCTACCAGCTGGTCGCGGACATCAACGCGCCCGAGCACGACGTCTCCCTGGAGGAGGCCTACCGGCGCCTGGCGATCATCCGGCGCAACCGGCACCCGTACCCCAGCTGGGTCCTCACCATGGCCACCGGCGTCCTCGCGGGCGCGGCCTCGGTGCTGCTCGGCGGTGGTCCCGCGGTGTTCGCGGTGGCCGCGCTCGGTGCGGTGCTCGGCGACCGCCTCGCCTGGCTGTGCGCCGGGCGCGGGCTGCCGGAGTTCTATCAGTTCCTGGTGGCGGCGATCCCGCCGGCCGCGCTCGGGGTGCTGCTCAGCCTGCTCCACTCGGACCTGCGGCCCAACGCCGTGATCACCGGTGGGCTCTTCGCGCTGATCCCGGGGCGGGCGCTGGTGGCGGCCGTGCAGGACGGCCTGACCGGCTTCTACATCACCGCCTCGGCGCGGCTCCTCGAAGTCATGTACTTCTTCGTCGCCATCGTGGTCGGCGTGCTCTCCGCGCTGTACGTCGGGCTGCAGTTCGGGGCCAAGCTGAACCCCGAGGGCACGCTGAGCCCGGTCGAGAGACCGATCGTGCAGATCGTGGCGTCGATGGCGCTGTGCCTGACCTTCGCGGTGCTGCTCCAGCAGGACCGGGCGACCGTGCTGTTCGCGACCCTGAACGGCGGCGTGGCCTGGGTGGTGTACGCGGCGATCGCGGTGACCGCCAAGGGCTCCGCCGTGATGGCGACGGCGATCGCGGCCGGGCTGGTGGGCCTGTTCGGGCAGCTGATCGCGCGCTGGGAGAACACCTCCTCGCTGCCGTACGTCACCGCGGCGATCGGGCCGCTGCTGCCCGGTAGCGCCACCTACTTCGGCGTGCTGAACATCGCGCAGAACAACATGGACTCCGGCTTCGCCTCGCTGGCCAAGGCGGCGGCCCTGGCCCTGGCGATCGCCATCGGGGTGAACCTGGGCGGTGAGCTGGCGCGGCTGTTCATGCGGGCGCCGGGCTCGGGCGCGGGACGCCGGGCGGCGAAGCGGACCCGGGGGTTCTGAGGCTCCCGTCGGCTCCCGCGGGATCGGTACGCGGACGTGCGGAAGGGCCCGCACCCCGGTTTCCCGGGGTGCGGGCCCTTCCGTCACCGCGCGGCTCGTACCGCGGAGGAACGTCAGCGCTTGGCGTGGCGGCCGCGCTGCGGGGGCGGGCTCGCGGCGCCCGCGGGGGTGCCGGAGGCCAGGGCCTCCTTCTTCGCCTTCGAGCGGGCCCGCAGGACCTCGATCGCGATCGGCACCACGGAGACCAGCACGATCAGGACGAGGATCGCCTCGACGTTGTTCTTGATGACCGAGATCTGGCCCAGGAAGTACCCGGCGATGGTCACGCCCGCGCCCCACATGGCGCCGCCGAGCACGTTGTACGCGATGAACGTGCGGTACTTCATGCTGCCCGCGCCCGCCACGATTGGCGCGAAGGTCCGCACGATCGGCACGAAGCGGGCGAGCACGATGGCCTTCGGGCCGTACTTGTCGACGAACTCGTGGGCCTTGTCCAGGTTCTCCTTCTTGAAGATCTTGGAGTTGGGCCGGTTGAAGAGCTTCGGGCCGAAGAACTTGCCGATCACGTAACCCACCTGGTCACCGATGATCGCGGCGGCCACGATCAGGGTGCAGACCAGCCAGAGGGGCTGCTTGATGTAGTTCCCCTCGGCGACCAGCAGACCCGCCGTGAACAGCAGCGAGTCTCCGGGGAGGAAGGCGAAGAGCCCCGATTCGGCGAAGACGATGACGAGGATGCCGATCAGGCCGAAGTGCGAGATCAGGTAGTCCGGACTGATCCACTCCGGGCCGAGCGCAAGCGTAGTCACGGGATTCCGGGCTCCTGGGGTTCGGTCGGGCGGGACGACTGCCCAAAAGTATCAACGCTGCCGGACCCCGCCGGGTTCCACGGCCGTACGGGATGCGCCCGGGCCCGTCCCGTACCAAGCTGTGCCCATGGGTATCGAGGAGTACGGAGGCGGGCAGGGCCCGCAGTCCGACGTGCTGGTGGTCACCACGAACGACGTACCCGGCTACCGGGTGGAGCGCGTCATCGGCGAGGTCTTCGGCCTCACCGTGCGCTCGCGCCACCTGGGCAGCCAGATCGGCGCCGGGCTCAAGTCCATGATCGGCGGCGAGCTCAAGGGCCTGACGAAGACCCTGGTGGAGACCCGCAACCAGGCCATGGAGCGGCTGATCGAGCAGGCCAGGGCGCGCGGCGCCAACGCGGTGCTGATGTTCCGCTTCGACGTCACCGAGGCCGCCGACGTCGGCACCGAGGTCTGCGCCTACGGCACGGCCTGCGTGATCACTCCCGCCACCTGACACCGGGGACGGCCTGGGGCCCGGGGCGGCCAGGGGCGAGGGCGGCCGGGGGCCCGGGGCGGCCAGGAGTGAGCGGGCCGCCGGGTTCCGGAAGCCCGGGGGCGGGATTCCGGAAGCCCGGGACCCCGGGGGCCCGCAAGCGCCCCGGCCCCGGGAGCCCCGGCCCCCGCTCACTCCGGGCCGCAGCCCAGCACGAACTCGTCCCAGGTCTCCCCGTCCCGCGACACCGAGTGCGCGCACTCGCTGCCGGCCGCCTGGTAGCCGGCCGGTGTGCGGCGCACCCAGCCGTGGCCGGCCGTCCCGGTGAACGTCCGCCCGCCGTCCCGGCTCTCGTACGACCTCCCCTCCCCGCTGAGCAGCAGGCTGCCGTCCGCCCGGACCACCACCCGCCCCAGCAGCGTCTGCGGGCCCGTCCCCGGCCGGGTGGCGTACACCCGCTGCCAGCTCCGGCCCCCGTCGGCCGAGCGGTACAGCGCCCGCAGCGGGTTCTTCGCGGCCTCGGCGCCCGCCACCGGCCCCAGCTCCGCCGCGTACACCGCGTCCCGGCCCGCCGTCACCACCACTCCCCGCGCGTCCCAGGCCGCCCCGGGCAGCCGGGCCACGGTCCAGCTCCGGCCCCCGTCCCGGGAGGAGGCCACCGCCGCCCGCCCGGTCACCGGGTCGCGGCCCGTCACCCACCAGGAGCCGTCCGGCTCGGCCCGCTCGGCGGCGCGCAGCCCGTCCGCCGCCAGCGCCGGACCCCGGGCCAGTGCCCTCAGGCTCCCGTCGACGGGCGAGAGCACCACCAGGCGGGCCGTGCGGCAGCCTCCCGTGTCCGGCCCCGGCGGCTCGGCACACTCGGCGCCCAGCACCCCGCCCCCGGGTATCGCCGCCACCTCGCCCCGCGCCCGGCCCTCGCTCCAGGACCGGCCGCCGTCCGAGGTGAACCAGGTCCGCCCCGCCCGCGCACCCGCCTCCCCGTCCCGCCCCGGATCCGCCGCGCCGCCCTCCTCCAGCCAGGCCCGCCCGCCCCCGAACACCACCAGGCGGGTGGTCGACCCCTGGGAGGCCGCCAGCTCGGGCAGCGGGGACTTGCGCAGCGCCCAGTGGGAGGCGCCCCGGTCGAGCACGGCGACGTGCTGCCTGCAGAAGCCCTCGGGGCCGCCCGGTACGCCCTCCACGCACTCCACCAGCACCCCGAACCCGCTGCCGTCGGCCGCCAGTTCCGCCTCGTACGACGCCCCCGGCAGGTCCCAGCCGAACGGCACCGGCGTCGCCGCCCCCGACGCCCCGCCGGCCACCTGGGACGCCCCGCCGGGCCTCCCGCCGGAAGCGGTGCCGCCCCTGCCCGTGCAGCCCGCGAGCAGCACCGGTACCAGCGCGAGGACGCCCGCGACGAGCGCCGCCCGTCCCCGTATCCGCCTCGCCTCTCCCCGTCTCCCCGCTCCCCGTCTCCGCTCCCCCGCAGTGACCATCGAGTCCCCCGCCCCGCCGGCCCGGTCCGGGCCTCCTGCTTCTGATACACCGCCCGGCGCCCGGGGGTTCCCCTTTCCGGCGGACCAAAAAACTGCGGACCAAAAACTGCGGATCAGGAAACCCCGGACCAGGAAGCTGCGGACCAAAACACCGGCCCCACCCACGCCACCAGCCCCCGAACTACCGCCCCAGCCTCCCGAACCGCCGTACCGCCAGCGGGAAGAACACCGCGAGCAGCGCCACCGACCAGGCCACCGCCGCCCCCACGTGCCCGGGTTCGCCGCCGGGGCCGCCGAACAGGTCGCGTACCGCCGTCACCGTCGGCGACATCGGGTTCCACTCCACGGCTGCGCCCAGCCAGCCCGGCATCGCCTCGGGCGTCGCGAACGCGTTGGACAGGAACGTCACCGGCCAGACCAGGACCTGCACCGTCTGGACCATCTCCGGGCGCCCCGCCACCAGGGCCAGGTAGATCCCGACCCACAGCATCGCGAACCGCAGCAGGAGCAGCAGCCCCACCGCCCCCAGGAACGCTCCCGCGCCGGCCCCGGCCCGCCAGCCCAGCGCGTACCCGGCCCCGATCATCACCGCGAGGCCGACCACGGACTGGAGCATGTCGGCCGCCGAACGCCCCACCAGGACGGCCGCGTTGGCCATCGGCATCGACCTGAAGCGGTCCACCACGCCCTTGTCCAGGTCCCTGGTCACGGCGACCATCGTGCTCTCGAGGCCGAACGCCATGGTCATCGCCAGCATGCCGGGCACCAGGAAGTCGACGTACCGCCCCTCGACCGCGCGGCCCCCGCCGACCAGGTAGCCGAACATCAGCAGCATCATCACCGGGAACACCAGCCCGACGACGACCTGCACGGGCTGCCGCGCCCAGTGCGCCAGTTCGCGCCGGGTCATGGTCCAGCAGTCACTCACCACGTACGCGCTCACGCCCCGGCCCCCGCCTTCCGCTTCCGCTCCTCGCCGACCGGCTCCCGCGCCCCCTCCGGCGCGTCCTCCGGCCCGCCCGTCAGACGCAGGAACACCTCGTCCAGGGTGGGCCTGCGCACCGCGATGTCCTCCGCCTCGATCCCGGCCTCCTCCAGCACCCGTACGGTCCGGGCCAGCGCCGCCATCCGGTCGCCCACCGGGACGCTCGCCAGCCGCCGGTCCGCGTCGACCACCACCTCCGCGTCCCCTTCCGCCGCTCCCAGGACGTCAGCCAGCAGCCGTCCGGTCCGCTCCACCTCGTCCGCGTGCCGCACCACCACGTCGATCCGCGCCCCGCCCGTACGGGCCTTGAGGGCGTCGGGCGTGCCGTCCGCGACGACCCGGCCCCGGTCCACCAGCGAGATGCGGTCCGCCAACTGGTCGGCCTCCTCCAGGTACTGCGTGGTCAGCAGTACGGTCGTGCCGCCGCCCACCAGGGAGCGCACCGCACGCCACACCTCGGTCCGGCCGCGCGGGTCGAGCCCGGTCGTGGGCTCGTCCAGGAACAGCACCTCCGGGTCGGTGATCAGCGACGCCGCGAGGTCCAGCCGCCTGCGCATCCCTCCGCTGTAGAGCCGCACGGCCTTGCGCCCGGTGTCCGCGAGGCCGAAGCGCTCCAGCAGTTCACCGGCCCGCACGCGCGCGTGCCGGGCGCCCAGGTGGTAGAGCCGGCCGAACATCTCCAGGTTCTGCCGCCCGCCGAGCTCCTCGTCCAGGGCCGCGTGCTGCCCGAGCAGTCCGATCCTGGCGCGCACCTGTGCGGCCCGTTCCCGTACGTCGTACCCGGCGACCCGGACCGTGCCCGCGTCGGGCCTCAGCAAGGTGGCCAGCACCCGCACCAGGGTGGTCTTGCCCGCGCCGTTGGGGCCGAGCACCCCGTGGACCGTGCCGCTCCCGACTGCCAGGTCCAGTCCGTCCAGGGCGCGCTTCTCCCCGTACCGCTTGCGTGCGCCCTCGACCGTGATCGCGTCAGCCATGCGCCACCCTTCCCCATTAGTCAAACTTGATTACTGGCTCGGCGAAGGTAATGCCCGATCCGTCGTTAGTCAAACTTGATTACTCGAACTTTCCCGGGACGGTCCGGCGGCCCTCCCCGCGCCCCCGCCGGGTAACGTGGTCAAACTTGAACAGCGGTCACACGTGAACAGGAGGGACCCGGCCCATGTCAGCGATCCGACTGCTGGTCCTCGGCGCCGTGCGCCAGCACGGCCGCGCCCACGGCTACCAGGTCCGCAACGACCTGGAGTTCTGGGGCGCCCACGAGTGGTCCAACGCCAAGCCGGGCTCGATCTACCACGCGCTCAAGCAGATGGCGAAGCAAGGACTGCTGGTCGCGCACGAGATCGCCCCCTCCACCGCCGGCGGCCCGCCCCGCACCGAGTACGAGATCACCGCCGACGGCACCGAGGAGTACCTGGCACTCCTGCGCCGGGCCCTGACCGTCCACGACCAGCGCACGGACGTCCTGTCGGCCGCCCTCGGCTTCATCGTCGACCTGCCGCGCGCCGAGGCCGTGACGCTGCTGCGCGAGCGCGTGCGCGGCATGGAGGAGTGGCGCGCCACGGTCACCGGCTACTACACGCCCGTCGAAGGGCCCGAGAGCCTCGGCCACATCGGCGAGATCATGCGGATGTGGGTCGACTCGGCGGAGTTCGGCGCCACCTGGACGCGCGGGCTCATCGACCGGATCGAGGGCGGGGCGTACACCTTCGCCGGGGAGGGCGAGCCGTTCGTGGGCGTGCTCGCCGAGGGCCAGGAGAACCCGTACGCGACGGGCGAACCGCACGTGGGCGACCGGGACTGAGCCCCCGCACGAACCGCACGCGGGCGACCCGGACTGAGCCCCCGCACGAACCGCACGCGGGCGACCGGGACCGAGCCACTGGGGCCCGGGACCAGGCCCCACCTGGGGCTCAGGCCCGGGCTCGGAGCGCCCGGGCCGCCCCGGACGGGCTCACCCCCACGACTCCCCCGACTCCTGCCCGATCAGCTCGAAGGACGTCTTGCCGTCCAGGGACTCGCGCAGGATGTCCGCGTGGCCCGCGTGCCGCCCCATCTCCTGCACCAGGTGCAGCGCCATCCAGCGCATCGAGACCTGCCCGTCCTTGGGGAACCAGGGCGCCTCGGGCAGCGGGAAGGTGTCGGACAGGTCGGGGACAGTGGCCAGGAAGTCGTCGGTCTGCTTGGCGACCGAGGTCCAGAACTCCATCACCCCCGCCACCGTCTCGTCGCCGACGAGCCGGAAGCCCTCGTCCCAGGTGCCGGGCTCGCGCTGCTTCTCGTTGGGCCGCTGCTGGGCCAGCCGCAGCCAGTTCAGCTCGACCTCGGCGACGTGCTTGAGCAGGCCGGAGAGGGTCAGCTCGCTGGCGGTGGTGCGGGTGGCGGCCTGCTCGTCGGTGAGCCCGAGCAGCGAGCGGCGCACGGCCGCGCGCTGGACCCGGATGAAGTTGACGAGGGCGCCGCGTTCGTCGCCGTGCGCCTCGACCGGAACGAGAGCAACCATGGGGTCCGCCTTTCACAGTCCCGTACCCGGTACGGGAGGTCGTCCTGACAACCCCCACGCTAGGGACCCTTGCGGACAGCTACGGTCCGCAACACGACACGGGTTCGCGCGGGTCCCGACGGCCCTCGGAACGGGAACCCGGAACCGCCGGCCTCGGAACGCGAACGCGGAACCCCCGGCCCCGGAACCACGAGGAGGAACCCGCTGGCCTCAGAACGGGAACCGCGTCCGCCCGTGCTGCACCGAGATCCACTTCTGCGTGGTGAACGCCTCCACCGTCGCGTCCCCGTTCAGCCGCCCGAGACCCGAGTACTTCTCGCCGCCGAACGCCACCAGCGGCTCGTCCTGGATCGTCGAGTCGTTGACGTGGATCATCCCGGTGACCACGCGCCGCGCGAAGCGCACGCCGCGCTCCACGTCCGCGCTGTGCACGGCGCCGCTGAGCCCGTAGGGGCTGTCGTTGGCCAGCCGTACGGCCTCTTCCTCGCCGTCGAAGGCCATCAGCAGCACCACCGGGCCGAAGATCTCCTGGCGCAGCACCGGCGAGTCCTCCGGCAGGCCCGCGAGCACGGTCGGCTCCACCAGGTTGCCGCGCGTACGGCCGCGTACGAGCGCCTTGGCGCCCTCGGCGACGGCCTGGTCGACCAGGTTGGTCAGGGCCTCCGCCTGGAAGTTGTTGATCACCGGGCCGATGTGGGTGGCCGGGTCGCGCGGGTCGCCGGTGACCAGGGACGCCACGCGCGCGGTGAACTTCTCGGTGAACTCGGCCTCGACCGAGCGGTCCACCAGGATGCGGTTGGCGGCCATGCAGACCTGGCCCTGGTAGACGAAGCGGCTGAAGACCGCCGCCTCCACCGCGTAGTCGATGTCGGCGTCGTCGAGGACCACCAGGGCGCTGTTGCCGCTGAGTTCGAGGACGGCGCGCTTGAAGTGCGAGCCGGCGACGGCGCCGACGTGGCGGCCCACGCGGTCGGAGCCCGCGAAGGAGATGACGCGCGGCACGGGGTGCTCGATGAGCGCGTCGCCGATCTCGGCGATGTCGGTCACCAGGACGTTCAGCAGGCCTGCGGGCAGTCCGGCGTCCTCGAAGACCTTGGCGATCAGCCCGCCGCCGACGACCGGGGTGTTCTGGTTGGGCTTGACGACGACCGCGTTGCCCAGGGCCAGCGCGGGGGCGACGGACTTCAGGGTGACCAGGAAGGGGAAGTTGTACGGGGTGATGACGCCGACGACCCCGACGGGGAGCCGGTAGACCCGGTTCTCCTTGCCGTCCACCGGCGAAGGCAGGATCCGTCCCTCGGGCCGCACCGCGAGCTGGATGGCCTCGCGCATGAACTCCATGGCCAGGTGCACCTCGTAGCGGGCCTTGAGCCGGGTGCCGCCCAGCTCGTCGATGATGGCCTCGGCTATCTCGTCCTCGCGCGCCTCGATGATGCGCAGGGCGCGCTCGAAGACGAGCCTGCGGGCGTACGGGTTGGTCTCCGCCCAGGTGCGCTGCGCCCGTTCGGCGGCGCGGTAGGCCTGGTCGACCTCGTCGCGGGTGGCGACGGTGATGACGGCGAGCTTCTCCCCGTTGTACGGGTTGAAGTCGATGATGTCCCACGAGCCGCTACCGGTCCGCCACTCGCCGTCGATGTACTGGTGGGCCAGGTCGGTGAAGAAGGACATGCCATCCCTTACTGCAGGTCTCGCAGGCTCCTGATGCAGTGTCATCGTACTGTTGTCTTACGTGAGTTGGAGGAGTCCGCGGAGCAGATCGCGGCTCTCCTCCGGGCCGGGACTGTCGTCCTGGAGCCGCTCCATGACCCGTTCGTACTGACCGACCTCCTCGCGCTTGTCGAGGTACAGGGCGCTGGTCAGCTGTTCCAGGTAGACGATGTCCGAGAGGTCCGACTCCGGGAAGCGCAGCATGGTGAAGGCGCCGGACTCGCCCGCGTGCCCGCCGAAGCTGAACGGCATCACCTGGAGCGTGACGTTGGGCTGCTCCGAGACGTCGATCAGATGCCTCAACTGGCCCCGCATCACCTCGCGGTCGCCGTACGGACGGCGCAGCGCGGCCTCGTCCAGGACGGCGTGGAAGCGCGGGGCACGCTCGGAGACGAGCACCTTCTGGCGCTCCAGGCGCAGGGCCACGCGGCGGTCGATCTCGGCGCGCGGGGCGTCGGGGATGCCACGGGTGACGACCGCGTGCGCGTACGCCTCGGTCTGCAACAGGCCGTGGACGAACTGGACTTCGTAGATGCGGATGAGGGAGGCGGCGCCCTCGAGGCCGATGTACGTCTGGAACCAGCCGGGCAGCACGTCGCCGTAACTGTGCCACCAGCCCGCGACGTTGGCCTCCCGGGCCAGGCCGAGCAGCGAGTCGCGCTCGCTGTCGTCGGTGACTCCGTACAGCGTGAGAAGGTCCTCGACGTCCCTGGCCTTGAAGCTCACCCTTCCCAACTCCATACGGCTGATCTTTGATTCGGATGCACGGATCGAGTAGCCGGCTGCCTCGCGCGTGATACCGCGCGACTCGCGCAGCCGCCTCAGCTGCGAGCCGAGCAGGATGCGTCGCACCACCGACCCGCTGGACTCCCCTGCGGCTCCTGCGGTCACGTCCCCAACCCTCCCCATCGCCTGTCAGTGCCACGGAGCCCCCGAACCCCGAGCCCCGGATTCTGCCATCAAAACGCTTCAGCCCGTACTCATTCGATTACGGAAATGGGAAGACTTGGGCAAGGGCGCGTCAGGGCGCGAAAGTAGTCCGGGGAAGAAATGAGCAACAAACGGCACGGCTGTGGACAGGTCCGGCGCGTGCACGTGCATCTGCCCTTGCATCAGCCTCACGCATTCGGAACGATGGGGGCCGCGCACCTGCGTACTCGTTCGTGTTGTAGCGCCACAGCCGCGATTGACCGGGAGTGCCTCGCATGGGGACGAATGGATCGACCATGCTCGAACCGTTACGGCAGGGTCTTCCCCCGATCGATCCCGCGTCCGTGTCGAGTTCGGCCTCGTGCGCCCTCCCCCCGCGGTACGAAGCGGTGCGCGGCGCACGGCAGTTCACCCGCGCCACGCTCACCCAGTGGGAACTGTGCGACCGCTTCGACGACGTCGCGCTGGTCGTCTCCGAACTCGTCACCAACGCCCTGCGGCACGCGCTGCCCGGCGGCCCCTCGGAGGCCTGCGAGGGAGCCCGCGCGCCGCAGGAGCCGCCCGTGCGGCTGCACCTGATGCGCTGGACGAGCCGGCTGGTGTGCGCCGTGCGCGACCCCAGCCAGGACAGCCCCGAGGAGCGCGAGGCCTCCGGGGAGGACTTCTCCGCGGAGTCGGGCCGCGGGCTCTTCCTGGTGGACTCCTTCAGCGACGGCTGGGGCTGGCACCCGCTGGCCGGGACCCTGCGCGGCAAGGTCGTGTGGGCGCTGTTCCGACTGGGGCCGGCGGACTGAGCCGGACTGAGCCGGACCGGGCCGGGCCGCGGGGGGCTGGACGGATGGCGCTGATGGCCGGACCGATGCCCGGACTGATGGCGGAACGGACAACGGGACGGACGGCGGAGGGGAACCGCCCGGAGCGCGAGGCGCCCGGGCGGTCAGCCGTCCACGAGGTGGTCGAACTCCCCGTCCTTGACGCCGAGGAGCAGCGCTTCTATCTCGGCGGGCGTGTAGACCAGGGCGGGCCCGTCGGGGAAGCGCGAATTGCGCACCGCGACGCTCCCACCGGGCAGCTTGGCGAACTCCACGCACGAACCTTGGGAGTTGCTGTGCCTGCTCTTCTGCCAGACGACCCCGTGAAGCTCCGTGGCCGCCATGCCGTTGTACACGTGGTGCACAAGACGCTCCCCGAGTTGCATGGTGCAGGTGTCAACTGTCCCGGATCATAGCTGTGTTCACATGCGGCTGCATGAGCAGATGCACGTGCACGCGGGGTGCCGGAACGATTACGCGCCCCCCGTGCGCCCATCCCGTCCGTCGTGGGCGCCGTTCGCCGTAGATGTCGCCCGTCATGCGTGGTGACCGGTGGCGCCTGTCGTCCCGTCCGAGGCACCTGTCGCCGCGTCTGCCGGGTCGCCCGTCGCCACACCTGTCGCCACGTCTGTCGCGTCTGTCGTCGCGTTTGTAGGAGACGCACGCGGGCCCGTTCCGGATCCCTCGCGGGCCAAGATTCCCGGAAGCGCTTCCAGCGCGCTGTCACACCGTACGGGCCGTGCTCTCCGGGCGCGCCCGCGGGGCCTCGTCCGCCAGCGCCCCGGTCAGCTCCTCCAGGGTGTCCAGGAGCATTCCCGCGCCCTTGCGCACCACCGGGTCCGGGGCGTCCGCCACCTCCCACCGCTCCAGCGCCCCGCGCACCCCGTCCCAGCTCGGCACCCGGCGCTCGCGCACCGCCCGGGCCGCCTCCTCGGTGGCGGTGCGCAGGGCCTCGGCGAAGGCCGCCGCCGCCGGGACGGGCGTGGCGCCACGGTCCGGCAGATGGGCCTCCAGGAGCATCGCCACCCGCCCGAGCTGGGCCAGCGACCGCGCGGCGTCATCGGCCTTGGCCCGGGACAGGCCGCGGTGGCGGACCGGCTCGTGGGTGGCCTTGGTCAGGGCGTCCTGCCAGGCGACGCGCGCGTCCCGGGCGGCCAGCAGGGCCTCGCGGACGTCGGGGCAGGAGGCGCCGCCGGGGTGGGCGTAGTGGTCGACGACCGCCGCCGCGTACCGGCCGTCGGCGCTCAGCCAGTCGGCCAGCCGGTTGCGCAGCCGGGGCGTCTCCCAGGCCGGGTAGAGGGCGTAGCCGAGCATGGCGAGCAGGCCGCCCAGCAGGGTGAGCACGACCCGGTCGGGGACGGTCTGGTTCCACTGCAGGCCGCCCATACCGAGCAGGAACACGACGTACGCGGAGACGCAGACGTTGGACGCCGCGTACCCCGTGCGCATCACCAGGTACATCCCGAAGGCGCAGACCACGGCCAGCCCGGCCGACAGGTACGTGTCCGGGCGGGCCGCCTCCACGATCCCCGTCGCCAGCGCCACTCCGACCAGGGTGCCTCCGAAGCGCGCCACCGAGCGGGAGTACGTCTGCGAGAAGTCCGGGCGCATGATCATGACCGCGGCCATCGGGCACCAGTAGCCGTGCCCGAACGGCAGGGCCGTCCCCAGCAGGTAGCCCACCGCCGCCACCGCGGTCACCCGCACCGCGTGCCGCCGCACCGGCCCGTCCCTGCGCAGCTCCTTGGCCATCGCCCGCACCACCAGCGGGGCGAGCCGCACCAGGGTCGGGCGGGAGCGGGCCTCGGCCGGTGCGGCGTTCTCGCTCGGGCCCGCCGTCTCCACGACGTCGTCGAGCAGCGAGACCAGCCGCACCGCGGCCCGGCGCGGCGGCCCGGAGAGGATCGCGCCGGTGTCCGGGGTGCGCAGGGCGGCCAGCGCCGGGGCCGGGATCACCACCTCGCCGCCGGTGCGGATGGCGCGGGCGGCGGCGTCCAGGACGGTGCCCGCGGCGGCCAGGAGCTCGCGGACCCGGTCGCGCTCGGGGCCCTCCGCGGACGCGCCGACCGCGGGGTCGGCGAGCGAGGCCAGCACCGGGCGGATGCGCTCGGCCAGGCCCCGGGCGCCGTGCAGCTCGCCGGGCCGGCGGCGGGCCTGGCGCGGGGTGACGGCGGCCGCGCTGCGGGCCGTCATCAGCGGTACGGGGTCGAAGGGCGCCACCGGGTCGTGGCGCAGCCTCCGCGCGTAGTCCGCCTCGGCGGCCAGGGCGTCGGCGAGCGCGTCGCGCTGCGCGCCCCAGCGGCGTACCGGGAACAGCACGATCAGCGCGGCCTGCACCAGACCGCCGAACGCGATCATCGCGGCGTGCCCCGCGGCCTCCGCGACCGAGCTGGGCAGCGTCACGGTCACCAGCATGATCGCCACGTTGGAGGAGGCGATGATCCCGGCGGTCGGCCCCGCGGCCCAGGCCGCCCCGGCCAGGAACGTCCACAGACAGAGCAGCGCCAGGAACGCCGTGTGGTGGGCCAGGGTGCCGCCGGTCCCGGTGAGGTAGCCCAGGAAGGTGGAGGCGGCGAGGCTGCCGCCGGAGATCAGGGCGAGCACCGGCCGGGGCCGCCAGCTGCGCTGGAAGGTCGCGATGGCGGCCTGGAAGGCTCCGAAGGCCGAGCTCGCCGCGGTGGCGGCGTCGAAGAGGGCCAGCGAGAGGCCGATGACCAGGGCCAGCCCCACGGCACCGCGCAACGCGATCAGCGGTTCCAGGCGCCTCCGCTCGATCCGGAGCCCACTGCGGGCGGTGTCCTTCAGGGCCCGGAGCCAGGTCATGGGGAGAGCTTAGCGGGAGGTAGGGGGTTATTGGGGCTTAGAGGGCGTACGGGACGGAAAGGGGCGAGCGGGGGCGGAGCTGGGTGGGGGTGACCGTGGGGGCCCGGCCCCGTACGCGCACCCCCACCCAGCTCCGCCCACGCACCTCACCCTCCCCGCCCGGAATCAGCCGACCTCAGGAAGTCGGCGGCAGGCTCCCCCGGCCCTTCCCCGCGCCCCCGGCACCCCCTCCGATGCGGGCGCCCTCGGCCGCCGCCGTACCGTCCTGCCAGCCGGCCAGGTCGCTGACGCCGCGCACCCGGGTGCTCGTGGTGTGCGGGAACATCTGCTCCGTACGCCCGCTGACCGCCACGTCCCGGGAGGCCAGCACCGGCAACAGGTCGGCGTCGTCCGGAGTGGCCTCGCGCGCGGCGGCGGCGAGCCGGTCGCCGATCCGGGACGCGTACGCCATCAGGAAGGACTGCCGGAACGTCTTGGTCCGCTTGCGCCCACCCTTCCGCGCACCCGCCTCCGCCCTGGTCATCGCCGCGGTGCCCTGGACGAGCAGCGAGGTGTAGAGCAGCTCGACCACCTCCAGGTCCGGCTCGAAGCCGACGACGGTGGAGAAGCCGAGGCCCTCGTTCCACACCGCGCGGCAGTGGTTCGCCGAGGCGACGGCATCGAGCAGGATCGCCTTGGTCGTCTCGTACGGAGCGTCCACACCGATCCGCACGGCCGCGGGCGCGTCCGGGTGGTGGGTACGCGCCGCGAGCAGCGCCTCGTCGACGGAGTGCCGGGCCATCAACTCCTGCGCCTTGGCCGTCAACGCCTCGGCTTCCTCCGGATAGTTGGTCGCCTCCGCCTTGGCGAGCAGGGCCCGGATCCGACTGAGCATGCGCGGCTCGCCGTGCACGGGGGCGGCGGTGAGAGGCGCACCCGGCACCGGCCCGACGGGTTCGAGGGCGGGAAGCCGGGCGAGCAGCCGGAGGAGTTCGAGGACGGCAGTGGCGTACGAGAACCGGTCCGCCGCGTACACCTCCCGGGGCAACGCGTCGAGCTGCCCGACCCAGCGAGGCGGCAGCACCTTGTACGTGCCGGTCTGCCGGACGATCGCCGCGGCCACGAGCAGCACATGGTGCTCGTCGAGGTCGCGCCGGACCAGCCGCACGACATCGGCGGGCTGCCACCCGCGCTCCCAGGCCCTACGCACGAACTCGTCCACGCGCAGCGCGAGTTCACCATCGGACCCGGGATCGGCGGCGAGCAGGGAGGCCCCCGTGTCGAGACCACCGTCACCGTCGACGTGCAGGGCGGCGGCAAGGGCTCGGGCGGTGACGGAGTCGGCGGACATGGGGCCTCAGTGATCGATGGTTGGCGGTCGTCGGCTGATCGTCGTCGTTGATCAGCGGTCGCCGTTGATCAGTGGCTGTCGCTGATCAACGGCTGTCGCTGATCAGTGGTCATTGCTCCCAGGATGGTCGCAAGCAACGGACGGATACACGAATCGAAGGCACACCCACCCCCTCACACCGGCCGGGCCACCCGTCCGCCGCCCTCCCCCACCGGTAGCTTTGTCGCGCCCTCGCCCGGCACACGCCGACCGACCGGCACGCCCCTCGGTGCTGCCAGCCCCTCACTCATCCACAGCCTGTGGACAAGATTCGGGCACCAGATCCGCACTCCTCCCCTCTCCCCTCTTCCCCCTCCCCTCTCATCCCTCTGCCCCCTCCCGCCTCACCGCCAATGTCAGACCCCCCTGTCACACTCCCCCCTATGCCCCAGAAATGGCTCCTGACCAGCACCGAGGACGGTGGCAGGGGCGCCCACCTGGTCCCCCTCGCGGACGACGGAACCCCCGCCGGTCCGGTGCTGACCGAGCCCGACCTCGTCGAGGCCGTACGGTCACGGCCCGAGGTGACCCGCTGGGTCTGGCGCTCCACCACCGACCCCGCCGTCTACCCCCGCCTCCTCTCCGCCGGGGTCCCCGTCGAGCGGTGCTACGACATCGAGACCGCCGAACTCCTCCTCCTCGGCCACGAGGGCCGCCTCGGCGAACCCCGCTCCGCCACCGCCGCCTGGGCCCGTCTGCGCAACCTCCCCGTACCGCCCGACCCGCCCCCGCGCACCGCCGAACGCGGCGCCCAGGACTCCCTCTTCGAACCGGCCCCCAGCGCCGTCCCCGTGCAGGGCCTCCTGGAGGTGTACGCCGACCAGCAGCGGCGACACGACGACGCCGAGCACCCGGGACGGATGCGCCTGCTCACCGCGGCCGAGTCGGCGGGGATGCTGGTGGCCGCCGAGATGAACCGGTCCGGCATCCCCTGGCGCGCCGACGTCCACCGCGAGGTCCTGCACGAGTTGCTCGGCGAGCGGTACGCCGGAGGCGGGGAGCCCCGCCGCCTCGCCGAACTCGCCGACCAGATCTCCACCGCCTTCGGCCGCCGCGTCCGCCCCGATCTGCCCGCCGACGTGATCAAGGCCTTCGCCCAGGCCGGGATCAGGATCCGCTCCACCCGCCGCTGGGAGCTGGCGGAGCTGGACCACCCGGCGGTCGAGCCTCTCATCGCGTACAAGAAGCTGTACCGGATCTGGACCGCCCACGGCTGGAGCTGGCTCCAGGACTGGGTGCGCGACGGGCGCTTCCGCCCGGAGTTCACCCCTGGCGGCACCGTCACCGGCCGCTGGACCACCAACGGCGGCGGGGCCCTGCAGATCCCCAAGGTCATCCGCCGCGCCGTCGTCGCCGACCCGGGCTGGCGACTGGTCGTCGCGGACGCCGACCAGATGGAGCCGCGCGTCCTCGCCGCCATCTCCCGCGACCCCGGCCTGATGGAGGTCGCGGGCCACCCCGACGACCTGTACACCCGCCTGTCGGCCCGGGCCTTCTCCGGCGACCGCGACCAGGCCAAGCTGGCCCTGCTCGGCGCGATCTACGGCCAGACCAGCGGCGACGGCCTGAAGAACCTGGCCGACCTGCGCCGCCGATTCCCCCGGGCGGTCGCCTATGTCGACGACGCCGCGAAGGCTGGCGAAGAGGGCCGTCTCGTACGGACCTGGCTGGGCCGCACCAGCCCCCGCGCCGCCGGCTCCACGGAGGACGACGAGGCAGGCATCCCCCAGGAGTCCCCCGACCCGACCGCCACCTTCTCCAACGACGGCTCCGCTTCCGGTCACAACTCCGGCTCCGGCTCCGAGGAGTACGGCTTCACCCCCGGTTACGCCTCGTCCAACTCCCGTGCCCGGGGCCGCTTCACCCGCAACTTCGTCGTCCAGGGCAGCGCCGCCGACTGGGCCCTGCTGATGCTGGCGGCCCTGCGCCAGTCGATCCGTACCGCCGGAATGCGGGCGGAGCTGGTGTTCTTCCAGCACGACGAGGTGATGGTGCACTGCCCCGCGGAGGAGGCGGAGGCGGTGACGGCGGCGATCCGCGACGCCGGGGACCTGGCCGGGCGGATCGCCTTTGGAGAGACCCCGGTGAGGTTCCCGTTCACCACGGCCGCGGTGGAGCGCTACTCGGACGCCAAGTAGGCGCCCCACCACGGTCCCGAGTGCCCCTACTTGACCTTGCGCCAGTCGGGGCTGGTGGCTATGCCCCTCATCTGCTCGATGCTCAGAGCGGGCTCGCTCCGGGTCGCGGTGCCGTCCTGCTTGACGGCGTTGAAGGCGGAGAGGACCACCCGGAAGCCGTTGGGCCGCATGGTGTCGACCGTCCACCACACCACGCCCTTGCCGCCCTTCTCACCGGGCCGCTTCAGGACGCGCACCTTGGTGCCGTCGGACAGCTTCGTGTAGGTCCCCGGCGGGAAGAGGTCACCCTCAGCGCCCCGCATGTCCGGCTGGACGTTGACCTCGACCAAGCTGCCGCCCTTGCCGTCGTTGACGACCAGGTACCCGTACTCGCCCTCGCCGCCGGCCTTGTTCACCTTCAGTGCCGTCGGCAGCAGGGACCGCAGTACGTCCTGCACACCCTTCCCGGCGGTCGCCGCGCTCTTGTCCTGCGCGGCCGCGCTGCCGTCCGTCACCGTGGGCAGCTTCTTCAGCAGCGGACGCCAGTCGGGAGTCCGGGCGAGTGCCTCCAACTGCACGTCCGTGAAGGGCGGGTTGAGCCGACTGACCGGCTCGCCCTTCTCGGCGGGCGCGTTGTACTCGTTCACGTCGACGAGCAAGCCGTCCCGGGTGAGGAGCACGGCGCGCCAGTCCTTGGTCTCCTCCCGCTTGTCCGGGTAGACGTACCCCTTGAACACCATCAGCCGGGAGCCGTCGGGCAGCGCCCGGCTGCGGCAGTCGTCATAGGGGACGTCGTCCCAGGACGGGCAGGTCACCTGGTCGAGGCCGCCCTCACCGGTGTCCGACGCCCGGTAGAGCCCGACGGAGACGGCAGCCTTCCCCTTCCCGTCGTCGTACACCCCGAGGGCGCTCTGCGCCTTCTCGTTCAGACCGGAGAAGGTCCACTTCCCCTTGGGCGTGTGCCGCTTCATCACCTGTGCGATGTCACCGGCCCGCAGGTCCTTGGACGCGACGGCCGCCTGCCCGCTGGCCGCCGGAGAGGCGGCGAGCGGCTGCTCACCACCCACCAGCCCGCCGGCGAAGGCGGCGCCTCCGCCTATCAGGGCGAGCGCGAGCACGCTGCCACTCACGGCACCGGCCCGCCGACGCGCCTCCCGCCGCCGGCCCCGGACGAGCCCGCCTTCCACCAGGGCCCGCCGGTCACCGGGCGCGAACTCCTCACCACTGCGCCTCAGCGCGTCACCAAGCTGCTCTTCGAACGACACGGAACCCCACCCTCTCTGCACTCTCATGATTGCCATCGACGGCCAGTACGGGCACAGCGGACTCGGCAAGCCCCACGGGATCCGTAGACGCAGCAAGCCCCACGGGCTCCGCAAACGCGCTGGGCTCCACGCACTCGGCGGACCCCGCAAAAGCAGTGAGCTCCACGCACTCGGAAGGCCACGCGAGCGCCACCACCTCGGTGGCCCGCACGGGCTCAACACCCCACGAACGCAACGACGCTGCCCCCCAACCGCTCCCGTAGCCGGGCGAGGGCACGCACCGACCGGGTGCGCACGGCAGCGGAGCTGACGCGCATGACCTCGGCGGTCTCCTCGATACTGCGGTCCTCCCAATAGCGCAGGACGACCACGGCCCGGTCCTTGGGCGGTAGTTCGGCAAGGGCGTCGAGCAGGGCGACCCGCAGCGCGGGGTCCCCTCTCACGTCCGCGGCGATGTCCGGCACGTCCCCCAGGGGACGCTCGGTTGCCGACCGTCTGCGTCTCTGGCTGAGGAAGGTGCGTACGAGCACGGTCTGGGCGTACGCCGCTGGATTGTCCAGCCTCGCGACGCGTCCCCACACCGCATACATCCGCCCGAGCGTCTCCTGCACCAGATCCTCGGCGGAATGTGTATCGCCGCTGGTCAGTAGACACGCGGAACGGTACAGATGACCCGTACGCCCCGAAGCGAACTCCAAGAACTCCTCTGCGCGCGACCGCTTCATCGATGAGCCTCCCCCGACCCGATTTCGCCGTCTCACTTTCTTGACGCGATGAACCGGTGGGGATGTTTCACACCTGTTGGCGAGATGTTGATGGGACCTGATTGGATCAGGTCATCGGGTCCGGTCCGCCGGCGCTCGGCGCGCAACGCCGCACTCGGGGGAGTGGGCCGCCGTGGCCGGACCCGATAAACCAGCCCGCCGCGGCCTCACCCGCGCCCGGCGCCGCCCCCGAACACCAGGGCCTCCTGCCGCACGTACGCCTCGCACTGCGTCCGGTCCACCCGCGCCCCGAGCCGCTCCCGCTCCGCCTCCCCGGCACGCCGCGCCAGCCAGGCGACCGTCCACGGCTCCAGCTCCCACCCCCCGCTCTCCGCGAACCCGGCCGCATCCCCCAGCGGCTCGCACACCGCCCGCATGGCGGCGGCCAGTTCGCGCACGGTGCCGGCCGGGTCGAACCCGTACCGCACCGCCAGGTCCTCGCACCGGGCCATCCCCGACACGCTCACCCCGAACCCGCGCACGGACCGGAAGTACGCCTGCACGTACCCGGCGAGCGCCAGCGACCGCCGCTCCCCCACCGGCCCCCCGCCCACGGACAACGAGGTCAGCAGCACGCTGAGCCGCATCGCGTCGTCATGTATGGCCCGCTGCGCGAGCACCTGCTCGACGGGCTTGAGGGTGGCGGTGGCGGTCGCACCACCAGCGGCGGCGGTCGCGGAAGAGAAGCTCTGGAACAGTCCCATGCCCCCACCCTGCCCGCCGCACCTCAACATCGAATAAACGCCGAAGTCCGCCCCGTATAGCCCCGGGTCACGTCACACGAAGGTGGATCACCCAAGCGACTGGCACCCCCACCACCCCGAAACCCCGCACGTCACCGCACAGTTCACCGGACACACCTGCCTCCAGAGAGAGTCCGATGACCAAGACCACAAGACTCGCCACAGTGCTCACCACAGCCGCGGCCCTCGCCCTCTTACCCCTCACGCCGGCCCACGCCACAGCGATCGGCTCGACCCCGGTGACGACGTTCGACTACCAAGTCGGCGGTGCGACAGTGCGGATCCCGACTGGGTGCGTGTTCACCCACCTCGTACGCGGCGGCGGACGGCGCATCACCTACCAGAACGCCGGCGTCGACTGCGGCTTCGTCGGCGCGCTCAGCAGCGGATTCTGCAACTGGCGCATCGACTTCACCTACGCGGACATGGACAACCACGTCTACCGCAGGTCGCGCGGCAGCACGCACGCCGCGTGCAAGATCGATCCCATGCGCAACAACTCACCGCAGCGCCTCCCCCACTACGGCAAGGCGTGCGCGCATCTGCACGTCAACGGTGTACGACGGGTCAGCCAGTGCCACCACATCACGAAGTGAGCGCTCCCTTGCCCCCCGAGGACCCCACCGCACAAGCCCGCTTCCGCCACTCCGGCATCGCCGCCTTCGCAGGCGGTGCGGCCGCGACGCTGATCTTCATCGCCTTCTTCCCGGGCCTGCCCCACGTCATCGACACCGGATCGATCCTCATGTCACTGGCCGTCGGCACCCTGTGCCGCTGGGCACACCAGTCCCACCTGACCAAGAAACAGAAGCCTGCCCCCTAGAGCTGTAGAGCTGTAGAGCTGTAGAGCTGTAGAGCACGAGAAGAGCCCAGGCCGGTGATATCTGATTCTGGGCCCCCTCTGAGCTGCCTTCGGGACTCAAACCTGACACCTACGCGTCGGATGCCGCATCGGCTTCGCTCGTGCGGCGCCCGCCCAAGAGGTCATGTGGTCGGCTCCGGCACCGTGACACGGCTCCCTGGGCCTCCAACCGCTCATCGTCCGCTCCGGGAGCCGCTCATGTCGGTAGCGCCAAGCGGAGTGAGCAGCCCGCACGCCGCGAGCACGGTGACGGCCAGCGACATGAACAGAACGAACGCGCCTCCTCCATAGAGGAGTGCGCCTGGCACGTTGTGCTTCTCGGCATATGAGAGGGCGCCTGCCACGCCGCCGAGACACAGTGAACCGAAGAACGCCACGAGTAGCAGCAAGACAGCTACCGCCTGCGGAGAGGCCCTCATGAGCCGATCCCTTCATCTCAGGTGATCGGCCTCGGGAACGCCTCGGCCGACCACCATTCCCACGGTGGTCGAACCGGGCGTGGCGCCGTCTCCGGCGCCGGTTGAGCTGATGATCAGCGAAGAACCTCTGACTGAGAGGCCCGCCCAGGGACCCCCGCCGATTCATCGGAAGCAACTCGGTTACTGGCGTGCGCTTCCGAAACACGCTCAGTCATCTCGCCTGCGACCCTACGCCCCGTCATCCCTTGATCGCCATGGCCCAATAGAGGGAGCGCGGCATCCGTCGGCGCTCGAGCCTGCGGCGGGGAAACCGGTCCCCCGGTGCTACGGCCGGGGCTGCCTTCAGCCCTGCTGACGCTGGTTGTCCAGCAGGTTGAAGGCGCCTATCAGGGTCATGCGCAGGGTCATCCACATGTCCGCGATCCTTGCGTCCGGATCGAGGCTCGTTACACCTCGGGGCGATTGCTTTCGCGGCCCTACCCCAGCGTCTCCGCCCAAGTCCGAGCCGCCCGACGAGCCCGGGCGCCCCGCCTCCGCACGGCCAGGGCATGAAAAAAGCCCAGGTCAGTGTCTATCTGACCTGGGCTCTCTCTGAGCCGCCTTCGGGATTCGAACCCGAGACCTACGCATTACGAGCCCGAGATGGGTCCTGACGAATAGGTCCATCGAGTGCCGCCGCATGGTGGAAACCGCAGGTCAACGCCCTGCGGCGGCGCTTCTCGTGTCAACCCGTGCCAACCGGTTCACAGCAGTTCGGGCACGCATTGGGCACGCATTGGGCACGCAGGAAACGGGGTCTGACCTGCACAAACGATGACCTCGAACGCTCACGCTACACCGAACCCCTGACACACAGAAGGGGCCGCCCGACTCGCGTCGGGCGGCCCCTTCTGCGCTGCTACACCGTGCCCCGCTCGGGGCTCGACGATGGACACTTTGGAGCTCGCTCCTGAACGCCGGCGGTGGGGGGCAGGGCGTTCAGGACCGCCTCAAGAGCGATGGCCCCGGTGTCGGTGATGTGTCTGTCGTCGAGCAGGATGTCGCGCTTATCAGCAGTGGCGCGACCTGCTGCGGGTGCTTTGTCGTCGAGTCGGGTACGGCGGACGCGGTACAAGATGCCCCCCTCGTGGCATGGGCGAGAGCCTGATTCGAACATATGCCCGAGTCAAGGCCCAGTCCACATTAGCGCTCATATCGCCGCAGGTCACGCGCTTACAACCCTCAGTTAGGTTCACCCAGCACCTTGATCGTTGCGTCTTCAAGATCAAGTTTCCTGAGCGCCTCTTTGACCAACGTCAGTTCGTCCGGCCGAGTTCCGGGCTTGTAGGCCACGACGACCGAGACCTCGGGAGTCGACAGGCCGAGGATGTCGTCGGCGGTGAGCCCGACCCACTCGGCCGCCGCCGCGCGCTTGACGTCGACCAGCGGTAGGCCAGTCGCCGCAGCGATGGCGCCGACGATCCATCGGTCGTGCCGATAGCTCTCGCCGTTCTTGATCTTGGCGAGGGTGGTCCACTGGAGCCGCTTACCCGTCTCGGGGTCGACCGCTCGCTCGGCCACGTTCCGCAGGGTCGCGCCACTGACGGCGAGCACCTCGCGAACCATGTCGGTGAAGGGCGTCGAGCTCTCGCCGCCTATGGGGGACACGGGTTCTCATCTCCGTTCTTGTCGCAGAACGCGAACGATCTTATATAAGCAGCCATCGCCCCGGATTGCACACCCCTGAACTGCGTTGACGTGCCGAATCGATCACGCTTACGTTTGTTCTTGTTCGAGAACAGCAACGGACAAACACCCTGTACGGGGTAGGTCCTGCCTGCTGCTGTTCGTGCTCAGGAACACATGGGGGATCTTGTGAGTGTTGTCTTTGCTGGCCCGCCGCCGCGCAGCCGGAACACCAAGCACGCGTTGATCGCGATGGAGCTCGCCGAGCATCGGGGCGAGTGGGCGATCGTGCAGCGGCTCGCCTCGATCGCCCGAGCGTCGTCTGCCGCTCAGGCCATCCGAAGTGGCCGACTGGCCGCGTACCCCGGCGGCGAGTTCGAGGCGGTCGCCCGATCTGTCGTCGAGCAGGGTCGCGTCGAGCACCGGGTTTACGCCCGGTACATCGGCACCGAGCCCGCGGCTTGATCTGCGAATTCTGGGACGGCGCCGCCGGTACCTACTGCCACGCGATCGGTACGCGCCGATACGTCGTCGGCAACCGCTGCCCGCTCCACACACCCGCCGCCCTTGCCGGACGCCCCGAACCGCCCGGTGATCCAAATCCCGTAAGGAGACGTTCCGTTGAGCCTCGCCGCGACGGATTGGGTATGGACCCGGTCCCGCGCCCGAGGCGCCGCTCGTCTGGTCCTGCTCGCGATAGCTGACCGCGCCGGCGCTGACGGTGTCGCCTACGCCGGTACGGCCGCACTCATTCAGCGAACGTGCGCCGCCCGCTCCACCGTCCGGAACGGGGTCGACTCCCTGCTCGCGTCCGGTGAGCTCGCCATCGTCGTTGGCCGGACCGGTCCCGGGGGCGAGACCGTCTATCGTCTCCCGCTCCTCGACGAGCAGGGGGCCGAGAATCGGCCCGGACCGGATTTCGGCCCGGGGCGGGAGTCGGCCCCCGGGGGGCCGGTGAGCAGCCCCGGGGAGGGCCGAGGACCGGCCCCGGGGGGACCGGACACCGGTCCGGGGGAGGGCCGAGGGTCGGCCCCCGGGGGGCCGGTGAGCAGCCCCCAGAACGTACCTACTTACTCACCACCACAAGAGCAGCAGCCGCGCGGAAGCTCGGCCGCTCTGATTCCCGAACTGCGCCCGCTCGACGACGCCCTCGCCGCGGCCTCGATCACCGTCCGGTGGTCGCTCGGCCTCGGGGAGCAGCGCGACGTCAACCGGTTGATGCAGCGGCACGGCGTCGAGGCCCTGGTCGGCCTCGCCGCCCGCCGCACCGTCCCGGGCGAGGCCCCGAAAGCGGCCCGCTACTGGCTCAAGGTCTGGTCCGACCTCGACCGCCCGACGAGCTCAACGCCTCGACAGCAGGCGACGACCGCCGGCTACGCCGACAACTTGGCCGCTGGTCTCGCCCTGCTCAATGCACAGAAGGAGGGCACCCCATGAACGAGCAGCAGATCGCCGCCCTGTTGGCGTTCGCCGGAACGCTCGACTCCCGGGTGCGCCGCGCCCTCGCCGACCCGCAGCAGTCCGCCCGCACCATCGCGGAGTGGACCGCCGCCGTCGCCGACGTCCCGGCCGCCATGTCGGAAGTCGGGTGGGACGCCGCCCGCGCCACCCGCCGGTACTACGAGCAGCAGGGAGGCAACCGCAGCTCGCAGTACCGGCCGATCGAGCCGCACGACCTGCTCGCCGCATGGGGGCCGCTCCGGGCCGAGCTCATGAACCGCCACACCGACCCGGTGCCCAACGTGGACCCCGACAACGTCGCCGCATGGCGCGACGAGCTGCTCGGAACCCGAACCGCTGTTGCCCTCGGCCACGCTGCACCCGCGCAGTACCGCGCCGAGATCAACCCGGCGGGGCAGAAACGTCTCGCTGCTCTCATGTCGGGTGTCGGTGACGGGCGGCGCCGGTACATGCCCGCGCACGTCGCCGCCGAGCTGCGCCCGTTCCGGAAGGCTCGGGCCCATCGCGAGCAGCTCGTCGCCGAGGGCGTCCCGGACCCGCTCGGCGTCAAGTGCCCTTACTGCCTTGCCGCCGTCGACGAGCAATGCCGATCGTCCTTCCGCAACCGGGGCAAGGGGCGCCGACCCCTCTCGGGCGTTCACCCCTCGCGTGTCGACGCGCTGATCGCCGAGTTCGGCGACGAGCAGGCCGACGCCGAGCAGGCGAGGCTCGCCCGGATCATGTGCCAACCGCCGGCACCTCGACGAGATGCCCGCGCCCGCCACACCAGCGGCGGAGGCGAGGCCCGATGATTCCCGCCGCCGCACGGGCAGTGATCACCGCCCACCTGACCGACGAGCTCGGCGTACCACCGCACCGCGCGACCGTCGTCGTTGCCGCCCTCGCCGACCGCCTCGCCATCGATGGATGGCACATGACCGACACGTTCCCCGCGCGACCGGTCGCGCCTCGCGCGCGGGAGACCCCGCGCGCTCGGCGCTCCCTCGCCCGGCTGCTCGGCCGTGCCCGAACGAACGAAGAGAGAACCCCATGAGCCCGGCCCTGCTCGCCCTCGCCGTCGTGCTCGCCCTCGCGCTCGGCGCCTCCCTGGCCTACTCGGTCCGGATCGACGACCGCCTCGACCGTGAACTGCGCCGCCTCGGCCGCCACACCTGCTCGACCACCTGCACCGCCTGCTCGACGACGCGCCGAGCCGAGAACGGAGAGACCCCGTGAACGACAACACCCGTACCCGGTCCCGGCGCGGCCGGACCCTCGCCCGAGAGGGCATCCGAGAGCAGCGGCGCACGGCGCTGCGAGTGCTGCTCGCCCGCGCCGACCGAGGCGCTCTCACCCCGGGGGATGCGAACCAACTCCGCGACCTGGCCGAGGCCGAGATCGCCGAGTGCGAGACGTTCCGCCGGTCGGCGGGCGGACAGCAGACGGCGGCGCTCAAGCTGCGCCACCGGATCGACGCCGCCGAGCAGGCCATGCAAGAGATCGAGGCCGAGCGCGACCAGTACGCCGCCGAGGCCGAGGCCATGCGGCGAGCCGCCGGGGAGGGGAAGCGATGACTTACGCACAGGCTGTGTACGAGACCGCGCGCGCACTGCGGACGATCCGGGGCCGGTGGGGTGACCTGCTGCTCGCGATCGAGACACCGCCGGCGGACCACTGGCCGCCGAGGCAGCTCGCACACACCATGCGCGAGGACGACGAGCAGCTCGTCGAGGACCGGGCGCCGCTCGTGCTGCGCGAGCACCCCGCGCCCCTCAACCTCGCCGCCCTCGACACCGGGCGGGCGGTCGAGCGGCTGATCTTCGATCTCGCCGACACCCTCGCCGCGGCGACGCAACGCACCGAGGCGGGCGACCCCCGCGCATGGTTGGCCGCCGAGCCGAGCGCACCCGACAGCCACCGCGCGGCGGGCAGCAGGCGGCACGGGCTGCATTGGGCGTGCGTGTGGGTCGAGGGCCGTGTGCTCGACGAGGACACCGCGCCCGAGCGCGAGCCCGACGGGGCGCTCGCCGCGCCGCCGTTCGAGGTGCTGCCGCTCTATCTGCTGCACGAAGCGAGGCGTACCGCACGGATCGCCGAGGCTCGCGTGCTGCGCGCTCTCGGCCTCGACCGGCGCGACACTCCCCTGCCCGAGCCGTGCCCGTGGTGTGCGGGCGACCTCACCCTGCACAGCGCCCCCGACGGGCCGCCGAGCGTGACCTGCTCGGGCGGGCGGACATGCGCCGCGCCCGTCCCCCTCGACAGCGGGGAACGGGCGCGGGTGTGGGAGTGGGACGACTTGCCCGAGCTGATCGCAGCGCTCGGGGTGGACATCGCCGCCGCGGCGTAGGCCACGGGACAGCGCGCGGCCCGAGACTCCCCCGGGCCGCGCGCTACTTGCCTTTCGCGATCTGATCGACGCGCCCGGTCGTGAGCCCGTACAGCTCGGCGACCTCGCGCAGCTTCAACCCTCGATCCGTCCGCAACTCGACGGCCGCACCGGTCCGCACTGCCTTGACCCGCTTCACCGCATGGGGCAGCAGGTCGTCAGCGAGTAGCCGCGCCGTGAACTCGCGCTCGACGGGATCGGCGATGCCGTCGAGCAGGGCGAGAGCGGCGTCGAGGTGCTCAGCCATGCGGGCGCGCAGCTCGGCCCGCTGCCGCTCGGCGTCGTCGGTCGTGTTCATGGGAGCAGCGTACGGGTTCAATCAAGATTCTTTTATAGACCCCCTTGAAATATCTCTTCTAGACCCCCTATAAATGGAGTGCGTCACCGGACACCCTCCGGTGATCAAGGCACCGAGAGGGAGCACCCGCCATGGAGCAGCAGACGTTCACCAAGCAGGCCGGCGTCACGTACGCGGTGATCGGTAAGGGCAAGCGCGTGCACTACTCGCCCGGTAACGACGACAGCCTGTGTGGCCGTGCCATCACGGAGTACCTCGACGTCTCCGACGCCGCCGAGCAGTTCGGCAAGGGACACGAACTGTGCGCGCCCTGCCACCGCGCCGCCGAGAAGCGCGCCGAGGCCCGCCGGCTCGCCGCTGCATCCCCCCTCGCCGCCGCGGTTGTCGACCTCGTCGACACCATCGAGCAGGCCGACGCCGAGCAGGCCGCGACTGACGGAACGTGGCGCGGCGAGTGGATCGGCTCACAGGACGATGACGCACTGTTCCCCATCGAGCGCGACACCGAGCAGGGCGCCTTGTTCGCCGACCGCGCCGCGCGGCTCGACGCCCTCGCCGCCACTGTCGCGCAGCAGCACGTCGAGGCCGACAGCCTGCTCGCCGACATCGCCGAGATTCGCACCGCGGTCGACCAGTTCACCGCCGACGTGGCGCAGTTCGGCGCCGAAGTTGACGCCGTGGTCGAGCAGGTCGTCGTCGAGGGCGTCGTCGTCGAGCACGCCGGCACCGCCGAGGGCAGCACCCCGAGCAACGCCTCACACCCCGACGTCGCCGCCGCGCGCGTCCCCCTCACCCGCCTTGCCGCGGCGACCATGACCGATCACCACGACGTGACCGAGCCGACCGAGACCGAGCGCACCGTGCGCGGGTACCTAGTCGACCCGCGGGGGCAGGGCCGCGTCGCCCTGTACTGGCTCGAAGAGGGCCGCATCGTCCGCCGCGACGACAAGGGGTACGGGGCGAGCCTTGACTGCCTCGCGTGGACGATGGAGCGCGCAGGCTGGACCGTCGAGAAGCTGCTGCGTTCCTCGCAGTGCGTGTTCGCCCACCGCCCGACCGAGGACGCCGCGCCCGCCGCGGTCGAGCCGGCCGTCGTCGAGGAGCAGGCCCCGGCCGCCTCGGGTTTCCTGGTCGACCCGTGGACGTGGCTCCGGCACCCGGCAAGCACCCTCACGCCCGCCGCGGCACCGGCCGTCGTCGAGCCGGCCGCGCCCGAGTGCCTGCACCGGATCGCCGTCCGCCCGGACGTCTCCGGCGACCCGATCAAGGCGTGCGACCGCAAGCAGCCCAACCAGGAAGCCGGCGTGTTCAACAACGAGGGCTGTATCGAGGCGTACGACTGCGCCGTGCAGGCCGCGAATCGCGCCGCCGAGTGGAACGCCGAGGACGACGACGCCGACCCCACCGACCCGGCGCACATGTGGGACCTGCTTTGCCCCGACCACCGCGACAACGCGCAGCAGATCGACGAGTGCGACGAGTGCGACGCCGCCGAGCAAGCCGAGGCGGTCGCACAGAGCGCACGTGTCGAGTGAGCGATCAGGGTTGCGCCGTTATGCATTCGTGACCTAGAGTCGGGAGCGCCTCCGGCGTGCCCGGAAACAACCCCCGCTCTCACGCCCCGCCACCATCCCCCCGGTGGCGGGGCGTTCGCACGTCCGGGAGGTGACCCCGTGGCCGACCCGATCACGGACGCCGACCGCGAGGCGGTCCGCCGCCTGCACTCCGAGGGCAAGTCCCGCAACGCCATCGCCCGGACGACCGGGCGCAGTGCCGCCACCGTCTCGAAGATCGCCGCCGACCTCGGCCTCGCGTTCAGCGGCGGGGCACGTGTCGCCGCCGCCACCGAGGCTCGTCGCGCCGACGCCGCCGCACGACGCGAGCAGCTCGCCGACACCGCCCTCGACGGTGCCCTGAATCAGGTTGAGCGGGTCGGCGAGGCCGACTCGGCGCGCGACGCACGCGACTACGCGACGGCCGCCCGCGCGCTGACCGAGGTACACGCCAAGGTCGCCGAGCTCGCCCGCCAGACAGGCACCGGGAGCACCGGGGGCTCGATGCTCGACCGCCTCGCCGACGCCCTGCTCGGGCCTACGGGAGACGACGCCGACGGGGGGTGAGCGCCTCGCCGCCGCCCCTGTCCGACAAGCAAGTTCGCTCGATCCGCGAGGCCACCGCCCGTATCTCCCTGTGGCACGGCAGCGTGCGCTCGGGGAAGACGATCGCGTCGTTGCTGGCCTTCCTGCTCGCCGTGCGCCGCGCGCCGGCGTCCGGACTGATCCTGATCGTGGGGCGCAGTCTCCAGACGATCGAACGGAACTGCCTCGAACCCTTGGCGGACCCGGCCCTGTTCGGGCCCGCCGCGGCGGAGGTGCGCCACACGCGCGGGGCGACGACGGCGGTCATCCTCGGTCGCGTTGTGCACCTTGTGGGCGCGAGCGACGCTCGGGCCGAGGGCAGGCTGCGCGGACTGACCGCCTCGCTCGCCTACTGCGACGAGGTGACCCTGCTCCCCGAGGGCTTCTTTGTTCAGTTGCTCGCCCGACTGTCCGTGCCCGGGGCGCGACTGCTCGGGACGACGAACCCCGACTCGCCGAGACACTGGCTCAAGGTCAACTATCTGGACCGGCAGGCCGAGCTCGACCTCGCGTCGTGGCACTTCCGGCTCGCCGACAACCCGAGCTTGAGCCCGGCGTACGTCGCCGCCCTGGCCGCCGAATACTCGGGCCTGTGGCGGCGTCGGATGATCGACGGCGCATGGGTGATCGCCGAGGGCTCGGTGTTCGACATGTACGACGAGCAGCGCCACGTCGTGACCGAGCTTCCTCCGATGCGCCGGTACTGGACCGGGGTGGACTACGGCACCGTGAACCCGTTCGCGGCATTGCTGCTAGGGCTCGGCGACGACGGGCGCCTGTACGTCACGAGCGAGTGGCGTCACGACTCCCGCGCGAAGCATCGACAGTTGACCGACGCGCAGTACAGCAAGGCGGTTCGCGCGTGGCTCGCCGAGCAGGACGTCGAGGCCGAGTGGACGTTCGTCGACCCCTCGGCGTCGAGCTTCTCCACGCAGTTGTGGGCGGACGGACACCCCGGCGTGACCCGAGCAAAGAACGACGTGCTCGACGGAATCCGCAGTGTGGCGACCGCGCTCGACGCCGGCCTGCTGTTCATCCACGAGTCATGCGAGGGGCTGCTCGCCGAGCTCCCCGAATACGTGTGGTCGGACGAAGCGGCGGCCCGTGGTGAAGACCGGCCGGTGAAGCTGAACGATCACTCGGTCGATGCGCTGCGGTACGTCGTGCACAGCACCGCGCACGAGTGGCGCGGCCTGCTGACGACCGCCGCCTGACCCTCCCCCCGACCCGCCCGGGTCGCCTCGCCGCGCCCCGGGCCCGAACGCCGAGGGGGTGATCGCGTGCCCCCTGCGCTGACCGACCGGTTCCTCGCGAAGATCGTCGACGGCCCTCTCGGCTGCTGGGACTGGAACGGACACGTCAAGCCCAACGGATACGGGCAGTTCAAGGTCGAGGGCCGCCCGCAGTACGCGCACCGGGTGG
Source organism: Streptomyces sp. NPDC001941 (assembly GCF_040296945.1). Classification (NCBI taxonomy): domain Bacteria; kingdom Bacillati; phylum Actinomycetota; class Actinomycetes; order Kitasatosporales; family Streptomycetaceae; genus Streptomyces; species Streptomyces sp. NPDC001941. The sequence continues at coordinate 18,385 of NZ_JBEOYE010000044.1, read as the reverse complement.
CCTACACCCTCACGCGCGGGGCGATCCCCGAGGGACTGGTGATCGACCACCTGTGCCGCCGGCGGCACTGCGTGAACCCCGACCACCTCGAAGTGGTCTCCCACCGAACCAACATCCTGCGCGGTGTGAGCCCGGCGGCACGCCGTGCCCGACAGACGCATTGCGCCCGAGGGCACGCGTTCGACCCGGCGACGACCTACATCGCCCCGAACGGCACACGGCACTGCCGCCGCTGCTCGGCGGCGCGCGCACGGACACGACGACGGCGGGGGGTGCACTGTGCCCCTGCCCGATAGCGGCGCCGTTTGGCCGCCGCAGAACCTCGCACGCCACTACGCCGAGATCAAGGTCGACGACGCTTGGTACTCCGGTGATCACGACAAGCTGACCGCCGTCTACCGCGACGCCCCCATTCGCCGCGACGGCCGTCGCCGTCTGTGGGGACGCGACCGACAGCAGCGGCCCGGCATCCGTGAGCAGCGGCTGCACATCCCCCTGCCCGGCGACATCGCCGGCGCCTCGGCCGACCTGCTATTCAGCGAACCGCCCGAGCTCACCGTGACGGACACTGCCACGCAGGGCCGCCTCGATGAACTCGCCGAGTCCGACGGCATCGCGAACACGCTTCTCGAAGCGGCCGAGGTCGCCGCCGCTCTCGGCTCGGTGTACCTGCGCGTCACATGGGATCGGTCCCTTGCCGATCGGCCGCTGCTAACCAGCGTCCACCCCGACGCCGCCGTGCCGGAATTCCGGTGGGGGCACCTCGCCGCCGTGACGTTCTGGCGTGAGCTTGCCTCGACCTCGGCCACCGTGTGGCGACACCTCGAACGGCACGAGTCGGGGCGCATCCTGCACGGTCTCTATCAGGGGTCGGCGGACAACCTCGGCGTACGGGTTCCGCTTACCGAGCACGTCGAGGTCGCCGACCTGGCCGCTTCCCTCGGCCCCGAGGGCGACGCGATCGAGACGGGGATCGAGCAGCTCACCGCCGCCTACTGCCCCAACATCCGGCCCAACCGGAAGAACCGCGGCTCGGTGTTCGGACGCTCGGACTACGCCGCACCGGTCTACGACTTGTTCGACTCACTCGACACGACATGGACGTCATGGATTCGCGACCTGCGGCTCGCCCGCGCGCGGCTGCTCGTGCCCGATGGATACCTGCGCGATCACGGCCCCGGACAGGGATCGTCGTTCGACGAAGATCGCGAAATCTGGCAGCTCTTGAACATCCCGCCGACCGAGGCGGGCGCGAATCAGATCACCCTCTCGCAGTTCGCGATCAGGGTCGACGAGCACGAGCGGACCTCGACGGCGATCACGCGACAGGCCGTACAGAGCGCCGGCTATTCGGTGGCGACGTTCGGCCTCGGTGACCAGAGCGGCGCGGTCACTGCGACCGAGGTCAAGGCGCGCGAGCGTCGGTCCATGACCACGCGCGGAAAGAAGGTGCGTTACTGGTCGCCGCCGGTCGTCGACATGCTGCTCGTGATGCTGCTGCTCGACCGGCAGTTCTTCGCCTCTCGCATCGTGCCCGAGCGGCCGACGGTGGCGTTCGGGGACTCGATCAGCGAGGACGCTTCCTCGCTCGCACAGACACTGTCCCTGCTCCAACAGGCGCAAGCCGTTTCGGTGTTGACCAAGGTTCGGATGCTGCATCCCGAGTGGGACTTGGTCGCCGTGAAGGAAGAGACCGACCGCATCCTCTTGGAGAGCGGCGCCGCCGTCCCCGATCCCATGCAATCCGGGGCGCTGCTGTAGCTCGGGCGGGGGTGTCATGCCGATTCAACCCGCCATGGCCGAGGATCTCTCGGCCGCCGTCCGCGATCTCTACGGGGACGCCGAGCAGCGGCTGCTCGCGCTCGTCGCCCGGCAACTCGACGGCGGGTTCGAGGCCCCGGGGTGGGCGGTCGCCAAGCTGCGCGACATCCAACCGCTACGCCGTGCGGCGCAGGGCGTCGTCGATGCTCTCGGCTCGGCCATGCAGCTTGAGGTCTTCTCGGCCGTGACCGAGGCGTACGACGTCGGCGCCCGCGCTGGGCTCGCCGAGCTCGGCGCGCTGTCCGACGCCGATGCGCGCCGGATCGCCGAGAGCACCCCGGGCGCCCGAGCCGTTGACCGGCTCGCAGCCGAGACGATCGAGCTCGTCACCGAGACGCATCGCGGGATTCTGCGCGGTGTCGAGGACGGATACCGACAGGTGATCGCCGAGTCGGCGGCGACGCCGCTCCTCGGGGTCGACACCCGCCGGCAGGCCACCCAATCGGCGATGGCACGGTTCGCCGACCGGGGGCTGCGCAGCTTTGTCGACCGCCGCGGCCGGTCGTGGCAGATGACCTCTTACGCCGAGATGGCCGTGCGGACGGCCGTCGGTCGCGCTGCGGTCGAGGCGCACGGCGACAAGCTGCGCGCCGCCGGTATCTCGTTGGTGATCGTCTCTAACGCTCCGCACGAGTGCCCGCTCTGCGCCCCGTTCGAGGGCAAGGTGTTGAGCCTCGACGGACCGGGCGGCGCCCGAACCGTGGAGATGGAGCACGCGACCGACGACGACCGCACCGTGCGGGTGGACGTCGCCGGATCGCTGGACGACGCCCGGCGGCACGGACTGCAACACCCCAACTGTCGTCACTCGACGAGCGCCTACCTGCCCGGGGTGACCCGTGCCCCGGTCGAGCACTCCGAGGACCCCGACGGATACGCCGCATCCCAACGTCAGCGGGCGATCGAGCGCGCCATCAGGAAGTGGAAGAACCGCAGCGCCTCGGCCCTCACACCCGAGGGCAAGCGCGCGGCCGAGGCACGCGTGCGCGCCTACCAAGGCAAGATGCGCGAGCACCTGGCCGCGCACCCCGAGCTCATCCGCCGGCGCGAGCGCGAGCAGCCCGGGGCGAGCAACCTCCCCTCGACCGCGCCGGTCCCGCAGCGCGATGCGGTCGAGGCCGCGCGCGTACGGGCGGGCGACGACCGCACCCTGCCCGAGATGACCGACGCCGAGCTCGGCGCAGCGATCCGGCCCGGAGTGCTCGACGGCCGAGACCTCGACCGCATCCGAGCCGAGGGCGACCGCCGCGACGAGCAAGACCTGCTCGACCGCATCCGCCCCGGCGGGCGCATGGTCGACAGTCTTACCCCGTTCAGCGACGACGAGCTCGCCCGGATCGCGACCCACCTCGACGACGAGCAGATGCTGCGCGTCATGGCCGAGGCGGACCGGCGCGACCTCGACGCCGCCATGCCCGAGATCCGGCGCGATCTCCTCGGCATGTCCGAGCGGGACCTCGCCGCCCGCGCGCGCAACGTCCCCGAGGACCGGCCGGCGATCGGCGCCGAGGTGCACCGCCGCCGCGCCCTCGACGAGCTGTTCCCCGGCGGTCGGCTCACCGCCGACATGTCGGGGCTCGACGACGAGCTGCTCGTGTGGGGCATCCGCTACGCGAGCCCGGAGGACTCGGCCCGGATCGCCGCGGAGATCGACCGGCGGCACCCACCCGTACCACCTCCGCCACCGGCAGGGGCCACGGTCACCGACACTCTCGCCGCGCGGGACGCCCTCGACGAAGCGATGCATCCGGTCCGCCTCGACGATCCACCGCCCGCCGATCCCGACGAGTGGGGGCCGTACGGCTCCGACGTCGAGCGCGGCCCGGACGGCACCGAGCACATGTCCGCCACCGAGCGATGGGTGTACGAGCGCGAGCTCGAAGCGCGATCGGCGCGCGAGGCGTACAGCCGCGCCGAGATACGCGAGATGTACGACGAGCACATCTACGTTCAGTGGCTCGCCGCCGAGGACGCGACCCGAGGCCACATGCTGAACCGCCGCGCCGAGTCCGCCGGCGTCGACCCGCGCAGCCTGTTCTCGGGCCCCTCCCACGTCGCGTACGCACGGGCGAGCGAGGACCTGATCAGGTTTTGGGAAGACACCTCGCCGCGCCTCACCCTCGCCGAGTTCACCGAGCAGGTGACCGGCGTCCGCAACGGCGCGGGCGAGACCGCCCGCAACGCCCGCGAGAACCAACGCCGCAAGTTCTAGGGGGTGATCGCTTGGGATTCCGCGAGGACGCGATACGCGCCCGCCGGGACGGGCTCGCCGCCGCGCGTGCCGGTCACCCGCCGACAGTCTGCCCCCGCTTCAACGACCCCCGCCTGACCGCCGCTTGGGTCCGTGGATACGCCACCGCCGAGCAGGCCAAGGCGTAACCCACACCACCACGCAGGGCCGCCCTCGGGCGGCCCATTCCCATGTTCGCACCACGCCCCCGGAGGGCCGAGCACTCATGACCGAGCACACCCTCGATGACTCCCTGCCGGTCCATCCGCGTACCGGCGACCGCGCCCTCGGCCGCCGCCAGGACGGCCGTCCGATCTGGCCCATCCGGGGCGGCTCGGGCGAGGGCGGCGACCCCGCCGCGCCGCCCGCGCCTACCGGCGACCCCGCCCCCGCACCGAACCCGGCCGCTCCGCCGGCCGCCGATCCCGCCGCCGAGCAGCAGCTCGCCGAAGCGACCACCCGCGCCGAGCAGGCCGCGGCCGAGCGCGACGAACTACGCGTCGCCCTCGATGCCGTGACCAAGGCGCTCAACCCCGGCGGCGCGACCGAGCAGGACCCCGCCGCCCTGGCCGCCGCCGTCGCCGAGCGCGACCGGCTGCTGTCCGAGCACGCGACCGAGCTGCGGTCCGCACGCGTCGAACTCGCCGTCGCGCGAGTCGCCGCCGACCAGGGCGCGCGAGGCGACCGCCTGCTGAACTCCCGCTCGTTCCTCGCCTCGGTCGCCGACCTCGACCCGCTCGACGCGAAGTTCGGAGACAAGCTCACCGCCGCGATCAAAGCGGCCGTGGACGCCGACCCCGACCTGTACCGCGCTGCCCCGAGCGGGCCGCCACGCGGGGGTGGGGAGTTCAACGGCCCGCCCGCCGGCGAGCGCCGCGCGACCACCCTGCACGACGCCGTCGCCGCCCGCCTGAGCAGCGGCTGACCTTCCCAGGAGAAACCTTTGCCTACCTCTCTCGCCGAGGCCCGGAACAACGCGGTCGACGACGTCGACCTGAACGTCATCGACGAGTTCCGCAAGTCCTCGGACATCCTCGACCGCCTCACATTCGACGACACCGTGAACCCCACCGGTGGCGGCGACACCCTGACCTACGGATACCGGCGTCTGATCACGCAGGCGAACGCCGAGTTCCGAGCCCTGAACACCGAGTACACCCCGGCCGAGGTCACCTCGCAGCGGTACACGGTCGACCTCTCGCCGCTCGGCGGTAGCTTCCGGATCGACCGTGTGATCTCTCGCATCGGTCCGGCCGCCTCCGGGGCGGTCGCGCTGAACATGTCGCAGAAGATCAAGGCGTCGCGCGCGAAGTTCGCCGACGCCGTGATCAACGGTGACAAGGCCACCGAGACGAACGGGTTCGACGGTCTGTCGAAGATCCTCACCGGGACCGACACCGAGTACCTGCCGCTCTCGAACGGGGTCGCGTCCGGTTACCTCGACTGGACCACGATCGGCGACAAGGCGAGCGCGCTCGCCGCGCAGCGGCACATCGACGCGTGGCTCGCCAGCATGGATGACACCCCCGATGTGATCTACGGCAACGCGAAGACGCTCGCGCTGTTCAAGACCGTGGCGGCGTGGACGGACCAGATCGACAAGTCCACGGACGCGTTCGGCCGCCCGATCACGGCGTACAACGGAATCCCCTTGATCGACCTCAAGAGCAAGGCGGGCAGCAACGCCCCGGTGATCGGGCTCGTCACCCGCGATCCGGACGGCGCCGCGACCGGTGGCAACGTGACCGGCCTCGGCGACCTCTACGCGATCCGGTACGGGCTCGACGGGTTCCACGGGGCCTCGGTCGCGTCAGTCCCGCTCGTACAGACGTGGCTTCCCGACTTCAACAGCGCCGGTGCGGTCAAGCTCGGCGAGGTCGAGATGGGGCCGCTCGCCCCGGTCCTCAAGGCCACCCGCGCCGCGGCGGTCCTGCGCAACATCAAGAGCGCGTGATGCCCATGAACGTGCGCCTCACCGCCCCTCTCGGAGACTTCACCGGCGACGGCCCCGGCGGTCTCCACTTCATCAACGGCACGGCCACGACGAGCGATGTCGCGATCATCGGGTACTGCCAGGGTGCCGGGTACGACGTCGAGCTGCTCGACGACGACGCCGAACCGGACGGCCCGCCAGACACCAAGTCGGCGGGCCGTTCCGGTCCTCGACGCGCGAGGGGGTGACCTTGGCCCGACAGCCCTACGCCACCCCGGAACAGCTCGCCGCATGGCTCGGCGCTCCCGCACCGGCCGAGGCCGAGCACCTGCTCGCGCGGGCGGGTGAGGACATCGACTCGGCGCTGCTGACCGCGATCTACCCCGTCGACGAGGACGGCGACCCGACCGACCCGCAGATCGCCGTCGCCCTCGGCTCGGCGACCTGCGCGCAGGTCGAATACTGGCTCGCCGCCGGCGACGACGGCACGGGCGCGGCGGGCAAGTGGGACTCGGTCTCGATCGGCCCCGTGAGCCTGTCCGGCCGCGCCGCCTCGACGTCCGGAGCGTCCGGCGTCGAGCTCGCCCCCCGCGCCGCCCGCGCGCTGCGCCGTGCCGGTCTGACCCCGGGGCGGGTGATGACGTGGTGACCCGAGTTCCGCCGTCCCTGCTACGGCACCGGATCGGCGTCGAGCCCTACCTCGGCGACGGCGCGTACGGGCCGACGTACGGGCCGCTCGTCGAGCACCCCGCGCTCGTCGGCGAGGCGGCCCGCATGGTCCGTGCGACGGACGGCCGCGAGGTCATGAGCACCGTGCAGATCATCGCCGCCCCCGCTCTGGACTGTCCTCCGGGCTCGCGCGTGACGCTGCCCGGGGGCCGGATCACAACGGCGATCACCACCGCTGCGCACACCGCCCCGGGCCTGCCGGTCCCCGCTTCAACGGAGGTGGTGTGTGAATGAGCCGCGCCCGACTCCGGTGGAACGGTGACGCCGCAACTGCCGCGATCCGCGCCGCCGCGACCCGGGGCCTACTCCTCGGTGCCGAGCACGTCCTCGCCGCGAGCAGGCAGCGCGTGCCGATCGCCGAGGGCACCCTCGAACGGAGCGGGGCGACCTCGGTCGACGAGCAGCAGATGACCGCCGCCGTCAGCTACGACACCCCGTACGCGCGCAGGGTCCACGAGGACATGACCGCGCGCCACGCCCCCGGGCGGACCGCGAAGTTCCTTGAGGGCGTTCTGCCCGAGACGGCCCCCGAGGTGCAGGCCCTGATCGCCGCGCAGGTCCGGCGCGCGCTGCGATGACCTACACCGTCGACCTGCTCGACGGTCTCGCCCGCCTGCTGCACTCCGCTGGCGTCGGCATCTACCGCCCCGACGGCACGTACGCCGCCGACGAGACCGCGATCACGATCGCAGCGCTTCCCCCTGCTCCCGACCGGTGCATCTGTCTGGCCGCCTATCCGGTCGCCGACTCGTCGGTGCTGACCGACACGACCACCGGGATTCAGGTCCGCACCCGCGCGGGCGCTGACCCCCGCCAGGTCGACGCCCTCGACGACCAGGTGCACGAGCTGCTGCAAGGCAGCGGCCCGCACCGGTTCGGGGCCGTGTCGGTCCAGCTCGTCTATCGCGTCTCGGCCGCCCCGATCGGCACGGACGCCTCGGGCCGCTGGGAGCGGAGCGCCAACTACTACGCCCGCGCGCATCGCGCGGCCCCCCATCTCGAATAGAAGGAGGCGCCGTTGAGCACCCCGACGCCCCCGGCCGAGACAGTGACCGCGCTCGCGCGCCGGTACCGCCTCGAACTGGATACGGGCACAGTCCCCGCAACCCCGGTGTGGACGCTGGTCCCCGGGATCACCGAGTTCACTCCGAAGATCGAACCGACTCAGCAGGAGGTGACCACCTACGACGCCGAGGGGTGGAGCGAGCAGGCCGTGACCATGCTCGCGTGGTCGATCGAGGCCACCCTCGCGCACCGAGCACACCCGACGACCGGTGTGTTCAACGCCGCGCAGGAAGCGCTCAGGAAGGCGAGCCGCGCGTTCGGTGCCAAGAGCTACGTACGGGTGCGGTACTACGACCGCAACGGCGCCGACGACGCCCAGGAAGGTACGGCGCTCGTGACGTGGGAGCCGGACGGGGGCGGCCCCGACGAGGTCGACACGATCAAGGTCACCTTGACCGGGTCCGGCCCTCTGGAAGAGATCACGAACCCGGTCGCCGGCGGGGGCACGTTCGCCGCCGCCGAGTCCAAGACGCTCAAGGCAGGGGGTGATGCGTAGTGGGGTTCGAGGCTCTCGACGAGCTGCTCGACGAGCGGCTCGAACTCCCCATCGGCGGGAAGATCTACACCGTGCCCGCGCCGTCCGCCGAGATCGGTCTGCGGACGCAGGCCCTGATCAACGCCGCCGCAGTTGCGGCCGACGGCGGTCGCGCCGACGAGCAGGTGCTCGGCGACGCCGCCGAGCGCGACCTGTACCGCGAGGTACTCGGCGCCGCACACGATGAGTTGGTCGGCGACGGCGTGAAGTGGCCCGCCCTCAAGCACGCCGCGATCACCGCCATGGTGTGGATCGCGCAGGACAAGACCGCCGCAGAGCGGTACTGGAATGCGGCCGGCGACCCTTCTCGTCTGGCCCCGAACCGAGCAGCTCGCCGGAACCGATCGGGTGCGGCGAGCTCGACGTCGAGTCGGGGCTCTACGAGTGGTACGAGTACCCGCCCGGCACCCGCCCGAGGAAAGGGCAAGAAGGGCCGCAAGCCTCACTGACATGGGCGCAGATCCTCGCCGAGTGGCCGCTCGTCGAGGCCGATCTGCACGAGGTCTACGGAATCGATCTAGGCACCCCGGGCCTGCTGCAATCCCGGTCGTGGCGATGGCTGCGCGTGCGCGTCCTCGCCCTGCTCAGCGCTGAATCCCGCCTCGCGCGGGTGCTCACACCTCCGCCTGACGCCTCCCCGACGGGAGGCACGACCACCAGGAGGTGAGCCATTTGGCGCTCATGGTGGGCGAGCTCGCCGCGACGGTCGTCATCGACGACTCGGGGGCGGGCGCGGGTATGGACCGCGCCCGCGCGGCGGTGCAGGCGGGCGGCGATCAGATCGCCGCCGCGGCGGACCGAGCCGGCGAGCGGGCCGGCGACAGCCTCGGCGACGGGCTCGCCGAGGGGGCGGCCGACGGCGCCGACCGCGCTTCCTCGGGCATGGGGACCGCGCTCAAGGGCTTTGCTGCTGCGGCGATCGGCGCGGGCATCGGCGCGGCACTCATGGCCGGTGTCGGTGAGGCCATGGACCGGCAGAAGATCGCCGGGAAGTTGCAGGCGCAGCTCGGCACGAGCGGCGCCGTCGCGAAGGAGTACGGCGCCGTCGCCGGACAGCTCTACTCGGGCGCGATCGTCGACAACGTCGCCGACGGTGCCGAGATCCTCAAGGGCATTGCGCAGCAGGGGCTCTTGCCCCCCGAGGCGACGCAGGGCCAGATCAAGAGCATGGCGACGCAGGTCGCCGATACGGCGTCCGTGATGGGCGAGGACGTCGGCAAGGTGTCCCGCGCCGTCGGCGTGATGCTGAAATCCGGCATCGCGAAGAACGCCGAAGAGGCGATGGACGTCCTCGTCAGGGGGACACAGAACGGCACGAATTCCGCCGAAGACCTGTTGGATACTTTCTCCGAGTACCCGACTCAATTCCGCGACTTGGGGCTCGACGCACAGACCGCAATGGGTCTGATGCAGCAGGGTCTACAGGGCGGTGCGCGCGACGCCGATACGGTCGCCGACGCCCTAAAGGAATTCGCGATCCGCTCGAAGGACATGAGTAAAACGTCCGTCGAGGCTTTCGCGTCGATCGGCCTCAACGGCGACCAGATGGCGAAAGTCTTTACCAAGGGCGGGCCGGAAGCATCGAAAGCTCTCGGCACTGTCCTTGAGCGGATCAAGGCCATCAAGGACCCCGCCGAGAGGAATGCGACCGCCGTCGCACTGTTCGGCACCAAGGCCGAGGATTTGCAGGCCGCCCTTTTCAAGCTCAATCCGGCGACCGCCGTTAAGGCGCTCGGCGACGTAAAGGGCGCGACGGACTCGGCCGGTGACGCGATGCGCGACAACGCCGCGACCAAGTTCGAGCAATTCAAGCGGGGCGCGATCGACAAGGTTGTCGGCGTACTCGGTACCTACGTGGTGCCCGCCCTCGAAACGGCGGCTGATTGGCTCGGCGAGAAGGGGCTCGGCGGGGCGTTCCGCGCGTCCGTCGGCTGGATCTCGGAGCACTCGACGGCGCTCTCGATCGCCGCCGGGGTGATCACTGTTCTGATGCTGCCGACGCTCGTCGCACTCGGCGTCACGGCAGTAACGACGACGACCGCAGTCGTCACCGGATGGGCCGCGCAGACCGCAGCAGGCGTGACCGCAGCAGCCCGGTTCGTGGTGCTCAACGCCACCATGTTGGCCGGTTGGGTGGCGCAGGGCGTGAGCGCCGGCGCGACCGCTCTGCGAGTGGTGGGCGCATGGGTGCTCATGGGGACGCAGTCCCTGATCCAGGGTGCCCGGATGGCCGCGGCATGGCTGCTCGCCATGGGCCCGATCGCGCTCGTGATCGCCGCCGTGATCGGCATCGTCGCCCTGATCGTCGCCAACTGGGACACGATCGTATCCGCCACGAAAGCGGCGTGGGATTGGGTGTGGGGAAAGCTAAAGGGAATCGGAAACGCGATCCTTCAGTTCTTTCTCAACTGGACTTTGGTCGGCCTCATCATCAAGCATTGGGACTCGATCAAGGCCGGAACTCTGCGGGTCTGGAATGCCACGGTCGATTGGGTCAAGGGGATACCGGGCCGGATCGTCGACTTCTTCCTCAACTGGACTTTGGTCGGCCTGATAATCAAGCATTGGGACTCGATCAAGTCGGGAACCGTCCGCAAGGCCGGAGAAATGCTCTCGTGGGTCCGAGGGCTCCCGCGCACGATCGCCGGATATTTCGGCGACTTCGGATCGATGCTTTACAGCAAGGGAAAGGACTTGATCACCGGCCTGTGGTCGGGCATCAAGTCCATGGGCTCGTGGCTCAAGTCGACTCTTATGTCATGGGCCAAGAATTTGATACCCGGCCCGATCGCAAAGGCGCTTGGAATTCACTCCCCGTCGCGTCTCATGCGAGACAAGATCGGCAAGTTCATTCCCGCCGGCATCGTCGAGGGAATCAAGGCGGGCTCGCCCGCCGTCGACCGCACGATGCGCAGGCTCGTCTCGGTTCCCGCCGCCCCGCAGTTCGCCACCGCCGGGGCACCCGCCAACAGCGCTGGTGCGGGCGGGGGTTGGGGTGGCCCGACCCTCCACATCGAGAACTGGAACGCCGGCGACGCGACCGCCGATCAGACGGCGTCCGCGCTCGCGTGGCACGCCAAGGCGAGGGGGTGATCAGTGGCCCCCGGTGATCTGGTCACCCTCCCCGGGCATGTGCAGTTCGGCGACCTGCTGCTCGGCCCCCGCACCGCCTACGGGTGGCAGTCCCTGACCGGGTGGGAGGACACGCCCGGGTACGACTCCGGAACCGTCAACCGATCCGACGCCCACGGCGCCTACCCGGGACGGCTGCTCGCCGGCCCCCGGACGATCACGCTCGACGGCGTCGTCATCCGCACCGACCCCGGCCGGATGAGCGTCGCCGTGCGCACCCTGTCGGCGGCGACCGCGCTGCGCGACGACGAGCTGCCACTCGTGATTCAACTCGACGACGCGCCACCCCTGTTGTCGTGGGCCCGGTGTATTCGCCGCGCCGTGCCGGTCGGGACAGGTGGGTACGCGATCGGCGTTGTCACCGGGGCCGCTCTCCAGTGGGAGGCAACCGACCCTCGCCGGTACAGCGTGATCGAGCAGCAGGTCGCGACAGGGCTCCCCTCGCCCGAGCCCGGCCTCGACTGGCAGGTGACCCCGGGCCCGGAACGGTTGACCTACCCGCTCAGTTTCGGAACCCCGGGGAGCACCGGGACCATGCTCGCCGTCAACGACGGCGACGCGCCGTCGCATCCGGTGATCACCTTTCGCGGCCCGGTCTCCCGGCCGTCCGTGACCAACCTCCGTACGGGCGAGGTGATCGAGTACGACCTCGACCTCGCCGCCGACGACGAGCTGCTCGTCGACACCCGCGAGGGCACGGTGACGCTCAACAACAGCGCCTCGCGCCTCTACACCGCGACGGCCCGCAGCGTGCCCGAGCAGTCCCTCGCCCTCGACCCGGGCGCGACCTCGCTTCTCTTCCGTGCCGCCCCGGGCTCCAACGATTCCCGCGCCGCGGCCTCGGTCCGATGGCGCTCCGCCCTTTGGTAAGGAGGACACTCCCTTGACCGTGCGCGCCGGATGGCTGCTCCCCAGCGGGCAGACCCGCGAGGACACCCGATTGTCCCCCCTCGGCACGATGGCGCCCGAGTCGGCGATGACCACTCGCGACGGCGTGATCGCCGGCGGTTCCGCCCTGAACGCGACCGGTGCCGGTGCCATGCAGGTACAGATCGCCGTCGGTCGCGCCCTGGTGCAGGGCACCGAGGCGCAGGGCGCCTACCCCGTGGCCGTTACCGCACCCGAGACCCTCACCGTCACGGACGGCAACGCCACCAATCCCCGTATCGACGTCGTCGTTCTGCGGGTGTGCGACGAGCTGTACGACACGACCGGGCAGACGCTCGCTCGCGTCGAGCTCGTCACGGGCGCCGCGAGCGCGACGCCGACACCGCCCACGCTGCCCCCGACCGCACTCAGGCTGTGGGAGATCACCGTTCCCGCCGGGGTGTCCGCCGGGACCGGCGGCATCACATGGTCGAGCGCGCTCGCCGACCGACGCCGCTACACCTCGGCGTACGGCGGGATCACCCCCCGTGGTTGGGGCCTCTCGTTCACCGGCGCTTACCCGGGCCAGTACCGGGACAACGGCTCGGGCCTCGATCGGTGGGACGGCGCGGCGTGGCAGACCCTCGACCCGGTCATCGGCTGGACGCCCGTCACCCTCGCCACGGGCTACACCAACAACGGCAACGCCCAAGGAACCGTCCGGTACCGGCGGATCATGCACGGCGGCGTTCCGCACCTCCAGCTACGGGGCGGCGTCTCCTGGACGACGTCCGGCACGGTGCCGAACAGCGGGAACCTGCTCACCTCCGTACTGCCGGCGAACTGCCGACCGGTCGCGCTCACCTCGCTACCGATCGCCGCCGGTGGCGTCGACATCAAGCTCGACGCCCAAACGAGCGGGCAGCTACGGCTCATCGCCAGTACCGGACTGACCACATGGGCGGCATTCGGCGGCGTGCAATACCCGCTCGACGCGTGAGGGGGTGATCGCTTGATCGCCCCCACGTACCGCGTGGTCCTGTGCGACCTACGCACAGACCAAGTCCTCGACGTCCTGCCGATCACCGACGTCTCGCTCGACGACTACATCGGCAAAATCGGCAGCGCCTCGGCAACGATCCCCCTCCCGAACCGCGCGGTCGCCGCACGCGCACGCGCCGCCGTCGAACCCGGCCGAACCGCGATGTGGATCGAGCGCGGCTCGGAAGTCTGGTGGGGCGGCATCCTGTGGACCGCCAACCTGACCAGCAACGCGCGAGGATTCCTCGGCCTACAGGTACAAGCGGGCGGATGGGCGTCGTACCTCGACCATCGCGCGATCCTGCACACACAGCAGGCCACGCAGGTTGACCAATACGACATCGTGCGGGGACTGCTCGACTACTCGGCCAGTCTCCCCGGCGGCGACATCGGCATCGAGTACGACGCCGAGCAGCTCTCGAACGTCAAGCGTGACCGCCTCTTTCGCCGCTATGACGTATCGCGAATCCGCGAGGTGATCGACCAACTCGGCGCAGTCGAGGGCGGGTTCGAGTGGCGGATCGGATCTTTCCGTGACCCGAGCAGCGGCCGGCGCGTCAAGCAGTTGCAGCTCGGCTCACCGGTGATCCGGACCGGCGCGAGCGAGGTCGTCCTCGACCACCCGGGGCCGATCCTTTCCTACGGGTGGCCCATCGACGCCACCGTGCAGGCCAACACATGGCAGGGCCGCGGCGCGTCCGACAACCAGAACCAGACGAAAGAGTCCCTGCCCCTGATGAGCGAGCTACTCGTCGACGACGAGCAGCTCGCCGCAGGATGGCCACGGTTGGACGGCACCTCGGACTACTCCACCGTGACCGAGCAGGCCACCCTCGACGCGCACGCACGCGCCGACCTGGCCGCCGCCCTGCACCCGCAGACGATCCCCGAGGTAACCGTCGCGCTCGACCGCACGCCCCTGTCGCCCGCTCTGCTCGGTGCCACCATCCGCGTGCGCATCCGTGACGACTGGTGGGCCGAGGGACTCGACCACCGGTACCGGGTGATCGGGCTCGCCATCTCCCCGCCCCTCCGGGGCCGCTCCGAATCCGCACGCCTGCTCTTGGAGGCCGCCTAGTGGCAGCGATCCCGCAAGACATCCTCGACCGCATCCGAGCTCTTGAGCGCGAGGTGCGCACCCTCACCGGTCGGGCGAACATCCGGCCCGCCCTGAACGAGATCACCAACGGCCCCGTGAAGATCGCCGAGGGCGGCTCGCTCGAAGTCTGGGCACCGGACGGCACGGGGATTTTCGGCGTAGGCGCCCTGTGGGACGGCGCCTACGGCGTTCAGATCCAGCGTTCCGACGGCACGCTCGCGTACCAAGTCGGCGGCTCGGGCGAGGGCTCCAACATGGTGCGGACGTTCTCTCGCTCGGGCTCCGTGATCCTGATGGATGACTACTACTCGCCCGAGTTCCTCGGCCGCCCGTGGATGCCCATCCAACTCTTCCCGACCAAGCAGCAGGGCACCGAAAGCACGACCTACCAATACGGATGGGTCGGCGGTGCCGCCGCGCACAACGCCGTTGCTTCCCTCAACCTGTCGAGCATCGCCGCCCCTGCGGGCGGACAGGTCCGGATCAACATGATTCACCCCTCGGACGGCGAGGTCGTCGTCGCCGAGTACGACATCCCCGCCGGCGGTACGTGGGTCAACAAGACCATCACGCAGCCACTGAACGGCGTCGGGTTCCTCGAATACGTCGGTTGGAACATTCAGCACCGGGTCAAGGCCAGCGGCTCGGGAATCGAGACGCGCGTCTTCAACGCGTACACCCGCAACACGTACACGGCGGCCGAGGCACCCGACCCGCCGTCGGCGCGAACCGCCGAGGCCGAAGCGCAGCAGTTCCTCGGCGCACCCGCCGCGCCCTCGAACGATGCGCGCGCCCCGGGGCCGTCCCCTGCTCCCCACGGGGCGGGGCTGCACATCATCGACGACTAAGGAGGGCGTCCCCTGCTGCCCGAATCCATACCCACAGTGACCGTGCGCGGGCGCTTCCTCGACCCATCCGGGCACCCCCTGTCCGGATCGCTCGTCTTCCGGGCACCCGCCACCCTCACGTTCCCGGCCGCCGACGTCATCCTCGGCGGACCGGTGACCGTCCAGCTCGACGCGCAGGGCGCGATCGAGGTCACCCTGCCCGCCACCGACGCCCCCGACATGGACCCGACCGGGTGGGCGTACATCGTGACCGAGCAGCTCTCGGGAATCCCCGTGGGCCGCTCGTACAACGTCCTCTTGCCCCGGGTGCAGCCCGAGGTCGACCTCGCCGACATCGCCCCCACCGATCCCGCGAAACCGAACTACGTCGGCGTGCCCGGACCGCAGGGCGACCGAGGCCCGACCGGTCCCCCGGGATCGCGCATCTACAGCGGCGCCACCGCCCCGGGCGCGGGCCTCGGCGTCGACGGCGACCTCTACGTGCGGTACGAGTCGACGACCTTCCTCGGGGTCACCTCGACCACCGTCTCGACGTGGCAGCGATCCGCCGGCGTGTGGACGCAGCTCGGCGGCGAGGTCAGGGGCGCGGCGTGGTACCTGAACAACGCGACCACGGCGAGCACCTCGACGCGCCCCGGTGATCTGCTGCTGCGCACCGACACCGGCGACATCTGGCAGCGCACCGGGAGCGGTTGGGGGACCGCCGTCGGCAACCTCAAGGGTCCGAAGGGAGACAAGGGCGACGGCGGAAGCGCGGGAGCCACGGGCCCGGCTGGCGTCGTTCAGTCCGTCAATGGCAAGAGCTCGGCGGCGATCACCCTCACCGCCGCCGACGTCGGCGCCCTCGCGACGGCCGCCGCCGGCGCAGCGTCCGGTGTCGCCACCCTCGGCGCCGACGGGAAGGTTCCCGCCGCGCAGCTCCCGACGAGCTCGGGCGGGGGTGCCGTCGCATCCGTCAACGGCAAGACTGGGGCGGTCGTGCTCGCAGCACCCGACGTGGGCGCGCTCCCCGAGTCCGGGTTCGTCGGGGGCGGGAATCTGATCCTCAATACGGCGACCGTCGACTACCGAGGTCTTTCGTTCACCACGGCAGGCGTGAACAGGTGGGTCTACCAAGTCGACAACACGGCCGAGGCGGGCGCGGACGCCGGCTCGAATTTCGAGCTCGCGAACTGGTCCGACACCGGCGCGTGGAAGTCTGCTGTCCTGTTCGGACAGCGCGCGACCGGGAACGTCGGCATCGGTACCAACTCCCTAGTCCCGGGTGCCAAGTTGTCCGTTGCAGGCGCGGCGGCACTCAAGAACACCACGCCGCCCCCGGCCGACGTCGGCGCCGCCGTCGCGTACAGCGAGGGAGGCTTGTTCAAGGTCGTTCAGGCGGACGGTACGCGGGTCACCCTCGCGCCTGCCGAGGCCGCCGGGACCGCTGTCCTGCTGACCGGCACGCAGACCGTTGCCGGGGCCAAGACGTTCAGCAGCGTGCCGTCGAGCTCGGTCGCGCCGACCACCGACAACCACCTCGCCCGCAAGAGCTACGTTGACGCACTCGGCGGGGGCGAGTGGCGCGCGTCCGACTTCGGCCTGCTGACGTGGGCGTTCGATCCGGCGTGTGGGCACTCCGCCCCGCTGTACCCGGGGGCGGGTCCGATTCGGGTCGCCGCTGTCTACCTCCGGTCGGCGGCGTCCGTGACCAAGGTCGTGTGGCACTTCGGCGGGTACGCCGGCGGGCTCGCCACCGGCTCATGGGCCGCCCTCTACAGCTCCACCGGTGCCAGGGTGGCGCAGACCGCCGACCTGTCGACCGCCGCGGCCGAGCCTGCCGAGGTGCACAACACGGGTGGCGCGACCGTCTCGGTCCCGCTCACCGCCGCCTACTCCGCCCCCGCCGGTCTCTACTACATCGCGTGGCGATTCCAGTACAACACCGGCACGGGCGACGGCCCGATGATGCTCGTCGCCGAAAGCTCGTTCAGCGCGCCGCCCAACGTGTTCGGACTGAACAACGTCCGCCGGTTCGGCTCGTACGCCACCGGCGCAGCGACCGCCCCCGCCTCGATCACCCTCGGCTCGATGGAGAACGGCAGTAACAGATTCTGGGCCGCGCTCGCGTAGGCCACCGCGACGCCCCCAACCGTCTTCACGCCCTCGCGCTCTCGCGCAGGGCGTTTTTTCATGCCCCAAGGAGGGCCAACCTTGCAGTTCGTAACCCGCTCACAGTGGGGCGCTCGCCCCTCGCGCTACGACCTCGTTTACATCGGCAGCACGCGCGGAGTGAAGATCCATTACGAGGGCACCGCCGTACCGGCGGCGCTTGCCAAGGACGAGAACCACACGAGTTGTGCCGGACGCGTTCGCGCGATCCAGGCGAGCCACCTCGCCAACCGGCAGGAGGACTACAGCGACATCGCGTACACCGCGATGGTGTGCCCGCACGGCTACGTCTACGAGGGCCGCGGCTCGCACCGAAAGACCGGTGCGAACGGGAACCAGACGCTGAACGCCAACCACTACGCGGTGTGCGCCATGGTCGGCGACTCGGGACTGACCACGCCCACCGACAAGCAGCTCGCCGGGCTGCGTGATGCCGTCGAGTGGCTGCGTGCGAGCGGCGGCGCCGGATCGGAGATCAAGGGGCACCGCGATGGATTCGCGACCGCCTGCCCCGGCGGGCCGCTCTACGCATGGGTGCAGAAGGGTGCCCCCCGCCCCGGCGGCACCACACCAAGCAAGCCCAAGCCGCCGGCGTACGAGCCGTTCCCCGGCGTCGGATGGTTCAAGGCCAACCCGCGCTCGCCGATCGTCACCGCCATGGGCCGCCGTCTCGTCGCCGTCAAGTGCTCGGCGTACCGCTCGGGCCCCGGCCCGCAGTGGACCGAGTCCGACCGGCAGAGCTACGCCCGGTGGCAGCGCCACCTCGGCTACTCCGGAGACGACGCCGACGGGTGGCCCGGTCCGTCGTCGTGGGCCGCTCTCAAGGTCCCCAAGGTCTGACCCCCGAGCGCGCCCGCCAAGCAGTTCAAGAAGATCGTCGCCGACGAGGCCGGCCGGGACTTCCCGCAGGACCCGCGCGAGCAGATGGACCTCG
>NZ_JBEOYE010000043.1:0-80518 GCF_040296945.1 Streptomyces sp. NPDC001941 | reverse complement strand
TGGGCATCCACGTCGAGGGCGACCTCGAACCGGTGGCGGAGGCCCTGACGGCCATGGGCGAGTGCGAGTACGTGGTGATGACCGCGGGCTCCTTCGACCTGCTGGTGGAGGTCGTCTGCGAGGACGACGACCACCTCCTGGAAGTGATCAACAAGCGCATCCGCACCCTCCCCGGCGTGCGCTCGACCGAGAGCTTCGTCTACCTCAAGCTCAAGAAGCAGACCTATATGTGGGGAACCCGATAGCCGTGAGCAAGGACCTCTCCCAGACCGCGTACGACCACCTGTGGATGCACTTCACCCGCATGTCGTCGTACGAGAACGCCCCCGTGCCGACGATCGTGCGCGGCGAGGGCACGTACATCTACGACGACAAGGGCAAGCGCTACCTGGACGGTCTCGCGGGCCTCTTCGTGGTCCAGGCCGGCCACGGCCGCGTCGAGCTCGCCGAGACGGCCATGAGGCAGGCCAAGGAGCTGGCCTTCTTCCCGGTCTGGTCGTACGCGCACCCCAAGGCCGTCGAACTGGCCGAGCGGCTCGCGCACCACGCCCCGGGCGACCTCAACAAGGTCTTCTTCACCACCGGCGGCGGCGAGGCCGTCGAGACCGCCTGGAAGCTCGCCAAGCAGTACTTCAAGCTCACCGGCAAGCCGACCAAGCACAAGGTCATCTCCCGCGCGGTCGCCTACCACGGCACCCCGCAGGGCGCCCTGTCGATCACCGGCCTGCCCGCCCTCAAGGCCCCCTTCGAGCCGCTGGTCCCCGGCGCGCACAAGGTGCCCAACACCAACATCTACCGCGCCCCGATCCACGGCGACGACCCCGAGGCCTTCGGCCGCTGGGCCGCCGACCAGATCGAGCAGCAGATCCTCTTCGAGGGCCCCGACACCGTCGCCGCGGTCTTCCTGGAGCCCGTGCAGAACGCCGGCGGCTGCTTCCCGCCCCCGCCCGGCTACTTCCAGCGCGTGCGCGAGATCTGCGACCAGTACGACGTGCTGCTCGTCTCCGACGAGGTCATCTGCGCCTTCGGCCGCCTGGGCACCATGTTCGCCTGCGACAAGTTCGACTACGTGCCGGACATGATCACCTGCGCCAAGGGCATGACCTCGGGCTACTCCCCCATCGGCGCCTGCATCATCTCCGACCGCCTGGCGGAGCCGTTCTACAAGGGCGACAACACCTTCCTGCACGGCTACACCTTCGGCGGCCACCCGGTCTCCGCCGCGGTCGGCCTGGCCAACCTCGACATCTTCGAGAAGGAAGGCCTCAACCAGCACGTCCTCGACAACGAGGGCAACTTCAAGGCCACCCTGGAGAAGCTGCACGACCTGCCGATCGTCGGCGACGTCCGCGGCAACGGCTTCTTCTACGGCATCGAGCTGGTGAAGGACAAGCACACCAAGGAGTCCTTCAACGACGAGGAGACCGAGCGCGTCCTGTACGGCTTCCTCTCCAAGGCGCTGTACGACAACGGCCTGTACTGCCGGGCCGACGACCGCGGCGACCCGGTCGTCCAGCTCGCCCCGCCGCTCATCTCCGACCAGGGCACCTTCGACGAGATCGAGCAGATCCTGCGCGCCACCCTCACGGAGGCCTGGACCAAGCTCTGAGCCGCACGGCCGACGGCCCGGGGGCGCCCGTTCGAGTGAGAACGGGCGCCCCCGGGCCGCGTTCCGTACGTACACCCGGGCCCGAATCCCTACGGTGCCCAGTGACCGATCGGCGCCGCCTTCGTTCCCCCGTACGGGGGAGGGGGACGGGAAATCTGATCTGAACCGAGGTGTACGCCATGGTGGCCCCGCCGGACAACGACGTGCTCTGGGCGCGTTCCCTGCACCACACGCACAACGGGTCGCCCGCGCTCAGCGGCGTCTCCCTGGGGGTGCGCGAAGGAGAGATCCTCGCGGTCACCGGCCCCCGCGGCAGCGGCAAGACCACACTGCTGCGCTGCCTGTCCGGACAGCTCGTCCCCCAGCAGGGCGAGGTCTGGTTCAACAGCGGCCCCGTGCACACCCTGGGCCACCTGGCCCGCGAGCGCCTCAGGCTGCGCCGCTTCGCCTGGATCGGCCCCGAGGCGGAACTGGTCCCCGAGCTCACCGCCTGGGAGAACGCCGCCCTGCCACTGCTGCTGCGCGGCGTCGCCCACCGCGCCGCCCGCACCGCCGCCACCGAGTGGCTGGAGCGCCTGGACATCGGCGGCGTCGCCCGCCGCCGCCCGCACGCCCTGCAGCAGTCCCAGCGCCAGCGCGTCGCCGTCGCCCGCGCCCTGGTCACCACGCCCGCCGTGCTCTTCGCCGACGAGCCGACCGCCTCCCTGCACCGCGCCGACCGCGCCCAGGTGCTGCGCACCCTGACCGCCGCGGCCCGCTCGCACCGCATCACCGTGGTGCTGGCCACCCACGACCCGGACGTCGCCGCGCTCGCCGACCGCGCCCTCGCCCTGCTCGACGGCCGCCGCGTCAACTCCCTGCAGCTGCCGGAAGCGGAGGGCCGTGCCGCGTGCTCGCTCTCCGTCTAGCCCGCGGCACCCGCCCGCTGGTCCTGCTGCGCCGGCTGCTCGTGGCGGCCGCCTCGGCCGGCGTCGGCTTCCTCCTGCTGTGCACCCTGGGGTACGCGGTGGCGCACCCCGAACACCCCACCGCCAACGTGCTGCGGCTGGCCTGGTGCCTGATCCCGCTCGCCGCCACCGTGCACCTCGCGGTCGCCGTCGCCCGCACCGACCCGGCCACCCGGCCGCGCCCCGGCCTCTCCGCCGTCGGCCTCGGCCCGGCCCGGCTCACCGTGCTCGCCGCCGTCTCCACCGCCATCTCGGCGACCCTGGGCTCCGCCGTGGCCCTGCTGTTCTACCTGCACCTGCGCGGCGACATCACCGGCCTGCCCTTCGACGGCGCGGGCGCCGACCTGCTCGCCGCCGACCGCCCGCTGCCGCTGGCCGCCGCGCTCACCCTGCTGGCCGTACTGCCCGTCGCCGCGTCCGCCGCCGCCGCGCTCGCGCTGCGCCCGCGCCGCGCCGTGCCCGGCGACGAGGCCGACCCCGACCGCCCCGAGGCGCCGCCCGCCGCGCCCACCGGGCTGCCCTGGGGCGTGGCCCTGCTCGCGGCGGGCCTGGCCGTGGAGACCTACGCGGCCCGCGGCGCGAGCGGCGGCTTCCCGCTGCCCGGCCGCTTCGACGGCAACCCGGCCGGGGTGCTGGCCGGCTGGACCCTGACCGCGCTCGGCCTGGCCATGGCCGGGCCCAGCGTCACCCACCTGTGCGGGCGCCTCCTGCAGACCCTGCGCCCCGGCGCGACCCGGCTGCTCGCGGGGCGGGTCCTGATGGACGAGGCCCAGCGCGTCGGCCGCCCGCTGGGCGTGGTGTGCGCGGTCGCCTCGGGCGCCCTGGCCGTCTCGGCGACGTACAGCGGTCCCTCGCTCGGGCCGCTGACCGCGCTGGGCGCCACCCTGGTGGTGGCCTGCACCTCGGCGACGCTGCTCACCGCGGCCCTGGAGGCCAAGCAGTCCCGCGCCGGCACCACCGCCGCACTGCTGCGCCTGGGCGCCGCCCCCACCCTGCTGCGCTCGGCCGCGGCCCTGCGCGCGACCGCCCTGATCGCCGTGTTCGCCCCGCTGACCTGGGCGGTCGCGGAGATCGCGGCGACACCGCTGCGCGGCTGAGACCGCCGCGCGAGGACCCCCGGAGGGGGCCGGGCCACGGGGCCGGCCCCCTCCGGGCAGCCACCCGCCCCGGCCCGGCGCCTATCGTGGGCCCATGGCTGACGACGCACTCCTGGCACCCGCGCCCGACGACGACCGGGAGATAGAGACCCTCGGCGAGTTCGACGAGGTCACCGCCCGCGGCCCGCTCTCGGGCCACCGCGTGCAGTCCGTGGACCTGACCGGCCGCACCGACGTCCTGCTCGCCACCCCCGCCGACGGCGCCGTGTTCCTGGGCTGCCCCATGGAGCCGGAGGCCGCCGCGAAGGTGCGCGCCGAGGGGGCCCTGGTCTTCCCGCCCGTCCCGGACCTGCCCTTCGACCCCTACCGCGGACTGCTCTACACGCCCGACGAGCTCTTCGAGCACCTCGCCGAGCGGGGGTACGAGGGGACGCCCGACGCCCTGTCGTACGCCTGGTTCCAGCGCACCAAGGACGACGGCGACGTCTTCGCCTCGATGCTCCGCTCCATCCACGACGACTCCGTCTCCGACGCCCTGGACGAACTCCTGCGCGGCGCCCGCGTGGTCGGCGTCATGGGCGGCCACCAGATGAAGCGCGGCACGGACGCCTACGCGGGCGCCGCGCGCCTGGGCCGCACCCTGGCCCGCTCGGGCCTGACCGTGGCCACCGGCGGCGGGCCGGGCGCGATGGAGGCCGCCAACCTCGGGGCGTACGCCGCGCCGCACCCCGACGCGATGCTCGACGACGCGCTGCGGGCCCTGGCCAAGGCGCCCTCGTTCACCCCGTCCGTCGGCGACTGGGCGCTGGCCGCCTTCGACGTGCGGCAGCGCTGGCCCGAGGGCGGCGCCTCGGTCGGCATCCCCACCTGGTTCTACGGGCACGAACCGCCCAACGCGTTCGCCGCGCACATCGCCAAGTACTTCGCCAACGCCGTCCGCGAGGACGGCCTGCTGGCCCGGTCCAACGCCGGGGTCGTCTTCCTGCCGGGCGCCGCCGGGACCGTACAGGAGATCTTCGACAACGCGACGCCCAACTACTACTCCTCGCGCGGCGAGCCCACCCCCATGGTGCTGGTCGACCGGGAGCACTGGACCGAGCGGCTGCCCGCCTGGCCGCTGCTCACCGCGCTCGCCGAGGGCCGCCCGATGCGCGACCGCATCGCCCTGGTGGACACCGTGGAGGAGGCGCCCGCCGCGCTCGCCCGCCTCACCGGAGCCTGAGCCCCCCGATCCCGCGCGGCGGCCCAGGCAACCCCCGGGCCGCCGATCACGTCTGGCAGAGGTAACCACCCGGCCGGTCCGACCACCCGGCCGGTACCTCGTCGGAAACGGACCACCGCGTGCTCATCGGCCTGATCACCGCCATAGCGGCCTCCCTCTGCTACGGCACCGGCTCCGTCCTGCAAGCCGTCGGCTCGCGCCGGGCCGCCCGCCGCGACACCGCCGGGGCCGGGGTCACCGCGCACGGAGGACCCAGCCTGTCCTCCACCGCCCAGGCCGCGATGACCTGGGAGTTCATCGTCGGCACCGTGCTGGACTTCATCGGCTTCGGGCTCGGCGCGCTGGCCGCCCGGATGCTGCCGCTGTTCCTCTCCCAGACGGTGATCAGCGCCAACCTGGTGGTCACCGCGGTCCTCAGCGTCCGGCTGCTCGGCATCCGGCTGACCCGCGCCGAGTGGACCTCCATCGGCGTGGTCTGCTCCGCCCTGGTCCTGCTGGCCACCGCCGCGGGCCCCGAGGGCGGCGGCCACACCCCGATCGCCACGCACTGGTGGCTGCTCGCGGTGTCGGTGCTGCTGATGGCCGTCGGCACGCTCGCCGTGCGGCTGCTCGGCGGCAGCGCCGCGATCCTCGCCGGCCTGCTCTCCGGCCTCGGCTTCGGCGCCCTGGGCGTCGGCGTGCGGATCCTGAACGGCATCGACCCGTTCGACCCGGCGGCCCTGCTCACCGACCCGGCGCTGTACGCGATCGTGGTCGCCGGCGCCGGCGGCATGTACCTGCACACGGTGGCCCTGCAGATCGGCTCGGTCAACGGCGCCACCGCCGCCCTGGTCGTCGGCGAGACCGTGCTGCCCGGCGCGATCGGCGTGCTGTGGCTGGGCGACGCCTCCCGCGCCGGGTTCGGCTGGCTCGCCGTCACCGGGTTCCTGCTGGCCGTCGCGGGCGCGGTCGCCGTCGCCTGGTACGGCGCGCCCGAGGCGCACGCGGGCGCGCCGGCGCCCCAGGAGCCCGAACCGGCCGGGAACAGTGCCGCCGATGCGCCCGAGACCGGCCGTGAGCTGGTCCCCGACGCCTCGTAGACTCCCCGCCGGGGGAACCACCGGGGGCTGACATGGGGCTGCGCATCAAGATAGGCGCGACGATCGCGGCGACCGCCGCGCTCGCCGCGCTGGTCACGGGCATCCAGGTGCCCCGGCTGCTCACCGACCGGGGCCGCGAACAGGCCATGGAGCGGCTGCTGTACGCCCAGCGGGCGTACGAGCACGGCAAGGGGGCCGACGCGCCCAAGTACGGGATGCGCGTCGACCCGCCCGACCTGCCCGGGCCGCTGCGCCGGGCGACCCGCGCGGGCCACCGCGCCACCTTCGTCCAGGAGCGCGACGGCGTCCGGCTCATCTGGGCCGCCGTCCCCCACGACGGCCACGTCCTGGCCCTGCGCGAACGCGAGGACCCGCTCTCCGGCAAGCTCCAGCAGGGCATGCTGCGCGCCGGCCTGGTCGGCACCCTGGTCGCCACCCTCATCGGCATCCTGCTCGCCACCCGGCTCGGCCGCCGGCTGCGCGTCTCCGCGCACCGCGCCGCCCAGATCGCCGGCGGGGACCTGCGGGCGCGCCTGCCGCACGGCGGGCGCGACGAGATCGGCAAGCTGACCCGGGCGGTGAACACGATGGCCGAGGCGCTCGCGGACCGGCTGGACGCCGAGCGCGAGGTCACCGCCAACATCGCGCACGAGCTGCGCACCCCGGTCGCCGGACTGGTCGCCGCCGCGGGCCTGCTGCCCGACGGGCGCGCCGAGTCGATGGTCAAGGACCGGGCCTCGCACCTGCGCGACCTGGTCGAGGACATCCTCGAAGTGGCCCGGCTCGACAACGGTGTCGAGCGCGCCGAGACCCGGCTGGTGGAGCTGGCGCCGCTGGTGCGGCGGGCGGTGCTCGCCGCCACCGACGGCACCGGCGGCGGCGTGGCCGTCGAGGTGGTCGAGGACGCCCTGGTGGAGACCGACTCGCGCCGGGTGGAGCGGGTCCTGACGAACCTGGTCACCAACGCCCTGCGGCACGGCGCCCGGCCGGTCGCGGTCGAGGTGGACGCGGGCGTGGTACGGGTCCGCGACAGCGGCGGCGGCTTCCCCGAGCACCTGCTCGCGCACGGCCCGCAGCGCTTCCAGACCAGCGCGGTCGGCCAGGGCCTGGGCCTCGGCCTGACGATCGCCGCGGGCCAGGCCGCGGTCCTCGGCGCACCCCTGGAGTTCACCAACCCCGAGGGCGGCGGCGCCCAGGCGTCCCTGGACCTGCGCGCGTCGGTACGGGAAGCGGAAGCCCCGTAGCCCTGGAGCCCCTCAGTGCGCACCCCGTAAGACTCAGAGCGCACCCCGCACCCCTCACTCAGCCCCGCTCCAGCACCACCACGTCCGCCTCCGTGAACACCGCGTCCACCGCGGCCCCTTCGGCGGGCGCCGCGTCCAGCGGGCAGAGCGCCTCGATCGGCGGTGCCCCGTCCACCGGGCGCAGCCGCACCGCGACCCGGTCGCCGCGGAACGCCCGGGCGTCCACCACGCAGGCCAGCCCCTCCCCCGGCGCCGCGAGCCGCACCCCGCCGGGGCGCACCAGCAGCGGGCGCCCGCCCTGCGGGGAGCCCGCCGGGACCGGCACCTTGCCCCACGGGGTGTCCGCGGCCTGCCCGGTGACCTGGGCGTCCACCACGTTGTCGAAGCCCAGGAAGCGGGCCACGAACGCGTCGGCCGGACGCTGCCACACCTCGCTCGGCGTGCCGGTCTGGGCGATGCGCCCGTCGCGCATCACCACGACCCGGTCGGCGAGCGCGAACGCCTCGCCCTGGTCGTGCGTGACGGCCAGCACCGTCGTGCCGAGCCGCCCGAACAGCGCCCGCAGCTCCCCCACCAGGCGCTCGCGCAGCCCCCGGTCCAGCTGGCCCAGCGGTTCGTCCAGCATCAGCAGCCGGGGCCGGGGCGCCAGCGCGCGGGCCAGCGCGACCCGCTGCTGCTCGCCGCCGGACAGCGAGGCGACGGCCCGGCGCGCGGCGCCCGGCAGCCCCACGAGCTCCAGCAACTCCTCGACGCGCAGGGCCTGTTCGGCGCGCGGCACCCCGTGCATGCGCAGCCCGAAGGCCACGTTGCCGGCCACGTCGCGCTGCGGGAACAGCTGGTGGTCCTGGAACATCAGGCCCACCCCGCGCCGGTGCACCGGCACCCCGGCCTGGTCGGCGCCGCCCAGCAGCACCCGGCCCGTATGGACGGGCTGCAGGCCCGCCACCGCGCGCAGCAGCGTCGACTTGCCGCTGCCGCTGGGCCCGAGCACGCACACGATCTCGTGCTCGGCCACGGCCAGGTCCACGCCGTCGAGCACGGCCCGCTCGCCGAACCGCACGCCCACGTTCTCGGTCGTCAGCATCAGAACTCCCCGGAGCGATCCGTGCGCACGCGCTCCAGGACGAGCAGCGCCACCGCGCACACCACCATCAGTACCGTCGACAGGGCCATCGCCTGTCCGTAGCTCGTCTCGCCGGGCCGCCCGAGCAGGCGGGCCACTGCCACCGGCAGGGTCGGCCGGTCGGGACGGGCGATGAACACCGTCGCGCCGAACTCGCCCAGCGAGACGGCGAACGCGAACCCGGCGGCCACCAGCAGCGCCCTGCGCACCATCGGCAGGTCCACCTCGCGCCAGGCCCGCAGCGGGGAGGCGCCGAGCACGGCCGCCGCCTCGCGCAGCCGCCCGTCGACGGCGCGCAGCACCGGCAGCATGGTCCGTACGACGAAGGGGACGCCGACCAGCGCCTGGGCCAGCGGCACCAGGATCCACGAGGTGCGCAGGTCCAGCGGCGGCTCGTCCAGGGTGATCAGGAATCCGAAGCCGACGGTGACCGCGGAGACGCCCAGCGGCAGCATCAGCAGCGCGTCGAAGGCGCGCACCACGCGTCCGGCCCGCCGGGTGAGCGCGGCGGCGGCCAGCCCTCCGACGGCCACGGCGATCGCGGTGGCCGCCAGCGCGTACTGCAGCGAGTTCCACACCGCCTGGACCGGCGGCACCAGGAACGTCCCGCCGTCGGTGGTGCCCAGCGACCGGTAGTGGTCCAGGCCGTGGCCGCCGGGGACGCTCAGCGAGCGCTCCAGGAGCACCGCGAGCGGCAGCAGCACGAGCAGCAGCACGGTCAGCAGGACGCCGCCGAGGACGGCCCGCTGCCCGGCCCCTCGCGGGCGACGGGCGGTGAGCGCCGGGTCGACCAGCCGCAGCGCGCCCTCGCGGCGGCGCACGGTCCAGCCGTGCACGGCCAGGACCGCGCCGACGGCGGCGAACTGCACCAGGGTCAGCACGGCGGCGGTGGGCAGGTCGAGCAGCTGGGCGGTCTGCCGGTAGATCTCCACCTCCAGGGTGGAGTACGCGGGCCCGCCGAGGATCTGCACGACGCCGAAGGAGGTGAAGGTGAACAGGAACACCATCAGCGCGGCGGCGGCGACGGCCGGGCCGAGCGCGGGCAGCACGACCCGCCGCCAGGCCCCGAACCGGGAGGCGCCGAGCACCCGCGCGGCCTCTTCCTGGCGCGGGTCGAGCTGGGACCACAGGCCGCCCACGGTCCGTACGACGACGGCGTAGTTGAAGAAGACGTGCGCGAGCAGGATCGCCCAGACCGTGGTGTCCAGGCGCACCCCCCACAGGTCGTCGAGCAGCCCGCCGCGCCCGAGCAGGGCCAGGAACGCGGTGCCGACGACGACGGTCGGCAGGACGAACGGCACGGTGACCACGGCCCGCAGCAGCTGCTTGCCGGGAAAGTCCAGGCGTGCGAAGACGTACGCGCCGGGCAGGGCGAGCAGCAGGGTCAGCGCGGTCGAGGCGAGGGCCTGCCAGGTGGTGAACCACAGGACGTCGAGGACGTCGGGGTCGGTGAGCACCTGGCCGACGCGCCCGAACTGCCAGCCGCCGCCGTCCTTCAGGCCCCGGCCGACGATCGCGGCGACCGGGTAGGCGAAGAAGAGGGCGAAGAAGACCACGGGCAGCGCCATCAGGGCGGCCCGGGTGGCGGGGGCCCGCCACCCGGCGCCCGTACGGGCCGGGCGGCGCTCCCGCGCCGTGCCGTCCCGCGTCACGTCACGCGTCACTTCACGGTGATCGAGGTCCACGTCTTGACCCAGCCCTCGCGGTTCTTCGCGATGTCCGCCGCGGGCACCGTCTTCGGGTCCACCGCCATCTCACCGAACGTGGTGAACAGCTCGGGCAGCTTCGCGCCCTTGAGCACGGGGTTGACGAACATCTGCAGCGGCATGTCCTCCTGGAACCTCTTGGAGATCAGGAAGTCCAGGAACGCCTTGCCGCCGGCCTCGTTCTTCGCGCCCTTGAGCAGCCCGGCGAACTCGGTCTGGCGGAAGCAGGTGCCGGTGGCCACGCCGGTGGGCGCCTGGGCGGGCTGCGGCTTGGAGTAGAGCACCTCGACGGGCGGGCTGGAGGCGTAGCTGACCACCAGCGGGCGGTCCGCCTTGGCCTTCTTGCCGCCGGCCGAGCCGGAGAACTCCTGGTTGTAGGCCTGCTCCCAGCCGTCGACGACCTTGACGCCGTTGGCCTTGAGCTTCTTCCAGTAGTCCTGCCAGCCGTCGTCGCCGTACCGCGCGACCGATCCGAGCAGGAAGCCGAGGCCCGGCGAGGACGTCGCGGCGTTCTCCACCACGAGGAGGTCCTTGTACGCGGGCTCGGCGAGGTCGTCGAAGGACTTCGGCGGCGCCAGCTTCTTGTCCGCGAAGTACTTCTTGTCGTAGTTGACGCAGATGTCGCCGGTGTCGACGGGCGTCACCCGGTGCTCGTCCTTGTCCAGCTGGGCCGCGGCCTCGACCTGGCCCAGGCCCTTGGCCTCGTACGGCGTGAACAGGCCGTTGTCCAGGGCCCGGGAGAGCAGGGTGTTGTCCACGCCGAAGAACACGTCGCCGCGCGGCGAGCCCTTGGTCAGGACCTCCTGGTTCAGGGCGGCGCCCGCGTCCCCGCTCTTGAGGACCTTCACCTGGTAGCCGCTGGACTTCTCGAACTCCTCGAGGACCGCCGGGGTCACGTTGAAGGAGTCGTGGGTGACGACGGTGACCGTCTTGCCGCCGGCGGACGAGGAGCCGCCGTCGCCGGAGCCGCACGCGGCGAGGGCGGTGACGCCCACGGCGGCGGCCAGCGCACCGGCCGCCAGCCTGAAGGTGGTGCTCACTGAAGATTCCTCCTGGGTTGACCAGGAGAAGACGCGGCCCTGCCCGCCTCGCGGCGGGCAGGGCGCAACAGCTTGGAGTGGTGACCGAACTTCCTACCCAGAATGACCTGGGCAAGGTTCAGAGGGTCTGCGCGGCGCCGTGGCGGCCGCGCACTCTCAGCGCTGTGGCGCTCCCCTGTCGGAATGGGATGAAGTTGTCGCGCACGGACGGATCACGCACGAGCCACACAGGTGCCTCGCACGGATCATCGCGTACGGATGGAGTTTTCGAGCCAAGCGTACGCCACGCCGAAAACGTCAGCGCTCGGACGCCGCCAGCTGCCCGCACGCCCCGTCGATCTCCTGGCCCCGGGTGTCGCGCACCGTCACCGGCACCCCGTGCGCCGCGATCGCCTCGACGAACGCCTTCTCGTCCTCGGGCCGCGAGGCGGTCCACTTGGAGCCCGGCGTCGGGTTCAGCGGGATCAGGTTCACGTGCACCCGCTTGCCCTTGAGCAGGCGTCCCAGCAGGTCACCGCGCCAGGCCTGGTCGTTGATGTCACGGATCAGCGCGTACTCGATGGAGATGCGGCGGCCGGACTTCTCCGCGTACTCCCACGCCGCGTCCAGCACCTCGCGCACCTTCCAGCGCGTGTTCACCGGCACCAGCGTGTCCCGCAGCTCGTCGTCCGGGGCGTGCAGCGACACCGCGAGCCGGCACTTGAAGCCCTCGTCGGCGAAGCGCAGCATGGCCGGAACCAGACCCACCGTGGAGACGGTGATGCCGCGCTGGGACAGGCCCAGGCCGTCCGGCTCCGGGTCGGTCAGCCGGCGGATCGCGCCGACCACCCGCTTGTAGTTCGCCAGCGGCTCGCCCATGCCCATGAACACGATGTTCGACAGGCGCGCCGGGCCGCCCGGCACCTCGCCGTCGCGCAGCGACCGCATGCCGTCGACGATCTGGTGCACGATCTCCGCCGTCGACAGGTTGCGGTCCAGGCCCGCCTGCCCGGTCGCGCAGAACGGACAGTTCATGCCGCAGCCGGCCTGCGAGGAGATGCACATGGTCACCCGGTCCGGGTAGCGCATCAGCACCGACTCCACCAGGGTGCCGTCGTGCAGCTTCCACAGCGTCTTGCGGGTGGTGTCGTCGTCGCAGGAGATGTGCCGTACGACGCTCATCAGGTCGGGCAGCAGCTCCCCGGCCAGCTTCTCGCGCGAGGCCGCCGGGATGTCCGTCCACTGGGCCGGGTCGTGCGCGTACCGCGCGAAGTAGTGCTGCGAGAGCTGCTTGGCGCGGAACGGCTTCTCGCCGATCGCGGCCACCGCCTCCTTGCGCTCGGCCGGCGTCAGGTCGGCCAGGTGCCGCGGCGGCTTCTTGGCTCCGCGGGGCGCGACGAAGGTCAGTTCTCCCGGGGCGGGGGCCATGGCGCTCAAGTCTCCTCGGTGACGGCAAAAGGGCGTGCCGCAAGGAACGACACGCCCTTCCAGGGTAACCGGCGGGCTCAGCCCTGCCCGACGAACAGGGTGAGCAGCAGCCACACCACCGGCGCGGTGGGCAGCAGCGAGTCCAGCCGGTCCATGATCCCGCCGTGGCCCGGCAGCAGCGTCCCCATGTCCTTGATGCCCAGGTCACGCTTGATCATCGACTCGCCCAGGTCGCCCAGCGTCGCGCTGGCCGCCACCGCGAACCCCAGCACCAGGCCCTGCCACCAGCTGCCGCCGTCGATCAGGAACTGCATGCACAGCGCGCCCGCCGCCATCGCGAACGTCACCGCGCCCACCAGGCCCTCGCGGGTCTTCCCGGGGCTGATGCGCGGCGCCAGCTTGTGCTTGCCGAACCGCCAGCCGACCGCGTACGCCCCGGTGTCGCTGACCACCGTCAGCACCAGGAACGTCAGCACCCGCTGCGGGCCGTCGTCCGCGGTCAGCAGCAGCGCCACGAACGTCGCCAGGAACGGCACGTAGAACGCCGCGAAGACACCCGCCGTGACGTCCTTCAGATAGCCCTCGGGGGGCTCCGTCATCCGCCACACCAGCACCGCGAGCGCGGTCAGCGCCATGGCCACCCAGGCGCCCTCGGCACCCCGGACGTACCCGGCGACGACCATCGCCGCGCCGCCCACGGCCAGCGGCACCAGCGGCGCCCTGATCTGCTTGCGCTCCTCCAGGCGGGAGGTCAGCTCCCACAGGCCCACCACCACGGCGACCGCTATCACGCCGATGAACACGGCCTTGACGATAAACAGCGACGCGATGATCACCGCGCCGAGGCCGACGCCCACCCCTATGGCCGCGCCCAGGTCCCGGCCCGCGCTCTTCTTCTGCGGCGCCGCCGGGGCGGGCGGCGCGGGCTGGGGGGCTGCGGTGGGCATGGGCTCCTGCGGCATCTCGTCGCGGATCGGGTCACGGAACGGGGGGCCGCTCAGCGAAGCGGCCCCCCGGTCGTGGTCGTCGTGGTCGTCCTGGTACGAGCCGTCAGGAACGTCGGGCACGATGGGCATGGGCCGAGTCTGCTGTGCGTCGTGCCCATCGTAGGCGGGACCCGCCGGGCCCGCCGGTGCGGGCCCCTGGTCGGGTGGGCCCCAGTAGTCCGCTCTGGGCGGCGCCCCCCAGGAAGAGTCGTTCATCAGACCTCGAGCAGCTCGGCTTCCTTGTGCTTGAGCAGCTCGTCCACCTGCGCGACGTACTTCGCGGTGAGGTCGTCGAGCTCCTTCTCGGCGCGGCGGCCCTCGTCCTCGCCGACCTCGCCGTCCTTGACGAGCTTGTCGATGGACTCCTTGGCCTTGCGGCGCACCGAGCGGATCGAGATCTTCGAGTCCTCGGCCTTGCCCTTGGCGACCTTGATGTAGTCGCGGCGGCGCTCCTCGGTGAGCTCGGGGAACACCACACGGATGATGTTGCCGTCGTTGCTCGGGTTGACGCCCAGGTCCGAGTCGCGGATCGCCTGCTCGATGTTGCGCAGCGCGGTCTTGTCGAACGGCGTCACGACGGCCATCCGCGGCTCCGGCACCGAGAACGAGGCCATCTGGTTGATCGGCGTCAGGGCGCCGTAGTAGTCGGCCACGATCTTGTTGAACATCGCCGGGTGCGCACGGCCGGTGCGGATCGCGGCGAAGTCCTCCTTGGCGACCACGACGGCCTTCTCCATCTTCTCCTCGGCCTCGAGGAGGGTCTCTTCGATCACCACTTGCTCCTGCGTGTCTTGAGTAGGCCCGGCGTCACGGTGCCGGCGGAACCTGCGTCGCGTCTTCTCCTGCACGGTGTCCCACCGGCAGGGCTTTGTCCATCCCCCGCACCTCGGCGGGGGACGCTCCGGGATGTCAGGCCCGGGTGCCCTCGTCGCTGACGAGCGTGCCGATCTTCTCACCCTTGACCGCGCGGGCGATATTGCCCGCCGTGAGCAGCTCGAAGACGAGGATCGGCAGCGCGTTGTCCCGGCAGAGGGTGATGGCGGTGGCGTCGGCGACCTTCAGGTCCCGGGCCAGCACCTCGCCGTACTCGAGCGCGTCGAACTTCACCGCGTCCGGGTTGGTCTTCGGGTCGGAGTCGTAGACCCCGTCGACGCCGTTCTTGCCCATCAGCAGGGCCTCGGCGTCGATCTCCAGGGCGCGCTGGGCGGCCGTGGTGTCGGTGGAGAAGTACGGCATTCCCATGCCGGCGCCGAAGATGACCACACGGCCCTTCTCCAGGTGGCGCACGGCGCGCAGCGGGATGTACGGCTCGGCGACCTGGCCCATGGTGATGGCGGTCTGGACCCGGCTGTCGATGCCCTCCTTCTCCAGGAAGTCCTGGAGGGCCAGGCAGTTCATCACGGTGCCGAGCATGCCCATGTAGTCCGAGCGGGCCCGGTCCATGCCGCGCTGCTGGAGCTCGGCGCCGCGGAAGAAGTTGCCGCCGCCGATCACGATGGCGATCTCCGCGCCGTCGCGGACGACGGCGGCGATCTCACGCGCGATGGCGTGGACGACGTCGGGGTCGACGCCGAGGCCGGTTCCGCCGGAGAAAGCCTCACCGGACAGCTTCAGCATGAAGCGGCCGGCCTTCTTGCCGTCGTGGGTGTCGCCCTGAGCGGCGTCCTGGTTCATGGAGATCTCCTCGTGCACATACGAAGAAGGCCATTGCCGGTGGGTGCTGGTGTCCCTCGCGGCAATGGCCTCCTCGTCAGATCTGCGGCAGTCCGGTGCGTGACCGCACGGTACCCGCCTGGAAAACCCTAGCGGGCTCCCGCGTCGACCGCGTTCCGGGTCAGATGCCGACCTTGATGCGCGCGAAGCGCTTCAGGCTGACACCGGCGTCCTTCAGGACCTGCTCGACGGACTTCTTGTTGTCCAGCGCGTACGGCTGGCCCAGCAGGGTCGCGTCCTTGAAGAAGCCGTTGAGGCGACCCTCGACGATCTTCGGCAGGGCGGCCTCGGGCTTGCCCTCGGCGCGGGTGGTCTCCTCGGCGACGCGGCGCTCGGACTCGACGACCTCGGCCGGCACGTCCTCCTTGGCCAGGTACTTCGGCGCGAAGGCGGCGATGTGCTGGGCGACACCCTTG
The DNA here is from genome assembly GCF_040296945.1 of Streptomyces sp. NPDC001941. NCBI lineage: Bacteria > Bacillati > Actinomycetota > Actinomycetes > Kitasatosporales > Streptomycetaceae > Streptomyces > Streptomyces sp. NPDC001941. Next base: position 64,929 of record NZ_JBEOYE010000043.1, on the reverse strand, counting down.
GCGGTGGCGGCGTCTTCCTTGTCCAGCTCGACCAGGACACCGATCTGCGGCGGCAGGTCGGGCATGGTGCGGTGCATGTACGCGAAGACGTAGCCGTCCGCGAACTGGGCGAAGCGGTCCAGGACGATCTTCTCGCCCAGGTTCGCGTTGGCCTCGTCCACGAACGCCTGGACGGTCTTGCCGGCCTCGATCTCGGAGGCGAGCAGCGCCTCGATGTCCGCCGGGGCGGACTTGGCGACGTGCTCGGCGATCTGGTTGGCGACGGCCTGGAACTTCTCGCCCTTGGCGACGAAGTCCGTCTCGCACTTCAGCTCGACGATGACACCGGAGGTGTTGTCGTCGGCGATGATGGAGACGACCGCGCCGTTCTCGGCCGAGCGGCCCTCGCGCTTGGCGACGCCCTTCTGGCCCTTGATGCGCAGGGCCTCGACGGCCTTGTCGACGCTGCCGTCGGCCTCGTCGAGCGCCTTCTTGCAGTCCATCATGCCGGCGCCGGTGAGCTCGCGGAGCTTCTTGACGTCAGCGGCGGTGTAGTTCGCCATGAGTCTGTGTTCTCTCTCGAAGTCTTTGGAAGATCTACGAAGATCTGGGGCTACGGGTGGACGGCGGGGGCTTCGTGGGCCCCCGCCGTCAACGTCCGAACCTGTGGTTCACCCGGCCGGTAACGGCGCGGGGTTCACCGGGTGGGGCGTCAGGCCTGCTCGGCGTCCGCGGCCGGGGCGGCCTCGGCCGGAGCCTCGGCAGCGGCCTCGGCGGCCGGAGCCTCCGCGGCGGGGGCCTCAGCGGCCGGGGCCTCGGCCTCGGCCTCGGCGGCAGGGGCCTCGGCGGCGGCCGGAGCCTCGTCCGCCTTCTTCTCGCCCTCGAGCAGGTCGCGCTCCCACTCGGCCAGCGGCTCGCCCTGGGCCTTCTCGCCCGGCTTCGAGTCACCGGTGGCCACGCCGGAGCGGGCGATGAGGCCCTCGGCGACGGCGTCGGCGATCACGCGGGTGAGCAGCGTGACGGAGCGGATCGCGTCGTCGTTGCCGGGGATCTTGTAGTCGACCTCGTCCGGGTCGCAGTTGGTGTCGAGGATCGCGACGACCGGGATGTGGAGCTTGCGGGCCTCGCCGACCGCGATGTGCTCCTTCTTGGTGTCCACGATCCAGACGGCGCTGGGCACCTTCTGCATCTCGCGGATACCACCGAGGGTCTTCTCCAGCTTGGCCTTCTCGCGCGAGAGGACCAGGAGCTCCTTCTTGGTGAGGCCGGAGGCGGCCACGTCCTCGAAGTCGATCGCCTCAAGCTCCTTGAGACGCTGCAGGCGCTTGTAGACGGTGGAGAAGTTGGTGAGCATGCCACCCAGCCAGCGCTGGTTGACGTACGGCATGCCGACGCGCGTCGCCTGCTCGGCGATGGCCTCCTGCGCCTGCTTCTTCGTACCGACGAACATGATGGAACCGCCGTGCGCGACGGTCTCCTTCACGAACTCGTAGGCGCGGTCGATGTACGACAGCGACTGCAGCAGGTCGATGATGTAGATGCCGTTGCGCTCCGTGAAGATGAAACGCTTCATCTTCGGGTTCCAACGACGGGTCTGGTGACCGAAGTGGACGCCGCTCTCCAGCAGCTCCCGCATCGTGACGACGGCCATGGCCGTATCTCCTTGGTTTTCTCGGTTATGTCCTGACGCCCCGGCGCGCTGTGCCACGAGGGACCGAAAAGCGCTGCCACGGCTTACGAGGCCGGTGGCGGGGCGTGCGAAGTCGACCCGGTGACCCGGATCGCCAGAAGAAGTGTACGGGACCCGGACAGTGCCGGGTGACGGCGCTGTCCACAACCGACCAGTACTCCACAGGCCCGCACGCCACAGCGTGCCCACTGCCAAGCTGAGCGTCACCAGGAGCGATCACCACCGCTCCCCCGGACCGCGTCCGGGCTCACCGGAAGGAGGGACGACGACCGATGACACGACCGCTGACGGCGGCCCTGCCACTGACGCTGATCCCGGCCCTGGTGTGGCCCCTGGGCCCACCGGACCCGGTGGTGGTCCGCGGCTGGGAGCCCCCCGCGACGCCCTACGGCCCCGGCCACCGGGGCATCGACCTCGCGGCCCCGCAAGGCGCCCTGGTCAGGGCCGTCGCGTGGGGGACGGTCACCTTCGCGGGCCGGGTCGCCGGCCGCGGTGTGCTGACCATCACGCTCCCGCACACCGGGAACCCGCCCCTGACCACCACGTACGAACCCGTGACCGCCCTGGTCCCCCGCGGCACGCACGTCACCCGGGGCCGGCCCGTCGCCACCTTGACGGGCACCACCCACTGCGGCACGGGCTGCCTCCACTGGGGCCTGCGCCGAGGGACCGGGACCTACGAGAACCCACTGACCCACCTGAGACGCCCACCTTCCCGCCTACTGCCGAGAGCGGGGGTGCGGGGACCGTAGGGGTGGGGGGCAGGGGGTGGGGGCGTGGAGGGCGTGGAGGGCGTGGGCGTAGGGCTGTAGCGCGCAGCCCGGGGCGGGTGGCCGTGGGCCAGCGGTAGCCGTGGTCAGCCATGACCGGGGACGGGGAGGGAGGGGCGGGGGGGGAGGGGGCGGGGGGGGAGGCCCCCCAGTTGCAGAACCGGCCAGGCCCCCGCCGTCAGGCCCCCTGCACCCCGTGCAGGCTCATGGAGACCGCGGCGTCCACGATCGCGGCGGGTTCCTCCGCGGCGCCGAGCTCGATGCGGCGTACCGCGGCGTCGACGACGCCCTGGAGGAGCATCGCGCCGAGCCGGGGCTCTTCCTGGCCGAGTTCGCGGAGTGCTTCGACGATCATCGCGACCAGCCCGCCGTGCGCGGCCCGGATCTTCTCGCGGGCTCCGGCGTCGAGTTCGCTGGCGGAGATGGCAACGACGGCCCGGTGGCGGCGGTCCCCCACCAGTTCAAGCTGCCGGCGCACGTACGCCTCGACCTTGCCCTGGGGCGTCTCGGCGCCCTGCATCGCGTCCTCGACCTCGGCGGCCCAGACGGGGAAGTCGACGGCGCACAGCTCCTCGACGACGGCGGCGCGGGAGCGGAAGTACTCGTACACGGAGGAGCGGGCCAGCCCCGTGCGCTCGGCGAGGGCGGGGAAGGTCAGCGCCTCCGTACCGCCTTCGGACAGCAGGGATCGCGCGGCGTCCAGCAGGGCGCCTCGCTGCATCGTCCGGTGCTCGGCCACGGAGGCCGCTCGAATCCTTGGCACGCCCCCACTTTACGGATACCCGCCGCGCACGGAAGCGGGGAGCCTCGTTCGGGGCCCGCGTCAACGGCCGACGTCGGCCAGCTTGGCCCGCAGTTGCAGGACGGACTTGGTGTGGATCTGGCTGACGCGGCTCTCTGTGACGCCGAGCACATTGCCGATCTCGGCGAGCGTCAGTCCCTCGTAGTAGTAGAGCGTGACCACGGTCTTCTCGCGGTCCGGCAGGGTGTTGATCGCGCGGGCGAGCAGTCGTCTGAGCTCGCGGTCCTCGGCCACCTCGACGGGGTTGTCGGCGGCCGTGTCCTCCAGGGTGTCCATCAGGCTGAGCCGGTCGCCGCCCTCGCCGCCGACGTGCAGCAGCTCTTCGAGGGCCACCACGTTGGCGAGGGACAACTGGCTGAAAACAGCGTGCAGTTCCTCGACCGCGATGCCCATCTCCGCGGCGACTTCGCTCTCGCTCGGAGTGCGCCTCAGCTGCGCTTCCAGCGTGGCGTAGGCGCGCTCGACGGCGCGGGCCTTCTGCCGTACGGAGCGGGGGATCCAGTCCAGGGCCCGCAGTTCGTCGATCATCGCGCCGCGGATGCGGGTGATCGCGTACGTCTCGAACTTGATGGACCGCTCGATGTCGAACTTCTCGATGGCGTCGATGAGCCCGAAGACCCCGGAGGAGACGAAGTCGGCCTGCTCGACGTTGGACGGCAGCCCGACGCTCACCCGGCCCGCCACGTACTTGACCAGTGGCGAGTAGTGCAGGATCAGCTGTTCACGCAGCCGCCCATCGCCCGTCGTCTTGTACGACCGCCACAGCTCCTCCAGTGAGGAGGGCGCGGGCGGCCGTGTTCCACCGCGGGCAGCGGGGGGTGCTGCCGTGCGGTCGGACCCGGACGTGTGCTGGGGCATGCCGTGCCTTGAGCCGTTCTGCTGTGGTGTGAACCGCGGGGTGCGGCGGGACGGGCGGGTTGGCTGGAATGAGTGTGAGCGTAGCGTGACTGGGCAGTCGCGTTAAGCGAACAGGGGTGCTTGGGGCCCCGCCGGGTATCACCCGTCGGGCACACCTTCGAGCGGGGGCGGACGGTGCTTGCGTCGGCCCCCGGCGTCGCGCCGGGAGAACTGCGAAGGTCATCGCCTTCACCTTTTCACCCGAATGCCCCAGGTCAAGTACCGCCTCGCCGCGCGTTCGGCCCTGGTGTCCCCCGGTTCGTCAACTGCCAGCCGTCCCCGTGCCGTTCGACGAACCCCAACGAGTGGAGTTCGTACAGCCTGCCGAGCACCTCGTCGGCCGTCGTTCCGGCGGCGCGCGCGATGGCGGGCCCGTCGCGGGCGCCGCGGCCGGGAAGTGCCTCCAGGATCCGGGCGGTGCGCGGGTCGAGGAGGTCGCGGGCGTGCACCGGGCCGCGCCGGGCGGGTGCCAGGTCGCCGATGTCGCCGACGAGTTCGGCGATCTCCGCCGCGTCGGTGACCAGGACGCCCTCTCCGCGCAGGAGTTCGTGGACTCCCGCGGAGAGCCCGCTGGTGACGGGACCGGGGACGCCCATGGTGTGCCGGCCCATGCGCTGGGCGGCGCGGGCGGTGGCCAGGGAGCCGCTGCGGTACTCCGCTTCGACGACGACCGTGCCCCGGGTGAGTGCGGCGATGACGCGGTTGCGGAGCACGAACCGGCTGGGGGTGGGGTGGTCTCCGGGTGGCAACTCTCCGATGACGAGCCCTTGTTCGGCGATGCGTCCGATCAACTCGGTGTGCCCGCGCGGGTAGGGCGTGTCGATCCCGCAGGCGAGGACGGCGATGGTGGCGCCTCCCGCGGCGAGTACGCCTCGGTGGGCGGCGCCGTCGACTCCGTACGCGGCGCCGGAGACCACGACCCAGCCTCGCTCCGCGAGTCCGGCGCCGAGGTCCGCCGCCGTGTGCGCCCCGTAGGGCGTGCAGGCCCTGGCTCCGACGACGGCGACCGAGCGCAGTGCCCAGGCGCGCAGGTCGGCCTGTCCGCGCACCCACAGTCCGAGGGGGCGCGCGTCGCCCAGGTCGTCCAGCTGGCTGGGCCACTCGGGCTGTCCTGGTACCAGGAACCGTCCGCCGAGTTCCCGTACGGCGGCGAGGTCCCGCTCGGGGTCGACGGCGGCGGCGCGCTCCCGCAGCGCACGTACCCGCCGCTCGCCGACTCCGTCGAGGGTTCCCGGCTCGTAGGGCAGGCGGGTCAGCCGGTCGAGGAGTCCTACGGCTCCGAACCGGCGCAGCCAGCGTCCGGCGTTCTCGTCGCCGGGTTCGATGACGCGTGTGAGGGCGACCCGTGCCAGCCGTTCCCGTTCCCGTTCCCTCCCCTCCCCGGCCCGGTCGGCCGCGCGGTCCCCGGGCCCTTCGCCTCCGGTACGGGGACGTCCTGCGGCGGGCCCGGCCCCGCCCCCGCCGTCGTGCGTCATGGTCCTGTCCACGCCACGCCCCCGTACTCCGCTTCCGTGACGCGTTCTTCCTCGGGCACCGGTTCCGGTTCGCGTACGAGCAGGGGCGCGCCGCGGGCGACTCCGGTCCGCAGCTCCAGCGCGAGGCCCACGTCGCCCTGGTGGGGCCGGTCGCGCCCGCCGAGGTCGGCGAGGGTCCAGGCGACGCGCAGGACCCGGTCCAGGCCGCGGGCGGTGAGCATGCCGCGCTCCAGGTCGCGTTCGGCCGCGGCGAGGGCGCCGGGTGCGACCGTCCAGCGGGTGCGCAGCTCATGGCCGGGCACTTCGCTGTTGAGGGTCCAGGGGGTGCCCGCGAACCGGGCGGCTGCCCGCTCCCTCGCTTGTCCCACCCGGGCGGCCACGGTGGCGGAGCTCTCTCCTCGTCCGCCCCGTCCGAGCAGGTCGGAGCGGGTGACCGGCTCGACCTCGACACGCAGGTCCACGCGGTCGAGCAGCGGGCCGGAGAGCCGGGCCTGGTAGCGCCGGATGACGGAGGCGGGGCATTCGCATCCGGCGCCGTTGAGCGTGTGGCGCCCGCAGGGGCAGGGGTTGGCGGCCAGGACCATGAGGAACCGGGCGGGCAGGCGGACCACTCCGGCGCTGCGGGCGACGACGACGTGTCCGGATTCCAGGGGCTGGCGCAGTGCGTCGAGGACCTTGGCGGAGAACTCGGGTGCCTCGTCAAGAAAGAGCACTCCGCGATGGGCGAGGGAGACGGCGCCGGGTCGGGGCAGTCCGTTGCCGCCGCCGACGAGGGACTGCATGGTGGCGGAGTGGTGGGGGGCGCAGTAGGGCGCGGACCGCACCAGGGGTTCGCCGGGTGGCAGGATCCCCGCGACGGAGTGGACGGCGGTGACTTCCAGGGAGTCCTGGCGGGTGAGGGGCGGCAGGATGCCGGTCAGCCGTTCGGCGAGCATGGTCTTGCCGGCGCCGGGTGGTCCGGACAGCAGGAGGTGGTGGCCTCCCGCGGCGGCGACTTCGAGGGCGGTGCGGGCGGCCCGCTGTCCGGCGACGTCGGCGAGGTCGGGTCCTTCGCCGGGTCCCGCGGCGAGTCCGGTGCCCACTCCGGCGCCGGGGACGAGGAGTCCGGCGAGCATGGCGTCGGGTCTGCCTTCTTCGGCGGGTTCCTCCTGGGGTACGGGTTCGTCGGCGAGGACGGCGATGAGCTGGCGCAGGGTGCGCACGCCGAGGACGGAGACGCCGGGGACGAGTGCGGCTTCTCCCGCGGTCTGTTCGGGGACGACGACCTGGCGGTATCCGGCTTCCGCGGCGGCGAGCACGGCGGGCAGTACGCCGCGCACGGGCCGCACCCGTCCGTCCAGGCCGAGTTCGCCGATGAGGACGAGGTCGGCGATCTGGCGGGGGTCGATGCGTTCGGCCGCGCCGAGGACCGCGCAGGCGACGGCGAGGTCGAATCCGCTGCCGCTCTTGGGTACGAAGGCGGGGCTGAGGCCGACGGTGAGCTTCTTCTGGGGCCATTCGGCTCCGGCGTTGACGACGGCGGCCCGTACCCGGTCGCGGCTTTCGACCAGGCTCTTGTCGGGCAGGCCGACGAGGGTGAAGGCGGCGACTCCGGGTTCGAGGTCGGCCTGGACCTCGACGACGACGCCTTCCACGCCGATCAGGGCCACCGAGCAGGTGCGTGCGAAGCCCATGTCAGCCCACTCCCCGCACGTGCTCGACGCGGGGTGCTCCGCGCCGGGGCAGGGTCACGCCCACCAGGTCGATGCGGACGCCTCCGGGCGGTGGCCCGTGGTGGCGGGCCAGCCAGCATTCGGCGAGCCGTCTGAGGCGCTCGGTCCTGACCGGGGTGAGGGCCGCCATCGGGCAGTAGGGGCCTGTCCTGCGGGTCTTGACCTCGCAGACGACGAGCGCGTCGCCGTCGCGGGCCACGATGTCGATCTCGCCGGTGCGCCCGCACCGCCAGTTGCGGGCGAGGACCTTCATCCCGGCCGCCCCCAGGCGGCGGGCCGCCAGTTCTTCTCCGTACCTTCCGAGTGCCCTGGTCGCGTTCATTTCGGCACCACCTCCGGCACCGACGATCCCGCCGCGCCCCGATCCTTGTGGATCTTGGTGGATAACCTCCGGGATGTGGAAAACTCGGCCACCCCGACGAGTGAACGCCCCCCTGTGCGGGCCCTCCCCCTCAGCTCCCGGGCAGCTCCGGGCCCCTCCCGGGACGCCCAGAGGCTCCGGACCGGCTCCCGGGTCAGCTCCCCGGCAGCTCCAAGTCGCTCTTGTTGAGCTCCTCGATGTTCACGTCCTTGAAGGTCAGCACCCTGACCTGCTTGACGAACCTGGCCGGCCTGTACATGTCCCAGACCCAGGCGTCCGCCATCGTCACCTCGAAGAACACCTCACCCTGCACCGAGTGCACCTGCATCTCGTAGTCATTGGTGAGGTAGAACCGGCGCTCGGTCTCGATCACGTACTTGAACAGGCCGACGACGTCGCGGTACTCCCGGTAGAGCTTCAGCTCCATCTCGGTCTCGTACTTCTCGAGGTCCTCGGAGCTCATGGCATGTTCCCCTTCAGCCGTGCGTCCCCCCATTGTGCGCCAGCCCCCGGCGACCCCCGGCGATTTCGGCCCCAGCCATGGCGGGCTTCAGCCGAATTCGGGGTCCAGGTCCAGCGGCGCACTCGGAGGCCCCTCGTCGAGCAGCGTACGCAGCAGCTCAGCGAGCCTGGTCGGGTACACCGTCTCACGGGCCACCGACAGTTCGGCGGAGGTCCACCACCTGAGACCCGCGACGCTGCGCGCCTCCAGGTCCGTCAGCGCCGCCGGGACCATCTCCTCGGCCGCCACCTGCCCGGTGCGCACCAGGTAGAACCACTCCTCCTGGTGCCAGCGGCGCCCGTCGAACGGGAACGAGCAGAGCCGCCGCCACAGCAACGGCCCCAGTTCCAGGCCGGTGAGGCCGGTCTCCTCGGCCAGTTCCCGCAGCGCGGCCTGCTCCCGGCTCTCCTCGCCCTCGACACCGCCCCCGGGCGTGAACCACCAGCGCTGCCCGGGATCGTCCGGTTCGAAGCCGTGGATGAGCAGGATCCGGTCGTCGGGGTCGAGCACGACCACCCGCGCGACCCTGCGTACCTCCTCAGCCATGCGCGACGGCCTCGCGCGCGCGCGTGCGCCTCCCCCGCCTCTTGGCCAGCGGCCCGTAAGCCGCCCCGCCCAGGATCAGCACCGCCCCGGCCACCACGGTCCAGGCCACCAGCGTCACCGGCCCGGGGCTGGAGACGCCGCCCGGCATCCCCTCGAACGCCGCGGGCCGGTCCACCATGGACCCCAGGGGCCACACCACGGCGTCCACGCGGCCGCTGACGGCGCTGAGGGGCACCGAGCCGTGTCCGGCGTCCTGGAGGTGCGAACGGGAGTCCAGGGAGCCCGTGCGCTCGTCGCCGAGGAGGAAGATCTGCCCCTTGGGCACGGTGGCGGTGAAACCGATCGGCGAGGCGGCGGGAGCGCGCACGTACGGCTCCTGGACCACCTTTCCGTCGATGCTGAGGCGCCCTCCGGCGTCGCAGCAGGCGACCTTGTCGCCGCCGACCCCCACCACGCGCTTGACCATCGGCAGGTCGCCCCACGCCGGGTCCTTGAAGATCACCACGTCGCCGCGCCGGACGTCGGCGCCGTCGATCCGCTGGGCGAGCACCCGGTCCCCCGCGCCGACGGTCGGGGTCATCGAGTCGGTCGGCACGGTGTACGGCTTGTACAGCACGGCGCCCCAGGCGAAGCCGCCGAGGAAGAGCACGCAGCCGAGGGCCACCGCCACTCCCGACAGCACACCGCCCAGGCGGCTGCCTCCCGCCGTTGTCTTTCCGGTCATCCCAGTGCCCTCCCCGCTCAGGGAACGTCCCCGCCACCACGGGCGCACGGGCCCGCGGCCGGAGTCGAAGATCTGGGACGGCACCCTACCCGCGGGTCCCTACTCGGCGGTATGCCCGTCGGCACACCGTGCCGCCGGGCCCGCGCGAAGCCCCGGGAACGGCCGTGCGGCCCGCCGAGGATCTCGGCGGGCCGCACACGGGACAGCTCGGGTCAGGCCGGCGCGGCCACCCGGCGCCTGCGCCACAACACGATCGGCACCGCGCCCACGAGGCCCAGCGCGGCCGGCGAGGTCGCGGCCTTCGCGGCGGCGTTCAGCCCCGGCTGGTCGAAGGTCGGCGGGACCGGCAGCGTCGCCCAGCGGTTGACCGGCCAGGCCACCACGATCGCGCGGCCCACCACGTCGTCCTCGGAGACCGTGCCGTTGCCCGGCAGGGACTGGTGGTAGCGGGAGTCCAGCGAGTTCTGGCGGTTGTCGCCCATCACCCAGATCCGGCCCTCGGGCACCTTGATCGGACCGAACGGCTGGTCGTCGCAGGGCGTCGAGCCTGGCGCGATGAAGTCCTGCTCGTTCAGCGCCTTGCCGTTGACGTGGACCTTGCCGCCGCGCTTGCACTCCACGGTGTCGCCGCCGACCGCGATGACCCGCTTGATCAGGTCCTTCTCCTCGGCGGACGGCATCAGGCCGATGAAGCTGAGGAACTTCTGCACCGCGTTCGGGTCGGGCGTGGGCTCGCCCTCCAGCCACTTGCCCGGGTCGTGGAAGACGACCACCTCGCCGCGCTCGGGCTTCGAGCCGAACCACGGGGTGAGCTTGTCGACCAGCACGCGGTCCCCGCGCTGGAGGGTGTTCATCATCGAATCCGACGGGATCGAGAAGGCCTGCACCAGGAAGGTCTTGATCAGCAGCGCCAGGACCAGCGCGACACCGATCAGCAGCGGCAGTTCCTTCCAGAAGGAACGCTGCTTCTTGGGCTCGCGCTCCTCCTCGTGCTGCTGCGAGGCGTCGTCCGCCCCGTCAGCCGCCACCGCGGTGTCCGCCGTCACGGGCGACTCGGCGGGCAGCTCGGGCCTCTTCTCGGGCTCGTCGTGGCCGGACCGTGCGCCGACAGCCAAATCCCCCACATCCACTCCTCACTCCGTGCAACCGCCCGCCCCAGGACAGGGGCAGGCCCACCACTCCCATAACGAGCGGGAGTTCCGCAGGGGTCGGGAGCCGGGTCATTCCGTCGGAATACGTGTGGTCGCCACCGGGACGACCGTGTCGAGAGGACACACTATGCGACGCACCGCGCGCGGTGGCCGATACCGGGCGCGCGTTGGGTACGGAGGCGAAGGTGTCCGGCTCGGTGAGCCTGCGCCAGTGGGAGAACGGCCAGACGATCGCCACGGCCCTGCCCACCACCTGGTCCTCGGACACCGTGCCGTGGTCCTTCTCCGCCAGGTGGAACCGCGAGTCCGCCGAGTTGGCCCGGTGGTCGCCCAGGACGAACAGCCGTCCCGGCGGGACCTTCACCTCGAAGGGGATCGTGGACGGCGCGTTCCCCGGATGCAGGTACGGCTCGTCCAGCGGGACCCCGTTGACGGTGATCCGGCCGTCCTTCCCGCAGCACTTCACGGTGTCCCCGCCGACGCCGACGACCCGCTTGATCAGGTCCCGCTCGTCGCTGGAGGGCAGCAGGCCGATGTACGTCAGCACCTGCTTGGCCTGCTTGACCCCCACCGGGTCGGCCTTCTTCCGCGCCTCTTCGCTGGGCAGCCAGTTCCCGGGGTCCTTGAAGACCACCACGTCCCCGCGCGCGGGCTTCGACCCGAACCAGGGCGTGAGCTTGTCGACGACCACCCGGTCCTGGATCTTGATCGTCTGTTCCATCGATCCCGAGGGAATGACGAACGCCTGCACCAGGAACGTCTTCAGTACGAGTGCGATGAGCAGCGCCACCGTGATCAGGAGGGGTATCTCCTTGACGGCCGAGCGGCGTCTGCGGCGCTTGACCCTGCGGGCCAGCCGGCGCCGTTCCGCGCGTCCCGGCAGCGGACGTTCCGGGTCGGTGGGACGCGTACCGGTCGGCAGGGGCACGTCCTGCCCGGCCCGCCGCCCGCGGCTACCCACGGCCACCTCGCGCGTGCGCGCGCGTGGCGTCCGGCTCGGGTACGCGCGCGAAGGCGTCCGTTTCCGCCAGGGACTGCCAGCGTCCCGCCGGCCAGCCGATCCAGTCGGCACGGCCCACGACCTTGTCCACGGGCACCATCCCGCCGCCGGGCTCGCCCAGGTGGTCGCGCGAGTCGCGGGACTTCGCACGGTGGTCGCCCATCACCCACAGGGCGCCCCGCGGCACCACGATGTCGAAGGCCACCTTGGAGGGGCTGTCGCCCCGGTACAGGTACGGCTCGTCGACGGGAACGCCGTTCACCTCGACGCGACCGCCCTTGCCGCAGCACGTCACCCGGTCGCCGCCGACGCCGACGACGCGCTTCACGAAGTCGGTGTCCGAGGGTTCGGCCAGGCCGAGGCCGGAGCCCACCCACCGTGCGGCCGCAGACACCGGGTTCTCCCGGGGACCCTCGCGCACGAAGGAGCCGGTGCCGTCGAAGACGACCACGTCGCCGCGGCGGGGCTGCTCGCCGAAGCGGTAGGCGAGCTTGTTGACGAGCACCCGGTCACCGACCTGGAGCGCGGGCTGCATGGAGGTGCTGGGGATCAGGAAGGGCTGTACGACGAAGTGGCTGAACAGCAGCAGGAACACCGCGCAGGCCGCACCGATCAGCGCGGCCGTGCGCCCGGATATCGGCAGCCGTCCGCGGCGGGCGGCGCCCCTCACACGCGCGGAGCGCGACCGCTCCCCCGCCGTCTCGTCGGACGGGGAGGTGCGGTCGCGCTCCGGGTGCTGTGCTTCGGTGTCCATCGCGGGCAGAGCCTAGCCGGACTGCCTGTGGACCGAGCGTGCGCGCTGGTGAGCCGGGGCTCAGTTGTCGCGCTTCTCCTTGATCTTCGCGGCCTTGCCGCGCAGCTCACGGAGGTAGTACAGCTTGGCGCGACGGACGTCACCGCGGGTGACCAGCTCGACCTTCTCGAAGATCGGGGAGTGCACGGGGAAGGTGCGCTCGACGCCGACGGAGAAGGAGACCTTGCGGACCGTGAAGGTCTCGGAGACGCCCGAGCCCTGACGGCGGATGACGACACCCTTGAACTGCTGGATACGGGAGCGGTTGCCCTCGATGACGCGGACGTGCACGTTGACGGTGTCACCCGGGCGGAAGGCCGGGACGTCGGTGCGCAGGGACGCCGAGTTGACGGAGTCGAGCAGGCTGGCCATGTTTTCTGCTTCCTCGCCGATGCCACAGGTCATCGACGGACATTCGAGATGGGAGTTCGAAGGCGCTGATCGCGTCGGGCGGACGTCGTGTCCCCCTGTGGCAGGGGCGCACGCCGGACGTACAGCAGCGTCCTATTCTTCCACGTCGTGGGCCCTGCGCCAAAATCGGCCGTCGGCCGTCGGCGCCCAGCCCAGGATCGACAGGAGTTCGCGGTCCTTCTTGTCGAACGCGGATGCCTCGCAGCGCTCGATCAGGTCCGGACGGTTGGCGACCGTACGGCGCAGTGCCTCGTCCCGGCGCCACCGCGCGATCTTGCCGTGGTGGCCGCTCACCAGGACGTCCGGGATGTCCCGGCCGCGCCAGGACGGCGGCTTGGTGTAGACGGGCCCCTCCAGCAGGTTGGCCATGGCTCCCGGCGCGAACGAGTCGTCGCGGTGCGACTCCGCGTTGCCGAGGACCCCGGGCAGCAGCCGCGCCACGGCCTCCGTGATCACCAGCACGGCGGCCTCGCCGCCCGCGAGCACGTAGTCGCCGATGGACACCTCGTAGACCGGGATCCGGGTCGCGTACTCGTCCATCACCCGCCGGTCGATGCCCTCGTAGCGCGCGGGCGTGAAGACCAGCCAGGGGCGCTCGGAGAGCTCCACGGCCAGTTCCTGGGTGAAGGGGCGTCCGCTGGGCGTGGGGACCACCAGGGCGGGCGCCGAGGCCCCCTCCTCGTACCCCTCGGCGAGCAGCTCGTCCAGGCAGTCGCCCCACGGCCCGGTCTTCATGACCATGCCGGGGCCGCCGCCGTAGGGGGTGTCGTCGACCGTGTTGTGCCGGTCGTACGTCCACTGCCGCAGGTCCCGCACCCGTACGTCCAGCTGTCCGCGCGCGCGGGCCTTGCCGACCAGGGAGACGTTCAGCGGCTCCAGGTACTCGGGGAAGATCGTGACGACGTCGAGCCTCATGCCGTGGACCCGCCCGCGCCGTTCTCGCCACCGCGGTCCGCACCGGAGGGCTCTTCGTCGGAGGGTTCGCCGTCCGCGCCGGAGGGGTCCTCGTCGGAGGGTTCGTCGTCCTCGCGGGAGGAGGCGATCTCGGCACGGTCGTCGATCAGGCCCGGCGGCGGGTCGATCACCGCGCGCTGCTCGTCGAGGTCGATCTCCGTGACGATCTCCCCCACGAACGGGATCATCACCTCGGTGCCGTCCGGGCGCTCCACGATGAACAGGTCCTGCGACGGCAGGTGCGTGATCTCGGTGATCCGTCCGACCTCGACGCCGTCGACGGTGACCACGTCCAGGTCGACGAGCTGGTGGTCGTAGTACTCGTCGTCCTCGTCCGGGCGCTCGTCCGGGTCGACGGTGGCGATCAGGAGGGTGTTGCGCAGCGCCTCGGCCCCGTTGCGGTCCCGTACGCCCTCGAAGCGCAGCAGCAGCCGTCCGCTGTGCACCCGGCCGGTCTCGACGGTCAGCGGCCCGGCGGAGGCCGGGTCGGTCGTCAGGACGGCGCCCGGGCCGAGCCGCAGCTCCGGCTCGTCGGTCCGCACCTCCACGGTGACCTCGCCCTTGATGCCGTGGGCGCGGCCGATCCGCGCGACTACCAGCTGCACTCGACTCTCCTGTCGGAACGACGACGGGCCGGGGAAGGCCGCTGGAGCCCTCCCCGGCCCGTTGCCGGCGTTATCTGTAAAGAAACTGCCTTACGACTTCGTCAGCGGACCTGGTCCACGTCGACGAGGTCGACGCGGATTCCGCGGCCGCCGATGGCACCCACGACGGTGCGCAGGGCGCGCGCGGTGCGGCCGTTGCGGCCGATCACCTTGCCGAGGTCGTCCGGGTGGACCCGGACCTCGAGAACGCGCCCGCGGCGCAGGTTGCGCGAGGCGACCTGCACGTCGTCGGGGTTGTCGACGATGCCCTTCACGAGGTGCTCGAGAGCCTCCTCGAGCATGCTCAGGCCTCGGTCGACTCGGTGGACTCGGCCTCGGCCTCGTCCGCCTTCTTCTCGGACTTCTTCGCCTTCGGGGTGATGGCCTCACCCTTGGCGTCGTCACCCTCGAGGGCCTTCGCGAACTCGTCGAAGGAGCGACGCTTGTCTTCCTTCGTCGCCGGGGAGAGCAGGGCCTTCTCCGGGGCCGGCAGGCCCTTGACCTTCTGCCAGTCGCCGGTGAGCTTCAGGATGGCGAGGACCGGCTCGGTCGGCTGGGCGCCGACGGACAGCCAGTACTGCGCACGCTCCGAGTCGACCTCGATGCGAGACGGGTTGTACGTCGGGTGGTACAGACCGATCTCCTCGATGGCCCGGCCGTCACGGCGGGTACGGGAGTCGGCGACGACGATGCGGTAGTGGGGCTGGCGAATCTTGCCGAGACGCTTCAGCTTGATCTTGACTGCCACGGGAGTGGTGTCTCCTGGAGTTGACGTGGTTGGGCACGGGCGGTTGCCGCGTGGGGTTGCGGTACCCGAGTGCCCGATGGACGCGTCAGCCGGAGGAGAGAGGGGTCCTGTGCGACTGTCGAGTACAGCTAGCCATTGTGCCACAGACGCGCGGCACACCCGACCTCGGGGGCCGATATCACGGCAGGCGGGAGGCCGACCGGAAGGCGGGCCGTGACCCGGCCGGGAGCCGAAGGGTGCGGCACGGAGTGACCGGCGGGTGCTCCGCGGAGTGACACGGGCCCGCACGCCAACCGTACGACGGCCGACGGCGCACCGGCCGCATCGGAGTACGGACCCGGCGGCAGCCGGAGGGCAGGCCGGTGTACGTACGCCGGGCCGTACCGGGACGCGGCCCGGTCCCGCCCGGGCAGCCGTACGGCGGTACGCGCGGGCGAGCGCCAGGTGATGGGGAACCGGGGCCGGTGCGACAGCCGGCCGGGTCAGCGGCGCGGGGCCTCGGGGGGCCGCCCCGCGTCGCCGCCCGGACAGCCTCAGCCGGCCGCGCCGACCGTCTCCGGGATCCGGAAGGGCTTGCCGCAGCCGCCGCAGACGATCGGCGCCTGCGCCAGGACGGACGGCACCACGCGCACGTTGCGCCCGCAGTCGCAGACCGCCTTCACGCGTACGCCCCCGCCGGACGAACCGTGCCGGGCGGCCGGACCGCGGAAGGACCGCTTGGTGTCCGCCGCCGTCGCGACCGTGTGCGCCTTGAGGGCGCGCTGGAGTCTCTCCATCGTCGGTCGGTACCGCCGCTTGGCTTCCGCGTTCAGCGTCACCAGGGAGAAGCCGCTGCTGGGGTGCGGCTCCTCGGGATGGTCCAGGCCCATCTCCTCGGCGATCGCCAGGAAGCGTCGGTTGTGGTAGCGGCCGGCGCGCGAGGTGTCTCGGACACCTCGCGCGGCGGCGATGCCGTGGACTGCCTCGTGCAGCAGTCGCTCGAAGGAGAGCTCGGCGCCACAGGCGGACGACGACTCTCCGATCAGGGACTCGGGCGCGGCAAGATCGGGCAGCTCGGGGTGGTGCCGCTGAATGTCGGCCCACGCCTGTGCCAGCTCTGCGGCGAGAACAGGTGGTGTCGTGCTCACGTCGTGATAACGAGCCGGGACGCCCCCGGGTTCCATTCCGGGGCATCCCAAATATTTTGCACGTACCCGTCAGTCGGCGATGATGCGCGCCGACGAGGGCCAGTGCGCTGATCTGCGGAGAAGCCTCACAGCTCGCACCAAGCCGGTACGTAGTGGAGCGTACGCCCCGGCGCGTAGGCGAACTCGCCGCGCCGGGGCGCCCGTTGAACCAGAGGTGTGGAACGGCTCAGTAGGAGCGGGCCACCACGGCGACAGTACCGGGGGCGTCGTCCGCCTCCGGCACCGACCCGTCCTCGGCGACCAGGCAGCGCACGGACACCGAGCTCTCGGCGAGCTTCGCCTCGCCCTCCGGGCCCAGCACCGACCACGGGATGCGCGCCCAGCCGGTCGCCGCCGCCTCCGCGGCCTCCTCGATCGTCGACACCTCCACGGTCCGCGACAGCCGGCGCTCGCGCGCCTGCGTCAGCAGCAGCGCCTGGTCCTCCTCCAGCGCCCTGGGCAGCAGCTCGGCGAGCGCGTCGATCGCCACCGGCTCCTTGCCGCCGGGGATCCGGCGCGCCAGCATCGCCGTACCGTTCTCCAGGTCGCGCGGGCCGATCTCCACCCGTACGGGTACGCCCTTCAGCTCCCAGTCGACCGCTCGGCGGCCGAACGGGGTGTCCACGCGGTCGTCCACCTGCACCCGCAGGCCGGCCGCGCGCAGCCGGTCGCCGAGCTCGCGGACCTTGGCGACCGCCTCGTCGCCCTTGATGGCCATCACGACGACCTGGACCTGCGCCAGGCGCGGCGGCACCCGCAGGCCGTTGTCGTCGCCGTGCATCATCACCAGGGCGCCGATCATGCGCGTGGTGGAGCCCCAGGAGGTCTGCCAGACGTACTCCTGCTTGCTGTCCTTGGACAGGTACTGCGTGTTGAAGGCCTTGGCGAAGTTCTGGCCCAACTCGTGGCTCGTGCCCATCTGCAGGGCCTTGCCGTCGCCCATCATGCCTTCGAGGGTGAGGGTGTTGATGGCGCCGGCGAAGCGCTCCTTGGCGGTCTTGCGGCCCAGCACCACGTCCATGGCGAGGACGTTCTCCATGAAGTCCGCGTACACGTCCCGGTGGATGCGCGCCGCGAAGTCGCGCGCGTCCTCGTAGGTGGCGTGCGCGGTGTGCCCCTCCTGCCACAGGAACTCGGAGGTGCGCAGGAACAGCCGGGGCCGCATCTCCCAGCGGACCACGTTGGCCCACTGGTTGATGAGCAGGGGCAGGTCGCGGTAGCTCTGCACCCACTTCGAGAAGTAGTCGTTGATGATCGTCTCGGAGGTGGGGCGGACGACGACCGGCTCCTCCAGCTCCTTGCCGCCGCCGTGCGTGACGACGGCGAGCTCGGGGGCGAAGCCCTCGACGTGCTCCGCCTCCTTCGTCAGGTACGACTGGGGGATGAACAGCGGGAAGTACGCGTTCTGCGTGCCCGTCGCCTTGATCCGCGCGTCCATGTCCTGCTGCATCCGCTCCCACAGGCCGTAGCCGTACGGTCGGATGACCATGGTGCCCCGCACCGGTCCGTTCTCGGCCAGCTCGGCCTTGGAGACCAGGTCCTGGTACCAACGGGGGAAGTCTTCCGCCTGGGGCGTGAGAACAGGTGCCTTTGCCATGGCGCGCATCGTACGGCCCGGCGACCCCCGGGCGTGAATCGTCCGGGCTTCGTCCGCCCTCTGGACTTGCGGACGGATGCGGAGTTCCCTGGCATACGGGGGAGAGTGCGAGCGCACGCACACGGGGGCTGTCAATCAGGGCACGGACGCACAGATGGACCTCTCGGCGGAATGGGGCGCTTTCGATGACACCTACGCTCGTCCGGCACCACCCCCACCCGGCTTCGGCACCGCCCGTCGCGGACGCGTGCGCACGCGCGCGTGACTGGGCCGAGATCCAGGAACGGATGCTGGTACCGCTGTACGAAGCGGTGTACGAGCGCCTTGAGGTGGGAGCCGGTACGCGACTGCTGGCACTCGGCTGCGGCTCCGGGCTGGCCCTGCTGATGGCCGCCTCCCGCGGCGCCCGGGTCACCGGCGTCGACAGCGACCACGCGCGCGTGGAGCTCGCCCGCGAACGCCTCACGCCCGCCACCCCCTGGGCCGGCTGCCCGCGCGGCGCCCGGCTCCTCGAGGGCGGCCCTGGCCGGGCAGCGGACCCCGCCCGCGCGGCGTACAACCTCGTGACGGCCTTCACCCCGATCGGCTGCGCCGCGGGTGACTCCGAGGGCCTCACACCGGCGCTGGAGGCGACCGTGCCGCTGGCCGAGCGGGGCGCCCCGGTGGTGCTCGTCGGCTGGGGCCCGCCCGAGCGCTGCGCCACCTCGGCGGTGCTGCGGGTGGCGACGCGGCTGACGGAACGGCTGCGGGCGCCGGGCGTCTGGCGGCCCGCGCGGCGTGACGACCTGGAGGACGTGGCGTCCAAGGCCGGCCTGAAGCCGGACGGCTCGGGGCGGGTGGCGTGCCCGTTCGGGTACTCGGACACGGAGAGCGCGGTCCGGGGGCTGCTGTCGACGGGCCTGTTCGACGGGGCGGTACGCGCGACGGACCAGGCGCAGGTGGAGAAGGAGCTGACAGAGGCTCTGCATCCGCATGTGCGGCGGGACGGAACGGTGTGGATGCCGAACGTCTTCCGGTATCTGATCGCGCGTACGCCGTGAGGTGTCAGCTGCCGGCTGTCGGCTGTCGGCTGTCATCCGTAATCCGTAATCCGTCCGGACAAGTGACAGATGACAGCAGACAGATGTCAGCGGACAGCGGACAGCGGACAGCGGACAGATGACGAATGCCTGGGTGTCAGCTGACAGATGACAGATGACGGATGACGCATAAACGAGTGACGGATGACGGATGTTGAAATCCGTCATCCGTCATCTGTCACCCCGACATCCGTCAACCGGCCGTCCGCTATCCGTCCTCCTTCGTCAGCCGCGTGATCCCCGCCGCCCGGTACGCCTCCGCCTCCTCCAGCGTCTCGGCGGCCAGGAGGGCTTCCGACAGGGCGTCCAGTTTGTCGCGGTTCTCGCGGAGCAGGCGGCACGCGTCGTCGTAGCACTCGTCCACGATCCGGCGCATCTCGCCGTCCACCGTGTCCAGGGTGGCCGGGGCCGCCGAGAGTCCGTACGCCTGCTGGGCGTCGGCGGGGATGGCGGTGAGCCGGCCCACCACCTCGCTCATCCCCCAGCGGCCGACCATGCCGCGCACGATGTTGGTGACCTGTTCGAGGTCGTTCTCCGCGCCCGTGGTGATGACGCCGAAGACGACCTGCTCGGCCGCCATGCCGCCGAGGGCGCCGATGATGCGGCCGCGCAGGTACTCCTCCGTGTACGCGTACTTGTCCGCGTCCGGGGTGGAGAGGGTGACGCCGAGGGCGCGGCCGCGCGGCACGATGGTGATCTTGCGGACCGGGTCGGCGCCGGGCTGGAGCATGCCGAGCAGGGCGTGGCCGCTCTCGTGGTAGGCGGTGCGGCGGCGTTCCTCCTCGGGCATGACCAGGGGGCGTTCGGCGCCGAGCTGGACCTTCTCCAGGGCGTCGGACAGGTCGGACTGGGTGACCTGGCTCTGCTGGCGCTTGACGGCGAGGAGGGCGGCCTCGTTGGCGAGGTTGGCGAGTTCGGCGCCGGTCATGCCGGGGGTGGTGCGGGCGACCTGGGCGAGGTCGACGCCGTCGGCGAGCGGGATCTCGCGGGTGTGGATGCGCAGGATGGCCTCGCGGCCGCCGCGGTCGGGCGGGGAGACGTTGACGACCCGGTCGAAGCGGCCGGGGCGGGTGAGGGCGGGGTCGAGGACGTCGGCGCGGTTGGTGGCGGCGATGACGATGACGCCTTCGGAGCCGGAGAAGCCGTCCATCTCGGTGAGGATCTGGTTGAGGGTCTGCTCGCGTTCGTCGTGGCCGCCCATGCCGGCGCCGCCGCCGCGGGCGCGCCCGATGGTGTCGATCTCGTCGATGAAGATGATGGCGGGGGCGACCTTGCGGGCCTCGGCGAAGAGTTCGCGGACCCGGGAGGCGCCGACGCCGACGATCATCTCGATGAACTCGGAGGCGGACGCGGAGAAGAACGGCACGCCGGCCTCTCCCGCGACGGCCCGCGCGAGCAGGGTCTTGCCGGTGCCGGGCGGCCCGGCGAGCAGGACGCCGCGGGGCATCTTGGCGCCCATCTTGCGGTAGGCGTCGGGGTTCTTGAGGAAGTCGACGACGTCGTTGAGCTCGCCCTCGACCTCGTCGATGCCGGCCACGTCCTCGAAGGTGGTGCGCTTGCCCTCTTCGAGGGCGACCGGCTTGGGCGGCTGCTTGCGGCCGAGCATGCCTCCGGCGCCGCCGCCCATGCCCTGGCTCATCCGGCGGGCGATGAAGATCCACAGGAAGACCAGGAGCAGCATGGGCGCCAGGGACAGCAGCAGGTTGGCGAGGAAGCTGCGGTGCTGGACGACGGGTTCGGCGGTGACGGTGACGCTCTGCTTGGTGAGCTGTTCCCACAGGTCGTCGTCGGCGAAGGTGGGGCGCTGGGTGGTGAACTTGGTGTAGTCGCCCTTGCCCTCGCCGGAGGGCACGGGCTGCTTGTTCTTGAGCTGGCCCTGGATGGCGTCGCCGGTGGCGTAGATCTTGGAGACGTTGCCCGTGGTGACCTGTTTGCTGAACTCGGTGTACGAGATGGTCGGCTCGTCGCCCTCGTTGAAGAACGACAGCACGAGGTTGGCGATGAGGTAGACGACCAGGGCGGTGAGGATCAGGCTGCCCCAGCCGCCGGGCATCTTGCGCTTGGGCGGGGGTGGCGGGGGCGCGCCCTCGGAGCGCCAGGGCTGGTCGGTCCGGTCGCGCGGGGGTACGGAACTGGGCACGCTGTGTCTCCTCCACCCTGCGTCGGCTGTCGGACCTCGTTCCCATCAGTCCATGGACGGGGCGGGTCCGCCAGTCGGGGAGGCCGGGCGGAGGACGGCGGAGGGCGCGGACGGAGGGGCGGAGGGAGGGGTGGGCGGGGACGAGGAAGGGGCCCGCCGCCGTTGCCGGCCGCGGGCCCCTTCCTCGTACGGATTCCCCGTACGGATTCCCCGTACGGATGCGCAAGCGCGCGTACGGATCCGTACGGTGTTCCGGGCCGTCAGCCCATGAACTTCTTGAACTCGTCGGGGAGCTCGAAGTCCTTGCCGGGCTCGCCGGCGGGCAGCCCGAAGGCGTTGCCGCCCTGCTGGGCCTGGTCGCGGCGGGCCTGGGCGGCCTGCTCGTCGGCCTTGCGCTTCATGGGGTTGCCGCTCTTGCGCTTGCCCTTGGCCTGCTTGACCTGCTTCTTCTGGCGGGAGCCGCCGCCCCCCATGCCGGGCATCCCGGGCATGCCGGGCATGCCGCCGCCCTGGGCCATGCGGGACATCATCTTGCGGGCCTCGAAGAAGCGCTCGACGAGGCTCTTGACGGCGCTGACCTCGACGCCGGAGCCCTTGGCGATGCGGGCGCGGCGGGAGCCGTTGAGGATGGTGGGGTCCTGGCGCTCGCCGGGCGTCATGGACTTGATGATGGCGGCGGTGCGGTCGACGTCGCGCTCGTCGATGTTGTTGATCTGGTCCTTGATCTGCCCCATGCCGGGGAGCATGCCGAGCAGCTTGGAGATGGAGCCCATCTTGCGGACCTGTTCCATCTGGGCCAGGAAGTCGTCGAGCGTGAAGTCCTGGCCCTTCTTGGACGCCAGCTTGGAGGCCATCTTGGCGGCCTCTTCCTGGCTGAAGGTCTGCTCGGCCTTCTCGATGAGCGAGAGCATGTCGCCCATGCCGAGGATGCGGGACGCCATGCGGTCCGGGTGGAACGCGTCGAAGTCGTCCAGCTTCTCGCCGTTGGAGGCGAACATGATCTGGCGGCCGGTGACGTGCGCGATGGAGAGCGCGGCACCGCCTCGGGCGTCGCCGTCGAGCTTGGACAGGACGACGCCGTCGAAGCCGACGCCGTCGCGGAAGGCCTCGGCGGTGTTGACGGCGTCCTGGCCGATCATGGCGTCGACGACGAAGAGGACCTCGTCGGGGCGCACGGCGTCGCGGATGTCCGCGGCCTGCTGCATGAGTTCGGCGTCGATGCCGAGGCGGCCCGCGGTGTCGACGATGACGACGTCGTACTGCTTGGTCTTGGCGTACTCGATGGAGTCCTGGGCGACCTGGACGGGGTCGCCGACGCCGTTGCCGGGCTGGGGGGCGTAGATGCCGACGCCGGCGCGCTCGGCGACGACGCTGAGCTGGTTGACGGCGTTGGGGCGCTGGAGGTCGCAGGCGACGAGCAGCGGGGAGTGGCCCTGGCCCTTGAGCCAGTGGCCGAGCTTTCCGGCGAGGGTGGTCTTACCGGCACCCTGGAGGCCGGCCAGCATGATGACGGTGGGGCCGCTCTTGGCGAAGCGGAGCCGTCGGGTCTCGCCACCGAGGATGCCGACGAGCTCCTCGTTGACGATCTTGATGACCTGCTGGGCGGGGTTCAGCGCCTGGGAGACCTCGGCGCCGGTGGCGCGCTCCTTGACCTGCTTGATGAAGGCGCGGACGACCGGCAGGGCGACGTCGGCTTCGAGCAGTGCGATACGGATCTCGCGCGCCGTGGCGTCGATGTCCGCCTCGCTGAGCCTTCCTTTGCCGCGCAGGGTCTTGAAGGTATTCGCCAAGCGGTCGGAGAGAGTATCGAACACGTCGCTCGTCGGTCCTCGGGTCGGGTACGGGTCTGGGTCGCCCTCCAGGGTATCCGGCCCTGCCGGGAAGCCGACCCCGGCGGTCGTACGGGATCGGTTCCGGCGGTCGTACCGGATCGGTCCCGGTGGTCGTACCGGATCGGTCCCGGTGGTCGCGGGGGCGTGCCCGGGGTGGGGCGGACGGCGGCGGGTGTCAGTCGCGCAGGGCCTTCTCGACGGCGCGGACGGCGTCGGTGGCCTCGTCGGGGGCGAGGGGCGCGCCGTCGGGTCCGGTGACGTAGAAGGCGTCGACGGCGTTGGCGCCGAGGGTGGAGACGCGGGCGCTGCGGACGTGGACGCCGTGGCTCTCCAGGGCGTGGCCGATGCGGTGCAGGAGGCCGGGGGCGTCGTGGGCGCGCACCTCGATGACGGTGGCGCGCCGGGAGGCGGCGGGGGCGAGGGTGACTCGCGGGGGCGGTGCGGTGAGGCCGTGGCGGCGGGGGTAGGCGGCTTCGCGTTCGGCGAGGCGCTGGGGGATGTCGAGGGTGCCGTCGAGGGCGCGTACGAGGTCGGCGCGGAGCCGGGTGTCGTCGGGGAGGCTGCCGTAGGCGGCGGCGACCTGCCAGTCGAGGACGAGGGCGGTGCCGAGTCCTTCGGGCAGGTGGAGGGTGCGCAGGTCGGCGGCGTGGACGGTGAGGCGGTGGAGGGCGAGGACGCCGGCGGCGGCGGGGAGGATGCCGGGCTGGTCGGGTACGGCGATGCGCAGGGTGGCGCCGATGGCCTCGGGGGTGTCGTCGGCGTCGGGGGCGTCGCCGTCGGCGGGCTCGTGGTGGGTGTGGAGGGTGAGGACGGGGCCGCCGGTGCGCAGGGCTTCGACGGCGAGGCGTTCGTGGTGGGCGCCGGGGGCGGTGTCCTCGGGGTCGGGGGGCGGGTCGCCCGCGAGGGCGGCGGCGACGCGTTTGACGAGGTCGGCGACGAGGTTGCCGCGCCAGGTGGACCAGGCGGCGGGGCCGGTGGCGAGGGCGTCGGCCTCGGTGAGGGCGTGCAGGAGTTCCAGGGTGTCGGGGTGGGTGACGGCGTCGGCGACGGTGCGGATGGTGACGGGGTCGTCGAGGTCGCGCCGGGTGGCGGTGTCGATGAGCAGCAGGTGGTGGCGTACGAGGGTGGCGACGGTGTCGGTGTCGTGGGGGGTGAGGCCGATGCGGGTGGCGACGTCGCGGGCGATGGTCTGTCCGGCGACGCTGTGGTCGCCGGGCCAGCCCTTGCCGATGTCGTGCAGGAGGGCGGCGATGAGGAGGAGGTCGGGGCGGTGGACGCGGCGGGTGAGGTGGGCGGCGCGTACGGCGGTCTCGACGAGGTGGCGGTCGACGGTGAAGGTGTGGACGGCGTTGCGCTGGGGGCGGCAGCGGACGCGTTCCCAGTCGGGGATGAGCCGGGTGACGAGCCCTTCGGCTTCGAGGGCTTCCCAGACGGGGAGGGTGGCTTCGCCGGCGCCGAGGAGGCTGACGAGGGCGTCGCGGGCTTCGGCGGGCCAGGGGACGGGCAGGGGCGGTGCGGTGGTGGCGAGGTGGCGTACGGCGTGCGGGGAGAGCGGCAGGGCGTGCTGGGCGGCGGCCGCGGCGGCGCGCAGGGGCAGTACGGGGTCGCGTTCGGGGCGGGCGGTGCGGGCGAGGACGGTTTCGCCGTCCATGTCGACGACGCCGTCGGCGAGGGGGGTGCGTTCGGGCTGGCGGGGGGCCTTGCCGATGAGGGCGCGCAGCCGGGGGCGGGTGGTGCGGGCCTTGAGGACGCGGTGGACCTCGCGCCAGGTGACGTCGCTGGCGTAGGCGATGGTGCGGGCGGCTTCGTAGACGTGGCGCAGGAGGGTGTCGGCGTCGAGGAGGCCGAGTTCCTCGGCGACGGCGTCCTGTTCCTGCAGGGCGAGCCGTTCGGTGGCGCGGCCGGTGGTGAGGTGGAGGGCGTCGCGGGTGTCGAGGAGGGTGCGGCGGGCGGCGTCGAGGCCCTGGCGGGGGGCGTCGGCGATCCAGGAGGCGGCGATGGCGCGCAGGACGGTGGTGTCGCGCAGGCCGCCGTGGGCCTCCTTGAGGTCGGGTTCGAGGAGGTGGCGCAGTTCGCCGGCGCGGTCGGTGCGTTCGCGGCGCAGTTCGCCGAGTTCGGGGAGGCGTTTGGCGGCCTGGTTGCGCCAGTCGGCGAGGATCGTGGTGCGCAGCCGGGTGGTGAGGCCGAGGTCGCCGGCGAGGTGGCGGGCGTCGAGGAGGCCGAGGTGGGCCTTGAGGTCGTCGGCGGCGGTGGTGCGGGCTTCGCCGGGGGTGCGTACGGAGTGGTCGAGGGCGAGGCCGAGGTCCCAGACGGGGTACCAGATGCGGTCGGCGAGCGCGGCGATGTCGGCGGCCGGGGCGCTGCCGTCGTGGAGCAGGAGGACGTCGAGGTCGCTGCGGGGGGAGAGTTCGCCGCGGCCGTAGCCGCCGACGGCGACGAGGGCGGTGCCGCGCGGGGGTGCGGCGGCGGTGTGGAGGGCGGCGAGCCAGGTGTCGGTGAGCCGGGCGAGGGTGGTGCGGCGGGTCGGCCCGCTCTGGCCGCTGTCGTTGAGCAGGCGCAGGCGGGCCGCCGCGTAGCCGTCGGGTGCCGTGTCGTCGGCGGGGGTCGCTTCGGTACTGGTCACCCTGGGGCTCCTCGGTTCTGTTCAGTTTTCGGTTCGTCGGTCGTCGGTCATGCGGTTCGGCCTCGTCAGAGGGCGTCGGGGCCGCGTTCGCCGGTGCGGACGCGGACGACGGTGTCGACGGGGACGCTCCAGACCTTGCCGTCGCCGATCTTGTTGGTGCGGGCGGCCTTGGCGATGACGTCGATGAGCTGTTCGGCGTCGGCGTCCTCGACGAGGACCTCGATGCGGATCTTGGGTACGAGGTCGACGGTGTACTCGGCTCCGCGGTAGACCTCGGTGTGGCCGCGCTGGCGTCCGTATCCGCTGGCTTCGGTGACGGTCAGGCCCTGTACGCCGAAGTGCTGGAGGGCTTCCTTGATCTCGTCGAGCCGGTGGGGCTTGACGACCGCGGTGATGAGCTTCATGCGTCCACCTTCTTGGTCGGGGCGGCCGAGTCCGCGACGGCGGGGGTGGGGACGGCCTTGCGGGAGCCGGTTCCGCCGCCGGCGCCGCTGAAGTCGTAGGCGGTCTCGGCGTGTTCGGTCTGGTCGATGCCGGTGATCTCGTCGTCGTCGCTGACGCGCATGCCGATCGTCTTGTCGAGGACGAGGGCGAGCAGGGCGGAGACGACGAGGGAGTAGCCGAGGACCGCGAAGACGCCGATGGCCTGCTTGCCGAGCTGTTCGAGGCCGCCGCCGTAGAAGAGGCCCTTGGCGTCGGACTGTACGCCGCCGGTGGCGAAGAGGCCGATGAGGAGGGAGCCGACGACTCCGCCGACGAGGTGGACGCCGACGACGTCGAGGGAGTCGTCGTAGCCGAACTTGTACTTGAGGCCGACGGCCATGGCGCACAGCAGGCCGGCGATGACGCCGATGGCGATGGCGCCGAGCGGGGAGCAGGAGCCGCCGGAGGGGGTGATGGCGACGAGTCCGGCGACGGCGCCGGAGGCGGCGCCGAGGGTGGTGAAGGAGCCGTGCCGGATCTTCTCGTAGGCGAGCCAGGCGAGCATGGCGGCGGCGGTGGCGACCTGGGTGTTGACGAACATGACGGCGCCGACGCCGTCGTCGTTGCCGAGCCAGGAGCCGGCGTTGAAGCCGAACCAGCCGAACCAGAGGAGTCCGGCGCCGAGCATGACGAGCGGGAGGCTATGGGGGCGCATGGGGTCCTTCTTGAACCCGACGCGCTTGCCGATGACGAGGATGACGCCGAGGGCGGCGGCTCCGGCGTTGATGTGGACGGCGGTGCCGCCGGCGAAGTCGATGACGCCCATGTCGAAGAGCCAGCCGCCGGTGCCCCAGACCCAGTGGGCGACGGGGAAGTACACGATGGTGGCCCACAGGGTGATGAACAGCGCCCAGGCGGTGAACTTGACGCGGTCGGCCAGGGCGCCGCTGATCAGGGCGGGCGTGATGATGGCGAACATCAGCTGGAAGACGGCGAAGACGTAGACGGGGATGGTGTAGCCGTCCCAGAGCTCGGTCAGTCCGATGCCGCTGAGTCCGACGTAGTCGGAGCTCCAGCCGATGACGGAGCCGCTGTCCGTGCCGAAGGCGAGGCTGAATCCGTACAGCACCCACAGGATGGTGACGATGCCGAGGCTGATGAAGCTCATCATCAGCATGTTGAGGGTGGACTTGACGCGGACCATGCCTCCGTAGAAGAAGGCGAGGCCCGGGGTCATGAGCATCACCAGGGCGGAGCAGATCAGCATGAAGCCGGTGTTGGCGGCCGACAGGGTGGGTGTGTCGGCGGCAAGCGTGATGCCTGGAGGCATCGGCGTCTCCTCGTCGGTGCGCGGCTCGGGGTGTGGGGGCGGGAGCCTGGGCGGGCCGGTTATGGGCCCTGAGGTTGGCGCAGGCCGGTTTCCGGTGGTGCTGCCCGGTGTTTCGCGGCAGTGACGAAGGGGGCGCGGGTGTTACGCCGTTATGAACGGCCCGGTCACGGGCGCGTAACGGGCGTCCGTACGGGTGGGGTGGACCGGCCGCGACGGCCACCCGGTTGACCTGGCGTGGGGAGCCGAGTCGGGCTTTCCGGGGCGGGCGTCGCGGCCGGGGTCTGCGTACGGCGCGGTGTGTACGGGCCGTGTGCGGTCGCGTGCGGACCGCGGGGGCGTCGTGGGGGGCGTGGGTGCGGCGGTCCGGGGGTGGCGGTGGCCGGATCAGGGGGCTCGGGCGGGGCGGGCCCGGTCCGTCCGGGCCGGACCGACCGGACCCGGTCAGACGGCTTCGGCGGTCTCGGGCAGCTGGGCGGTGAGGATGTCGGTGAGGTGGGCGACCTCGGGGACGTCGGCGAAGTCGCGGGCGGCCGTGTCGACGGTCTTGCGCAGACGGGTGTTGACCCGCTCGGAGCGCACCCGTTTGGCGACGGCGAGGGCGCGCTCGGCGAGGGCGGTGGACTGCTCGGGTTCGCGCTTGAGCAGGTGCACGGTGGCCATGCCGATGAGGTTGAGGGCGTAGGACCGCTGGTGCTCGTCGTCCTGGCCGAAGAGTTCCACGGCGCGCTCCATGATGGGTTCGGCCATGGAGGCGTACGTCGGCGAGCGCCCGGCCACGTAGGCCAGGTCGCGGAACGAGTGGGCGTTCTCCCCGCTGAGCTCGGCCTCGTTGAAGAAGCGGATCCAGTCGGGCTCGGGCTCGCGGCCCTCGACGGCGTCGGAGAAGGTGTCCTCGGCCATGCGCACGGCGCGCTTGCACTTGCTGGGCTGGCCCATGTTGGCGTAGGCCCGGGCCTCGACCGCGTACAGCATGGCCTGGGTGCGGGGGGTGGCGCAGTCGCGGCTTCCGTACTGGGCGAGGTGGACGAGCTCCAGGGCGTCGTCGGGGCGGCCGAGGTGGATCATCTGGCGGCTCATGGAGGAGAGGATGAACGACCCGAGGGACTTGTCCCCGGCCTCCTTGGCGGCGTGCAGGGCGAGGACGAAGTACTTCTGCGCGGTGGGCTGCAGGCCCACGTCGTAGCTCATCCAGCCGGCCAGCTGGGCCAGTTCGGCGGCGCAGGTGAACAGGCGCTGGGCGGTGGCGGACGGCTGGGGCTCCTGGAGCAGGTCGGTGACCTCGTGGAGCTGGCCGACGACGGCCTTGCGGCGCAGTCCCCCGCCGCACTGGGCGTCCCACTGGCGGAACATCGCGGTGGTGGACTCGAGCAGGTCCAGCTCGGGGCGGGAGAGCCGGGACGGCCTGCGGGAGGAGCCGGGCGGGTCGGCGCGGCCGGCGTCGCCGCCCGGGGTGGGCACCAGCCAGCGCTGCATGGGCTCGATGAGGGCGGGGCCCGCGGCCAGGGCGAGCGAGGTGCCGAGGAAGCCGCGCCGGGCGAGCATCAGGTCGCTGCGGGAGAACTCGCTGAGCAGGGAGACCGTCTGGGGTCCGGCCCAGGGCAGGTCGACGCCGGAGACGGAGGGCGACTGGTGGGCGGTGCGCAGCCCGAGGTCCTCGACGGCGACGACGCTGCCGAAGCGCTCGGAGAACAGCTCGGAGAGGATGCGCGGGATCGGCTCGCGCGGCTGCTCGCCGTCGAGCCAGCGCCGCACCCGTGAGGTGTCGGTGCTGATGTGGTGTGCGCCCATCTGGCGCGCCCGGCGGTTCACCTGTCGCGCCAGCTCGCCCTTGGACCAGCCGCTGCGCACGAACCACGAGCTCAGCTGCTCGTTCGGGCGCTTGCCGGCATTCGTACCGTCTGCGCCGCTGCCGCCCACTGGAACGCCCCCATCCCGCTGAAGCCTGTGTCTCAAGCCCGGTCTGCCCGTGTGTCTCTGTCCGCGCTCGGTCCGTGCCCGGTCCGTGCCCGCGTGTCCGTGACCCTGCCCGTGTCACTGCGACCCGTTGCGCGAACCTCTATCAGAATGCACTGAACTCCTGCCAGCCGTCCGCAGGTTGGACTCCATCGAACAGGAAACCGACTTGCCTTTGGCATACCCGCGCGTGCACTCGTGCCCAAGGTCCGTGCACTGAAAGTAATCCTACGATCACCCCTCCCGCGAGGGCGATTCCAGAAACGCCACCATTCGCCACCCCTTCGAATGAACTCCGTTGCGGCCGGGCGCGATTCACTTGACATACGACGATCAGGAGTCGGCGGAGCGGTGCGCGTACGGGCGCGCACGGCACGCCGCACCACCCCGTTCACCCCCTCGCGCCGACGCGGCCGCCGGAGTCGGCCCGGCGTCCCGAGGGGATGCCGACGGAGTGTCACCGGGGGACTCCGGGTCGTAACCACCGGCGAGTTCGACCCGTTGGAGGGGGCATGGGCTTCACGATCGGCGGCATCCGGGAACTGCGGTCCGGCTCACGCCGCCGCGGCCGCACCACGGAGTGCACAGCGGTGGCCGAGTACACAGGGCTGTGGGGATGGGACGTGGTGCCCGGCGCGCGGGCGGCCGTCCCCACCGGACGGACGGCGGGCGCGCAGGGAGGCCCCCCGGACTGCTCCTGCGGCGCCCACGGCTGTACGGCTCCGGGCGCGCATCCGCTCGCGTTCGCCCCGGAGGTGTCGGCGGGCGCCACGGTGGACGAGGCGACCAAGGCGTGGACGGACTACCCGGGGGCGGCGCTGATGCTGCCCGTGGGGCGTGCGTTCGACGTGATCGAGGTGGCGGAGCCGGCCGGACGCCGGGCGCTGGTGCGCCTGGAGCGGATGGGGCTGCCGGTCGGCCCGGTGCTGGCGACGCCGACGGGCCGCGCGCAGTTCTTCGTGGCGCCGGGCGCTTCGGTGGAGCTGCCGCAGCTGCTGTACCGGATGGGCTGGGACGACGCGGGACTTGACCTGCACTGCCTGGGCCCGGGGTCGTACCTCACCGCTCCCCCGTCGGACCTGGGCGGCCACGGTCCGGTGCACTGGCTGCGGGCACCGTCACTGGACATGGCGGGCGGGCCTCCGCAGGCACGGCTGCTGCTGGGGACGCTGGCGTTCATCTCGCATCGGTCGCATGGGTGAGCGTTGACAGCTGACAGGCGACGGAAAGACAGTTGACCGCTGACAGGCGGCAGAAAAACAGCTGACGGATGACAGACGGTGAAATCTGCCATCCGTCATGTGTCATCCGTCAGCTGTTATCCGTCAGCGCCTACTCCCCGATCAGCGCATCCACGAACGCCTCCGGCTCGAACGGCGCCAGGTCGTCGGCACCCTCTCCCAGGCCGACCAGCTTCACCGGGACGCCCAGCTCGCGCTGGACCGCCACCACGATGCCGCCCTTGGCGGTGCCGTCCAGCTTGGTGAGCACGATGCCCGTGATGTCGACGACCTCGGCGAAGACGCGGGCCTGCACCAGACCGTTCTGACCGGTCGTGGCGTCGAGCACCAGCAGCACCTCGTCGAGCGGCTTGTGCTTCTCGACGACGCGCTTGACCTTGCCGAGCTCGTCCATCAGCCCGGTCTTGGTGTGCAGCCGGCCCGCGGTGTCGACGAGGACGACGTCCGCCTCGTCGGCGATGCCCTCCTTGACCGCGTCGAACGCGATGGAGGCCGGGTCGCCGCCCTCGGGCCCGCGGACCGTGCGGGCGCCGACGCGCTCGCCCCAGGTCTGGAGCTGGTCGGCGGCGGCGGCGCGGAAGGTGTCGGCCGCGCCGAGGATGACGGTCTTGCCGTCGGCGACCAGGACGCGGGCGAGCTTGCCGGTGGTGGTGGTCTTGCCGGTGCCGTTGACGCCGACGACCATCACGACGCCGGGGGCGTCGTCGGGGCTACCGGTCTTGACCTCGCGGTCGAAGTCGGTGCCGACGAGCGCGAGGAGTTCCTCGCGCAGCAGGGTGCGCAGCTCGTCGGGGGTGCGGGTGCCGAGGACCTTGACGCGTTCGCGCAGGCGGTCGACGAGTTCCTGGGTGGGGGCGACGCCGACGTCGGCGGTGAGGAGGGTGTCCTCGATCTCCTCCCAGGTGTCCTCGTCGAGGTGTTCGCGCGAGAGCAGGGTGAGCAGGCCCTTGCCGAGCGAGTTCTGGGAGCGGGCGAGCCGGGCGCGCAGGCGGACCAGGCGGCCGGCGGTGGGCTCGGGGACCTCGAGTGCGGGCGCCGGTTCGGCGACGACGGGGTCCTCGACGGCGGCGGGGGTGTCCGCGGCCGGTTCGGGGAGGTCCACCTCCTCGATGGTGCGGCGGGGTTCGTCCCGCGGTGTTTCCGCTTCGTCGCCGACACGGGGTTCGGCGGGCGGTGCGGTGATGGTCGGCGTGCTGGACGGCGCCTCGGGGGGCGGCAGCTGCTTCTTCTTGCGGCTGCTGACCACGAGCCCGCTGATCGCGCCGACCGCGACCAGGGCGATGACGACAGCAAGAATCAGGATTTCCATAACGGACCCAGTATCGGCCACGCGCGGCGCGGGGGCGTGGAGCCGGAGGATCGTCCAAGGCCCTAGGCCTCTATTTGGAGGTTTCGGGTGGTTCGTACGATGCTGGTGGGTCTGGAGCGCTTTTACGCCCACCGTACGCCTGTACGGGACCCCCATCCCCTGCGGGACGCCTTCCCCGGAGCCCCCACCTCTGCACGGAGCTGTTTCATGCCTGATGTCACTGCCGATTCCGCCGTGGAGACGCGCGGTCTCGAACCCGTTCCCGATGCCGAGCGCACGGGTCGGGTGCGGGAGCTGTTCCCGACCTGGGTGGCGGCGAACATCAGTGTGCTGCTGCTGACGATGGGCGCGGGCCTGGTGGTGTTCAACGGCCTGAACTTCTGGCAGGTGCTGGTGGTGGGGCTGGTGGCACCGGTGGTGTCGTACGGGATCGTGGGCGTGATCTCGATCGCGGGCAAGCGGGGCGGGGCGCCGGGCATGGCGCTGTCGCGGGCGGTGTTCGGGCAGCGGGGCAACCTGTTCCCGGGTGCGCTGATCTGGGTGGCCCGCTGGGGCTGGGAGACGATCAACGCGGTGACGGGCGCGTACGCGCTGCTGACGGTGCTGGACCTGCTGTTCGGGATCAGGTCGAACACGGCGCTGATCGTGGTGACGCTGCTGCTGTTCGTGGCGTGCACGTTCGTGGTGTCGGGCCTGGGGATCAACGCGCTGCGCAGGTGCAGCACGTGGTCGACGTACCTGTTCGGCGCGTTCTCGGTGCTGGTGCTGGTGTACCTGGTGGCGAACACGGACTGGTCGGCGGTGTTCGCGAAGCCGGCGGGTTCGACGGCGATGATGGTGGCGGGGATCGGGACGATCGCGGCGGGCGGGATCAGCTGGGTGCCGTCGGGTCCGGACTTCACGCGCTACCTGCCGCGGGCGGCGTCGTCGCGGGCGCTGGTGGGTACGACGGTCGGCGGTGCGGGCATCGTGGTGGTGCCGATGGTGCTGATGGGTGCGGTGATGGCGGTCTCGACGCCGGACCTGGCGTCGGCGCAGGACCCGGTGTCGTTCATCGGCGAGCTGCTCCCGGCGTGGATCTCGGTCCCGTACCTGCTGATCGCGCTGGTGGGGATGCTGCTGATCAATTCGATGTCGATGTACTCGGCGGGGTTCACGGCGCAGACGCTGGGGATCCGGGTGCCGCGCGCGTGGGCGGTGAGCGTGAACGCGGTGATCAGCCTGGTGTTCGGGTTCCTGCTGATGGTGGTGGCGACGAGCTTCATCGGGTCGTTCATCTCGTTCCTGACGCTGCTGGCGGTGGCGTTCTCGGCGTGGATCGGGGTGTTCGGCGTGGACATGCTGCGGCGGCGGTCGTACGACGCGACGGCGCTGATGGACACGGGCCGCACGAGTGCGTACTGGTACCGGGGCGGGTTCGCGTGGCAGGCGATGGCGGCGTGGGCGGTGGCGCTGGTGGCGGGTCTGCTGCTGACGAAGGTGGACTGGTTCGCGGGTCCGCTGGCGTCGTCGTGGGTGGGGCGCAACGGTCTGGGCTGGGCGGTGACGATCGTGGTGGCGGCGCTGCTGTACGCGGTGCTGCCGCGGTCGGCCCCGGTAGCCGCGGCCGGGCCGGCGGCGGTGCGCGAGCCGGTGGGGGCGGCGCGCCGCTGAGGCCGGTGCGGGCATGACCCTGGATATCTGACGCCTCGTCAACTACCGTCCCCCTTCGCCGGATCAAGGGCCCATCGGGCCCCATCGAGCGCGAAGGGGGACGTTCCCGTGCCG
This sequence comes from Streptomyces sp. NPDC001941, assembly GCF_040296945.1. NCBI lineage: Bacteria > Bacillati > Actinomycetota > Actinomycetes > Kitasatosporales > Streptomycetaceae > Streptomyces > Streptomyces sp. NPDC001941. Next base: position 31,310 of record NZ_JBEOYE010000043.1, on the reverse strand, counting down.
TTCACGGTCGTACGGTTCAACCTGGTCGACCCCGAGGCGACCCCGCAGTCCTTGTCGGAGCGCTACCGCGCGGCCCTTGAGATGGCCGCGTACGCCGACGAGCACGGCATCGACACGGTGCAGACCGAGGAGCACCACGGGGCGGAGAACAACTGGCTGCCCTCGCCGTTCGCGTTCGCGGGCGCGGTGTTCGGGGCGACGCGCCGGATCTCGGTGACGGTGTCGGCGGTGATCGGCCCGCTGCACGACCCGCTGCGGCTGGCGGAGGAGATCGCGGTCCTCGACCTGCTGAGCGCGGGACGCCTGGTGACGGTGGCGGGGATCGGCTACCGGCCGGAGGAGTACGAGGCGCACGGGGTGGACTGGGGGCGGCGGGGCAAGCTGCAGGACCTGCTCCTGGAGACGCTGCTGAAGGCGTGGAGCGGTGAGCCGTTCACGTACGAGGGACGGACGGTGCGGGTGACACCCCGGCCGTTCACGCAGCCGCACCCGCTGCTGCTGGTGGGCGGGTCGTCGCGGGCGGCGGCGCGGCGGGCGGCCCGGCTGGGGCTGCCGTTCTTCCCCAGCGCGCACCTGCCGGAGGTGGCGGAGTACTACGAGCGGCAGCTGGTGGAGCACGGGACGCAGGGCTGGACGATGATGCCGGCGGAGAAGACGCCGCTGCTGCACGTGGCGGAGGATCCGGACCGGGCGTGGGCCGAGTACGGGCGGTTCTTCCTGCACGAGGCGCGGACGTACGCGTCGTGGCAGTCCAAGGACATCCGTTCGGCGGTGCGGTCGGCGGCGGGCAGCGTGGAGGAGCTGCGGGCGGAGGGCGTGTACCGGATCGTGACGCCGCGGGAGTGCGTGGAGCTGGCGTCGTCGGGCGCGGACTCGCTGGTGCTGCACCCGCTGTGCGGGGGGATGCCGGTGGAGGAGGGCTGGCGGTCGCTGCGGCTGCTGGCGGAGCAGGTGCTGCCGGCGCTGTCGCCGTCGGCCTGAGGGCCGCGCCGCCGGTCCGGGCGGCCCCTGGACACGCACCGCCCCGGCTCGGGGGTCCGGGCCGGGGCGGTGTGGCTGGAGGAGGGGGCAGCGGGGATCAGCCCATCTCCTCCAGGGTCTTGCCCTTCGTCTCCTTGACGAACTTCAGGACGAAGGGGATCGAGAGCGCGGCGAACGCGCCGTAGATGACGTACGAGCCGGTCAGGCTCCACTCGGACATGCTCGGGAACGTCTTGGTGATGGCGAAGTTGGCGAGCCACTGGGCCGAGGCGGCGACGCCGAGCGCGGCGGCGCGGATCTTGTTGGGGAACATCTCGCCGAGGAAGACCCAGACGACGACGCCCCAGGAGAGCGCGAAGAAGAGCACGAAGGCGTTGGCGGCGATGATCGCGACGAGGCCCTGGGCGTGCGGCAGGGAGACGTCGTCGCCGGTGCCGCTGCGGTACGAGAAGGCCCAGGCGCAGGTGAACAGGGCGGCGGCCATGCCGGCGGAGCCGATGAGGGCGAGCGGTTTGCGGCCGATGCGGTCGACGAGGACCATCGCGATGACGGTGCCGACGATGTTCACGATGGACGTCTCGAAGGAGTACAGGAACGAGCTGGAGGGGTCCTTGCCGATGGACTGCCACAGCTGGTTCGAGTAGTAGAAGATCACGTTGATGCCGACGAGCTGCTGGAAGACGGAGAGCCCGATGCCGATCCAGACGATCGGCAGGAAGCCGAACGTGCCGCCGAGCAGGTCCTTGAAGGAGGACGCGTGCTCGCTTCGCATGCCGGACTCGATCTGGCGGACGCGGGCGTCGAGGTCGACGCCGGTGCCCTCGACCTCGGCGAGGACCTTCTTGGCCTCGGTCTCGCGGCCGGCGGAGATCAGGAAGCGGGGGGACTCGGGGATGGCGAAGGCCAGCAGTCCGTAGAGGAGCGCGGGGACGACCATGACGCCGAGCATCCACTGCCAGGCTTCCAGGCCCATGAGCTTGCCGCGCTGGTCGCCGTCGGCCATGTTCAGGATGGCCCAGTTGACCAGCTGGGAGATGGCGATGCCGATGACGATGGCGGCCTGCTGGAAGGACGCGAGGCGTCCCCGGTAGGCGGGCGGGGCGACCTCGGCGATGTAGGCGGGGCCGATGACGGAGGCCATGCCGATGCCGATGCCGCCGATGAGGCGCCAGACGGTGAGGTCCCAGGCGGCGAAGGGCAGGGCGGACCCGATGGCGCTGGCCGCGAAGAGCAGTGCGGCGATCTTCATGACCTTGATGCGGCCGATGCGGTCGGCGAGGCGTCCGGCGACGGCGGCGCCGACGGCGCAGCCGAGCAGGGCGGTGGCGATGATCCAGCCGAGGGTGTTGGCGTCGACGGCGAAGCGGTGCTGGATGGCGACGGTGGCGCCGTTGATGACGGAGCTGTCGTAGCCGAAGAGGAATCCGCCCATGGCCGCGGCGGCCGTGATGAAGATGACGTGCCCGAGGTGGTCGGGGACCGCGTCGCGTCCGCCGGACGCGGACGCCTTCTCTGTGGTCGTCACATGTACTCCTGGGGCCGCCCGGCAGCGTCGCCGGGAGTGGGGGGCGAGCCCTTCCAGTGGCGCACAACTTCGTGCCGCCCACCACTTGAAGGTAAAGACAACGTTGCAGAGACTATGCCTTCAAGTTTCGAAGTCAACACCGGGGTACTTTCCGCCCTGAAGGCACAGAAGACCACTTTCCATTCAAGACTTGAACAGGCAGAGAGGCTCAGCGCAGCCGCTGGCTGATCACCTTCGAGACGCCGTCGCCCTGCATGGACACGCCGTACAGGGCGTCCGCGACCTCCATGGTCCGCTTCTGGTGCGTGATCACGATCAGCTGCGAGGACTCCTGGAGCTCCTGCATGATCCGGATCAGCCGCTGCAGGTTGGTGTCGTCCAGCGCCGCCTCGACCTCGTCCATCACGTAGAACGGGCTGGGCCGCGCCTTGAAGATGGACACCAGCAGCGCCACGGCCGTCAGCGACCGCTCGCCGCCCGAGAGCAGCGAGAGGCGCTTGACCTTCTTGCCCGGCGGCCGGGCCTCGACGTCCACGCCGGTGCTCAGCATGTCGTCGGGGTCGGTGAGCACCAGACGGCCCTCGCCGCCCGGGAAGAGCCGCGAGAACACGCCCTCGAACTCGCGCGCCGTGTCCCGGTACGCCTCGGTGAAGACCTGCTCGACCCGCTCGTCGACCTCCTTCACGACCTGAAGGAGGTCGGCCCGGGTCTTGCGCAGGTCCGCGAGCTGCTCGGACAGGAACTGGTGGCGCTCCTCCAGGGCCGCGAACTCCTCCAGGGCCAGCGGGTTGACCTTGCCCAGCTGCTGGTAGGCCCGCTCGGCCGACCTCAGCCTCTTCTCCTGCTCCGTACGTACGAACGGGCGGGGCCGGTTGCGCTCGTGCTCGGGGTCATCGGGAAGCTCCTCTCCCTCCGCGGGCGGCGACGGCGGCACGCTCTGGCCGGGTCCGTACTCGGCGACCAGCGCGTCCGGCTCGACGCCCAGCTCTTCGAGGGCCTTGGTCTCCAGCTGCTCGATCCGCAGCCTCTTCTCCGCTCCCAGTACCTCGCCGCGGTGGACCGAATCCGTGAGCTTGTCGAGTTCCGCCTTCACGTCCCTGCCGTGCCCGCGCGCCCGGTCCAGTTCCGTCTCCCCGGCCGCCTTGGCGGCCTCGGCCGCCGCCCGCCCGGCCTCGGCCCGTACGACGGACACCTCGGCGTGCGCGAGCAGCTGGCGGGCCCCGGCGGCGACGGCCGCGCCGACGTCGGCCTCGTGGCGCAGCCGGGCGCGGCGCCGCTCGGCGCGGGCCCGGGCCTCGCGCTCGGCGCGGGCGCCCCGGTCCAGGGAGTCGGCGCGGCCGGCCAGGGCCTTGACCCGCTCCTCGTGGGTACGGGCCTGCAGCCGGGCCTCCATCTCGGTCTGGCGGGCGTTGGCGCCGTCGGCGGCGAGCCGGTCGCGGGCGGAGGTGTCGGGCTCCTCCTCGACGGGCGTCTCCTCGGCGACCAGGAGGCGTTCGGCCAGTTCCTCGGCGTCCTGCAGGGCGCGGTCCAGGGCGTCCTGGGCGCGGGCGGCGGCCGCGGTGGCGCGCTCGGCCTCGCCGACGGCGGCGCGCGCCTGTCCGGAGAGGCGGCCGAGCTGCCCGGAGACCTGGGACTTCTCGCGGTCGGCGGCGCGGCGCCGCTCACCGAGCTCCTCCACGAGCGCGGCGTGGTGGGCGCGCCGTTCGGTGGCCTCCTGCTGGGCGGCGGCGAGTTCCTCGCAGTGGACGGCGAGGGAGGCGAGTTCGGCGGCGGCCTCGTCGACGGAGGCCTGGACCTCCAGGAGGCTGGGGGCTGCGGCGGAGCCGCCGTGGGCGAGGCGGGCGCCGAGGACGTCGCCCTCGGCGGTGACGGCGGTGGCGCCGGGGGTGGAGGTGACCAGGTCCTCGGCGTCCTCCAGGGTGGCGACGACGACGGTGTCCCGCACCAGCGCGCGTACGGAGTCCACCAGTTCGGCCGGGCCGCGCACGAGGTCGATGACGCGCGGCGGCCCGTCGGGGGCGCCGGCCGCGTGGGCGGACGGCGCGGCGGCGGCCGGGGCCGGTCCGCCGGTGGAGCCGGGCGCGCCGGGTGCGGTGGCCAGGGCGTGGGCGGGTACGGATCCGCCGGCCTGCCCGGGTACGCGGGTGGCGCCGGGGCCCGAACCGGCGCCCGCTCCCCCGGCGCGCGTACCACCTTGCGCACCGTCCGCCGTGCCCGCCGTGAGCAGGACCGCGCGGCCCGCGTCCTGCTTGCGCAGCAGCCGGATCGCCTCGGCGGCCGCGGCGGGCCCGCTGACGGCGAGGGCGTCGGCGGCGGAGCCGAGCGCGGCGGCGACGGCGACCTCGTGGCCGGGGGCGACGTCCAGGAGTTCGGCGGCCGGGCCGAGGAGCCCTTCGAGGGTGTCGCGGGCGGCGAGCAGCGCCCCGGAGCCGTCCTTGCGGCGCAGGCCGAGGGCGAGGGTCTCGTGGCGGGCCGCGAGTGCGGCGCGGCGGCGCTCGGCTCCGGTCGCGGCCTCGCGGGCGCGGGTGAGGGCGGTGTCGGCGTCGGCGAGGGCGCGCTTGGCGGCGTCGTGGCGGTCGGCGAGTTCGCTGTCGTCGGCGTCCAGGCCGCGGACCTCGGCGTCGAGCTCCTCGTACTCCTGCTGTGCGGCGGCGGCGCGTTCCCGCGCCTCGTCGCGGGCGGCGGCCAGGCGCTCGATCTCGGCCTGGGCCGCGGCGGCCCGGGAGCGGGCGGCGCCGGCCTGGGCGCCGAGCCGGGCGAGCTGTTCGCGGCGCTCGGCGATGGTGCGGGCGGCGTCCTTGAGGCGGCGCTCCTCCTGGGCGAGTGCGCGCTCCAGGGCGGCGCGGTGCTCGACGGTGTCCTCGAGGGCGTGCTCGGCGGCTTCGAGGGCGGCGGTGAGCTCGGCCTCCTGCTCGCGGATGCGGGCGGCCTCGCGCTCCATGTCCTCGGGGTCGCGGCCGCGCCGCTCCTCGGGGGGCTGGGCGGTGGCGGACTTCACGCGGGCGTCGGCGAGGGAGACGGTGCCGCGGACGCGTTCGGCGAGCTGGGAGAGGTCGTACCAGGTCTGCTGGGCGCGCTGGAGGCGCGGGGCGAGGCGGCGGACCTCGTCCTGGAGGTCGGCCTCGCGGGCCAGGGCGGCCTTCAGTTCGGCCTCGGTGGCCTCCTTGCGCTGCTTGAGCGCGGCCTCGTCGGCGATCTCGGCGCCCAGTGCCTCGCGCAGCCGGACGAGGTCGTCGGCGAGCAGGCGTAGCCGGGCGTCGCGCAGGTCGGCCTGGATGACGGCGGCGCGGCGGGCGACGGCGGCCTGCCGGCCCAGCGGTTTGAGCTGGCGGCGCAGTTCGTCGGTGAGGTCCTGGACGCGGGCGAGGTTGGCCCGCATGGCGTCCAGCTTGCGCAGCGCCTTCTCCTTGCGCTTGCGGTGCTTGAGGACGCCGGCGGCCTCCTCGATGAAGGCGCGGCGTCCGGCGGGGTCGGCGTGCAGGACGGAGTCGAGCTGGCCCTGGCCGACGATGACGTGCATCTCGCGGCCGATGCCGGAGTCGGAGAGGAGTTCCTGGATGTCCAGGAGGCGGCAGGTGTCGCCGTTGATCTGGTACTCGCTGCTGCCGCCGCGGAACATGATCCGCGTGATGGTGACCTCGGCGTAGTCGATGGGCAGCGCGCCGTCGGAGTTGTCGATGGTGAGGGAGACCTCGGCGCGGCCCAGCGGGGGCCGGCCGGTGGTCCCGGCGAAGATGACGTCCTCCATCTTGCCGCCGCGCAGGGACTTGGCGCCCTGTTCGCCCATGACCCAGGACAGCGCGTCGACGACGTTGGACTTGCCGGAACCGTTGGGGCCCACGACACAGGTGATGCCGGGTTCGAACCTCAGCGTGGTGGCGGAGGCGAACGACTTGAACCCGCGCAGGGTGAGGGCCTTGAGGTGCACGCCCCCGGACTCTACCGGGGAGCTGCGGTTTCACCCGTGAACGTGCAGGGCACATCATGCGGTGAGGAGCCGGTGAACGGGGCGGGACCCTTCGGGGTCCGGCGGGGGAAGGGGTGGAGCGGAACCGGCGGCGGCACCGGGAGCGGGCAGAAAGAAGGGACGCCGGAGCGTCCCTTGCATGTCTTCCTGCGAGCGTGAGTGCTGCCCGCCCGAGCCCGTGGGGGCCGGGATCACCCGGGCCCGTGGGGGCCGGGATCAGGTGAGCGCGGGCTCCGCCTGGGGAACGTCGATGTCGATGCCTTCCAGCAGCGACGACTCGTGGTGCTGTGCGGCGGCCTCGTTCAGCGCGTCGTTCTCGGACTGGATCCGTACGAGTTCGGACTCGAGGTCCTGTACGCGCTGCTGAAGCCGTCGCATCTCGGCGAGGAGTCGCGGGTCGGAACCGCCGACGTAACCGAGAAGCGCCTTTGCCATGATGGATGGTCCTCCACACTGAGTGACCGACCGAAGCGGTGTGGGTCGTGAGGGATTCGCACCCGCGGTGTTCGGCAGTGCGTGTACTTCGCTGCGGTTCTTACTGCCGGACAGCTAAGGTGCGCGGGGATTCCAGAGTCTCACCAAAAAGTTTGACGGTCAACACGATCACACCCCGTATCGACGGGCAACCGGGGGGCTTGCGGCCGCTGAACCTCGCGGCGGCGCCTCGCGCGCGGCACCCAGGGGGTGTGGAGATCATCCTTACCGGCGCAGCCTGGCACGGCACGACGTCCTTGGCAACCACCAGGACGTTTTCGCCTCTCGCACATTCCTGCGGCACGTGCGGGGCCCCGGTGCGGACGGTCCCGGAGGGTCCGTCCGCGGGTCCGGAAGGGGTCCGGTCAGCGGATGGCGAAGCCCTCGTAACCCCCGCGGGGCGTGTCCCAGATCTCAGTCACGCCGTCCACGCGCCCGGGCGTGTCCCCGGAGCGGAGCCAGTCGAGCAGACGGTGGCAATGGTCACTCGGGCCCTCGGCCACGACCTGGACCCGGCCGTCGTCGAGGTTGAGGGCGAATCCGGTGAGCCCCCCGATCTCCAGAGCGTTTGCCCTGGTGAACCAGCGGAAGCCCACTCCCTGTACTCGGCCGCGCACCCACGCGGTGAGTCGTGCATCTTCTTTCATGCGAGCACGCTAACCGGCCAATTGCACACGGAGCACTTCACCCTCACGTGTCATCGCGTACAGTCGCGAAACGATGCGCTTCACCCGTAAGGGCGAGTCGCGTTGTTGTCAGACGCACGAAAGGCAGAGCAGATGGGTCGCCATCGGCGCTCCGGCGAGGCCCCCGCCGCAGAACAGTACAGAACGGGCACCACGGGCCGTCGCCGGGGTGGTGCCCACCGCGGCAGGCGCCCCGTGGTGCCCGTGCGCACGGGTCTGCTCGGCGCTTCGGCCGCGGTGGCCGTCGGCGTGGTGGCGGTCGCGTCCGGGATCCTGCCCGGCGGGGACACGTACACCATCAGCGGCGGCGGCGCCCGGGAGCGCGTGCAGGCCGAGGGCTCGGCCGATCTGCGCGCCCAGGGCAGTGCGAGTGCGAATCCCTCGCAAACGCCCTCGCCCTCCCAGGGCGGCGCGAAGGCGCCCGGTCCGCGCCCCTCGCCGTCGGCTCCGGCCGGTACGGAGCGGGCGAAGCCGTCCCCCTCGAAGCCGGCCGCCCCGGGCGGGGCGAAGAAGGACGCGGGCCGCGGGGACGAGACGGTCAAGGACGCGGCGAGCCCTTCGGCCACCCCCTCCTCCCCCGCGTCCGAGTCCGCCCGGGTGACGGGCGGCGCCTCGACGGCGTCGGACCGGGAGGCGAAGGCCGAGTCGGCGGTGCTGGACCTGGTCAACCAGGAGCGGGCCAAGGTCGGCTGCACCCCGGTGCGGGCCGACTCGCGGCTGGCGGCCCTCGCGGGCGCGTTCAGCGCGGACATGGCCGACCGGAACTTCTTCGACCACACCGACCCCGACGGCCGCACCCCCTGGAACCGCGCGGACGCGCAGGGCGTCAAGGGCCTGGGCGGCGAGAACATCGCGCGCGGGCAGGCGGACGCGGCGGCGGTCATGAAGGCGTGGATGGACAGCGAAGGGCACCGGGCCAACATCCTGAACTGCGACTACAAGTCGCTGGGCGTGGGCGTGCAGTTCGGTGACGGCGGCCCCTGGTGGACGCAGGACTTCGGCTTCTGAGGCGCCCGGGAAGCCTGGGATACCTGAGACGCCCGGGAAGCCTGGGACGCCTGAGGGGCCCGGAACGCCCGGCACCATACGACGGAGAGCGCTAACCATCGGTTAGCGCTCTCCGTCGTATGGTGGAAGCCATGGACACCACCACCCCGGGCACCCCGCCCGCCCCCACCCCGGACGAGACCGCCGACGACGCCGCGCTCGCCTTCGACGTCTTCGCCCGGGCGTGCCCCTCGCGCACCACCCTCGAACACGTCACCGGCCGCTGGGGCAGCCTGACCCTGGGCGCGCTGCACGAGGGGAGCCTGCGCTTCAACGAGCTGCGCCGCCGGGTGGACGGGGTCAGCGAGAAGATGCTGTCGCAGACCCTGCACGCCCTGGAGCGCGACGGGCTGGTGCACCGCGAGGCGCAGCCGGTGAACCCGCCGCGGGTGGACTACGAGCTCACGCCGCTGGGCCGGGACGTGGCCGGCCGGCTGCTCGCGCTGATCGGCCTGGTGGAGGGGCGGATGCCCGAGGTGCTGGCCGCCCGCGAGCGCTACGACGCGTCGCGCGGCGGGCGCTGACAGCGCGGGCAGAAGTAGCTGGAGCGGTTCATCCAGGAGCGGCGGCGCATCGGGGTGCCGCAGCGCCGGCAGGGCTCGCCCTCGCGCCCGTAGGCGTCCAGGGACCGGTCGAAGTAGCCGGACTCGCCGTTGACGTTCACGTACAGGCTGTCGAAGCTGGTGCCGCCCTGGTCGAGGGCCGCGTTCATCACGTCCCGCACGTGCCCGAGCAGTTCGGTGGAGCGGGGGCGGGTGAGGGTGGCGGTGGGCCGGTCGTAGTGCAGCCGGGTGCGCCACAGCGCCTCGTCGGCGTAGATGTTGCCGACGCCGCTGATCAGCGACTGGTCGAGCAGGGCGCGCTTGACGGTCGTACGGCGCAGGCGCAGCGCGGTGTGGAAGGCCGGCTCGTCGAACAGGCCGTCCAGGGGGTCGCGGGCGATGTGCGCGATGACGTCGGGCAGTCCGTCCTCGGCGTCGGGCGCGGTGTCGTGCAGGGACAGGCCGCCGAAGGTGCGCTGGTCGACGAAGCGCAGCTCGGTGCCGAGGTCGTCGGCGAAGCGGACGCGGACGCGCAGGTGCTTCTCGTCGGGGGCGTCGTGCGGCTGGACCAGGAGCTGGCCGCTCATGCCGAGGTGGCCGAGGACGGAGGCGCCGGCGTCGTCCAGGGGCAGCCACAGGTACTTGCCGCGGCGCCGGGCGGTGCCGATGCGGTGGCCGGTGAGCCGGGCGGCGAAGTCGGCGCCGCCGGCCGGGTGGCGGCGGACGGCGCGCGGGTGGAGGACCTCGACGGCGGCGACGGTGCGTCCGGCGACCCAGCGCTCCAGGCCACGGCGGACCACTTCGACCTCGGGCAGCTCGGGCATCGCGGGCTTCTCCTGTCGTGCCTGGGTATGGGTGGGCCCCCGCCGGCGCCGGGGCGCTGACGGGGGCCGGAAACGGTTCAGACGGCCGGGGTCGGCCGGGACGGAGAGGAGTCGGCGTCCTCTTCGGTGCTCCCGGCTTCGGCGGCGGCCTTGGCGGCCGCCTCGCGCTCGTCCGCGGCGGCGCGGATGGCGCGCCAGGCGGACTCCGCGGCCTGCTGCTCCGCTTCCTTCTTGCTGCGGCCGGTGCCGGTGCCGTACGAGACACCACCGACGCGGGCGGCAGCAGTGAAGGTCTTCTCGTGGTCCGGACCGGTCTCGGTGACCAGGTACTCGGGAACGCCGAGGCCTTCGGCCGCGGTGAGTTCCTGCAGGCTGGTCTTCCAGTCGAGGCCCGCGCCCAGATTGGAGGACTTCTCGATGAGCGGGTCGAAGAGCCGGTGCACCAGCTCGGACGCCGCGTCGAGGCCCTGGTCGAGGTAGACCGCGCCGATCACCGCTTCGAGGGTGTCGGCGAGGATGGACGCCTTGTCCCGGCCGCCCGTGCCCTCTTCACCCCGGCCGAGCCGGATGAAGGAGCCCAGGTCGAGTCCGCGACCGACCTCCGCAAGCGCACGCGAATTGACCACCGCGGCCCGCAGCTTGGCCAGCTGGCCTTCGGGCAGGTCGGGGTGGGTTCGGTACAGCGTGTCCGTGACCACGAGGCCGAGGACGGAGTCCCCGAGGAACTCCAGGCGCTCGTTGGTCGGCAGACCGCCGTTCTCGTACGCGTACGAGCGGTGGGTCAGCGCACGCACCAGAAGGGCGGACTCAAGGTGATACCCGAGCCGCCCTTCCAGAATCGTGTGGGACGAGGCATGGTCCGTCTTGTTGTCCGTCTTGGGGGACTCAGACATTGCGCCTCTCACCAGCCGCTCAGACCTCGAGGACCTGGCGCTTGTTGTAGGTGCCGCAGCTCGGGCACGCGATGTGCTGCAGCTTCGGCTCCTGGCAGCGCTCGCACGCAACCAGGGTGGGGACCGCAGCCTTCCACTGCGACCGGCGGTGGCGCGTGTTGCTGCGCGACATCTTCCGCTTCGGAACAGCCACGGCTACTTCTCCTGCTTCTCGTCGACGCCAGCATCGGCGCCGCCCATGTTGTCCTTCTCACCGGTCCCGAGTGAACCGGAGAGTCCCTGCAGAGCCGCCCAACGGATGTCGACGGCTTCGTGGTGGTGGTCCGGGGCGTCGTTCAGGTTGATCCCGCAGTCGGGACACAGGCCTGCACAGTCCTCCCGGCACACCGGCTGCATGGGCAGTGCGAGCACCACCGCATCCCGCAGCACGGGTTCGAGGTCGAACATGCCGTCCTCGAGGGGAACCATGTCCTCGTCGTCCTCGGCATCGTCGCCCGCGGCCGTCTGGCGGCCGCGGTCGTCGGTGTCGGGGTACGAGAACATCTCCTGGAAGTCCGCGTCGAGCTCGCGCTCGACCGGCTCCAGACACCTTACGCACTCCCCCTCGACCGATGCACGGGCGGTGCCTGTGACAAGCACCCCTTCCATGACCGATTCCAGGCGGAGGTCGATGACCACCGGGGCGCCCTGCGGCACTCCGATGACCCCTTCGATGCCGAAGGCGGGGGCGCCGGGCGCCTCCACCGTGCGGGACACCCGCTGCAGGGCACCGGGCCGCCGCCCCAGCTCGTGCGTGTCGAACACGAGGGGGTTGCGGTGGTCGAGGCGCGTGCTCAGGGTTCTTCCTGCTTTCGAAATCGTCGAGCGCCGCCGCGTCCCCGCACGTTTCCGTACGAAGAGGGCAGCAAGGATCGCGGACGTACGCGCGACCGAAGAGCCAGGATACTGGACGCTTCGCTCTGGGCCCAATCCGCTCTTCCGGCCTAGCGGCGCCTAGCGTCCCTGCTCGTAGCGGCGGAGCTGTTCGAGGTCGATCATGCTGGTGTCGAACAGGCTGGTCTCGTCCAGTGCCGCGGCGGGCTGCTGCTGGGCGTGCTGCTGCTGGTGGTGGTCCTGGTAGCCCTGGTCGGCGGCGGGCTGCTGGTAGCCGTAGTAGCCCTGCTGGGGGTCGTACCCGGCGTGCGCCTCGTAGGACTGCTGCGGGTAGCCGTAGGGGTCCTGCTGGTACGCGTAGGCGTCCTGGGGCTGGTACGCGTACGGGTCGGCCTGCGCCGGGACCTCGGCGGCCAGGGGCGCGGCCTGGTCGGGCCGCGGCAGCTGCGCCTGCGGGTCGGCGAGCCCGGCCAGGTAGTCGGCGTCGCTGGTCAGGCCCTGCTCGCCGGCCGCGTCCTGGGCGGCCATGTGGGCGCCGAGGTCGTCGGTGGCGATGCGGCCGTGCAGCTTCTGGCGGCCCCGGCCGACGGCGTCCAGGGTCTTGGAGAGGACCGCCTCGAAGGCGCCGAGCTTGGCGTCCACGTACTCGTCGGCGCGGGAGATCAGGGTGGCCGGATCGGGACTGTAGTCGGGGGCGTCCTCGTCGCCGGGGTCGCCCGGGCCGCGGCCGAGGAGCTTCTCGCGGCCGCGGTCGACGGAGCCGATGGTCTTGGTGAGGACGACCTCGAAGTTGGCGAGCTTGGAGTCGACGTAGTCGTCGGCCTCGGCGCGGATCTCCTCGGCCTCCCGGCGGGCCTCGGTGAGGATCCGGTCGGCCTCGTCCTGGGAGCGGCGGGCGACCTCGGTGTCGGAGATCAGCGAGCCGCGCTCGGCGTGGGCGGCCTCGACGATGCGGTCGGCCTCGTGGCGGGCCTGCTCGACGAGCTGCTCGCGCCCGCCGATCAGCTCCTGGGCCTGGGCGAGGGAGCCGGGCAGGGCCTGACGGACCTCTTCGAGCAGGGCCAGGAGTTCGGCGCGGTTGACCACGCAGGACGCCGACATGGGCATGGACCGGGCGCTGCCGACCACCTCGACGATGTCGTCGAGCTTCTTCTGCACGTCCACCGTGTGCTCGCCACTTCCTACAGTCACTACAGCCGGGTTGGAGACGGACGGGACGACTGTAAGGGCAGTCGGCTCCCGTCCGACACCGGGTGACGGACCGTCAGCGGCCCGCCCGGGCGCTCACTTGCGGCCCAGGCGCTCGGTCAGGGCGTCGTGCACCTGCGGCGGGAGCAGGTGGGACACGTCCCCGCCCCAGGTGGCGACCTCCTTCACGAGGGAGGAGGACAGGAAGCTGTAGGTGGGGTTGGTCGGCACGAACAGGGTCTCGACGCCGGAGAGCCCGTTGTTCATCTGGGCCATCTGCAGCTCGTAGTCGAAGTCGCTGACCGCCCGCAGGCCCTTGACGATGGCGGGGATGTCGCGCTGCTTGCAGAAGTCGACGAGCAGGCCGTGGTGGGACTCGACCACCACGTTCGCGTACTCGCTGGTGACCTGGCGGATCAGGTCCATGCGCTCTTCGACGGTGAACAGGCCCTGCTTGGCCTGGTTGATCATCACCGCGACGTGTACGACGTCGTACAGGCGGGAGGCGCGGGCAATGATGTCGAGGTGTCCATTGGTGATGGGGTCGAATGACCCCGGACAGACGGCGCGGCGCAACTGAAGTCCCTCGCTCTCCGGTCCGGTCATCGTGCGTCTTCGCACGTAGAGGCGGCGCGACCGTACCAAAAGGTCCCCTCGCCGTAGCGACGGGCCCGTAGGGCCTCGAAGCCGTCGGGCCAGCCGAACGGACCGCCTCTGGTGCTGCGCTCCACGGTGACGAGGGCCTCCTCGGCGAGCCAGCCCTGGGAGCGGAGTGTGAGCAGGATCTCCCGAAGATCGTCGTCGGAGACGGCGTACGGCGGGTCGAGGAAGACCGCGTCGTAGGGCTCGCCCGGCGGCGGTCCGGCGACGACCTGCTCGGCGCGGCCGGTGCGCACGTCGGCGCCGGGCAGGCCGAGGGTGCGGACGTTGTCGCGGACGACCCGGGCGGCCCGGGCGTCGGCCTCGACGAGCAGGGCGTGCGAGGCGCCGCGGGAGAGCGCTTCGAGGGCGACGGCGCCGGACCCGGCGTACAGGTCGGCGACGCGGATGCCGTCCAGGGTGCCGAGCAGGGACTGCCAGGTGGAGAAGAGTCCCTCGCGCGCGCGGTCGGAGGTGGGGCGGGTGCCGCCGCCCGGGGGCACGGCCAGGCGGCGTCCGCCGGCCGCTCCGGCGATCACGCGGGTCATCTCGGTCCTTGTCGGTGTACGGGGTCGGGGTACGGGTGTGTGACGTGAGGCTGCCAGTGTCTCAGCCCTTGTCGAGGTACTGCTCGCGCTCCTCGTCCAGCAGGGCGTCCAGGGTGGTGCGCAGGGCGGGCAGGTTCTCAAGGTCGGGGTCGGCGGCGACGACGGCGGCGGCCTCCTCGCGGGCGGCGGCGATGATCTCCTCGTCGTCGATGACGGCGAGCATCCGCAGGCTGGAGCGGACGCCGGACTGGGCCTGGCCGAGCACGTCGCCCTCGCGGCGCTGTTCCAGGTCGATGCGGGAGAGTTCGAAGCCGTCGAGGGTGGCGGCGACGGCGCCCAGGCGCTGGCGGGCCGGGCTGGCCTCGGGCGCGTCGGTGACCAGCAGGCACAGCCCGGGGGCGGAGCCACGGCCGACGCGGCCGCGCAGCTGGTGCAGCTGGGAGACGCCGAACCGGTCCGCGTCCATGATCACCATGGCGGTGGCGTTGGGGACGTTGACGCCGACCTCGATGACCGTGGTGGCGACCAGTACGTCGGCCTCGCCGGCGGCGAAGCGGCGCATCACGGCGTCCTTGTCGTCGGGCTGCATCCTGCCGTGCAGCACCTCCACGCGCAGGCCCGCGAGCGGCCCCCTGGCCAGCTGTTCGGCGACCTCGACGACGGCGAGCGGCGGGCGCTTGCCCTCGTCCTCGGCGGCCTGCTTCTTCTTGGGCTCGTCCTCGCCGTCGCCGATGCGCGGGCACACCACGTACCCCTGGTGGCCGTTCTCCACCTCCTCGCGCACCCGCTCCCAGGCGCGGGCCAGGAAGTGCGGCTTGTCCTGGGCGGGCACGACGTGGCTGGCGATCGGGGAGCGCCCGGCGGGCAGCTGGTCCAGTACGGAGGTCTCCAGGTCGCCGAAGACGGTCATGGCGACGGTGCGGGGAATGGGCGTCGCGGTCATCACGAGCAGGTGGGGCGGCTGCTTGCCCTTGGAGCGCAGGGCGTCGCGCTGCTCGACGCCGAAGCGGTGCTGCTCGTCGACGACGACCAGGCCCAGGTCGTGGAACTGGACCTTGTCCTCGATCAGCGCGTGGGTGCCGATGACGACCCCGGCCTCGCCGGTGACCAGGTCGAGCAGGGCCTGGCGGCGGGCGGCGGCACCCATGGACCCGGTGAGCAGCACGACCTTGGTGGCGCGCTCGGCGCCGCCGAGCATGCCGCCCTCGGCGAGTTCGCCCATCATCTCGACCACGGAGCGGTGGTGCTGCTGGGCGAGCACTTCGGTGGGGGCGAGCATGGCGGCCTGTCCCCCGGAGTCGACGACGGCGAGCATGGCGCGCAGGGCGACCATGGTCTTTCCGGAGCCGACCTCGCCCTGGAGCAGGCGGTGCATGGGGTGGGGGGCGGCCAGGTCGTCGAAGATCTCGCGGCTGACCTTCCGCTGGCCCTCGGTGAGGGTGAAGGGCAGTTTCGCGTCGAAGGCGGTGAGCAGGCCGTCGGGGGCGGGGCGGCGGGGGACGGCGGGCAGCTGGGTGTCGGCGTGGCGGCGGCGGGCGAGGGCGACCTGGAGGACGAACGCCTCGTCCCACTTGAGGCGGTCGCGGGCCTGCTCGACGTCGGCCTTGGTGCGCGGGCGGTGGATGTGGTGCAGGGCGTCGGGCAGTGGGAGCAGGCCGCGGCCCTCGCGCAGGGCCCCGGGGAGCGGGTCGAGGGCGTCGGCGGCGCTGGGCAGGACGGCGTCGACGGCCTTGGCGATCTTCCAGGACTCCAGTTTGGTGGTGGCCGGGTAGAGCGGGATGAGCGCTCCGGCCCAGGCGCCGACCGCCTCGCCGCCGTCGCCGTCCGCGTCGCCCTGCAGGGACTGGTAGGCGGGGTGGGCGAGCTGGAGCTTGCGGTTGAACAGGGAGACCTTGCCGGAGAACATCGCGCGGGTGCCGGGCAGCAGGTCCTTGTGGGGCTTGTGGACGCCCTTGCCGAAGAAGACCAGTTGCAGGCGGCCGTAGCCGTCGGTGATGGTCACCTCCAGGCGCTGGCCGCGCCCCTTGGCGCCGTTGAAGGTGTGCACGCGGGCGTCGGCGACCTGGGCGACCACCGTGACGTGCTCGTCGAGCGGCAGGTCGGACAGGGTCGTCAGCTCGCCCCGCTCCGCGTACTTGCGCGGGTAGTGGTGCAGCAGGTCGCCGACCGTGTGCAGGTCGAGGTGCTCGGCCATCACCTTCGCGGTGGCGGCGCCGAGCAGTTTCTTGAGGGGTTCGTCGAGCGCGGGCACGCCGTCCATTGCACACCACGTCACTGACATCCGCGGGCAGCACCCGGCAGCCGGGTGCCGCCGGGGCGGCGGGCGGGGTGTGTCGTACGACCCCGGTGGGCGTGCGCTACTCGACGCCGATGAGCAGCGGCGCGTCCTGGCCGCCGCGGTAGGTGACGGTGTCCACGGCGAGGTGGCCCTCGCGCACCCGGCGCTCCAGTTCCTCGGCCAGTTCGCCGGGGGCGTCGTCGGACAGGACCAGGGTGACCAGTTCGCCGCCGGCGGCGAGCATCCGGTCCAGGACGGCCGCAGCGGTGGCGGCGAGGTCGGGGCCGATGACGGCGACGTCGCCGTCGATGAGGCCGAGCACGTCGCCGGCCTGGCAGACCCCGGCCGAGGTGAAGGACCGGTGCTCGGCGACGGCGAGTTCGGCGTAGCGGGTGGCCCCGGCGGCGGCGGTCATGGCGACCACGTCCTCGTCGAAGCGGCGGTCGGGTTCGTGCACGGCGAGCGCGGCGATGCCCTGGACGGCGGCCCGGGTGGGGATGAGGGCGACCCGGACGCCTTCGGCGCGGGCCTGTTCGGCGGCGGCCGCGGCGCTGTGGCGCAGGTCGGCGGAGTTGGGCAGCAGCACCACCTCGCGGGCGTGGGCGCGGCGGATGGCGGCGACGAGTTCGCCGCTGGCGGGGGGTTCGCCGGGGCGGGCCAGGACGGTGGTGGCGCCGGCCTCGGCGCAGAGTCCGGCGAGGCCGTCGCCGGGGACGACGGAGACGACGGCGCGCTGGAGGAGTTCGCGGGGCGCGGCGGTGTCGGTGCCGAAGTGGGTGATGCGGATCCGGTAGGGGCGGCCGGCCTCGATGCCGGCCTCGACGGCGGCTCCGGCGTCGTCGACGTGCACGTGGACGTTCCACAGGCCGTCGCCGCCGACGACGACGAGGGAGTCGCCGAGCGCGTCGAGGCGGCCCCTGAGGCGGGCGACGGCTCCTTCGTCGGCCTCCAGGAGGTAGATGACCTCGAAGGCGGGTCCGCCGTCCTCGCAGGGTCCTTCGGGTGCGGGGGCGGGCCGGGGGCCGCGGGCGGTGGGGGCGACGGCTTCGCCGGAGACGGCCTGGACGAGGGCGCCGAGGACGGCGACGAGGCCGCGCCCGCCGGCGTCGACGACCCCGGCGCGCTCCAGGACGGCGAGCTGGCCGGGGGTGTCGGCGAGGGCGGCGCGGGCGCCGGTGTGGGCGGCGCGGGCGACGTCGGTGAGGGTGCCGCCGCCCGTGCAGGCGTCGGCGGCGGCGCGGGCGACGCTGAGGATGGTGCCCTCGACGGGGTGGGCGACGGCGTCGCGGGCGGCGTCGGCGGCCCGGGCCAGGGCGCGGGCCAGGTGGTCTCCGTCACGCCCGTCGGCGAGGACGCCGGCCATGCCGCGCAGCAGCTGGGACAGGATCGTGCCGGAGTTGCCGCGGGCCCCGATGAGGGCGCCGTGCGCCATGGCGCGGACGGCGTCGACGGGGTCGGGGTCGTCGGCGGCGAAGACGGCCTCCACGGCCTGGGCGGCCGATTCGGCGGTGAGGTAGAGGTTGGTGCCGGTGTCCCCGTCCGCGACCGGGTAGACGTTGATCGCGTCGATCTCCTCGCGCTCGCGGCCCAGGGCCTCCAGGGCCAGCGAGCTCCAGGCCCGTACCGCGCGGGCGTCGAGGACTTCGGGGGCTTGCGGCACCTGGTGAACCTCCGGGGCGGGCCTGACGGGCGGGCTGTCCGCAGGGTAGACCGCGGCCGGGACGCCTGTGACCAGGGGCCCGGGCGGGCGCGGGGCGGACCGTGGTAGTTTCGTACTCCGGACGCAGCGGATGTATGCTGCTCCGGTTGCCCGATGAGAATCGGGCCATTCCCCGGCAAGCCAACTCAGTCACTTCGATCTGATCCGGCACGCCGGATTTCACTGTAAGTGCATCTGAAGTCTTTGGAGTGTCCCGTGGCTGCCAACTGCGACGTCTGCGGCAAGGGGCCGGGCTTCGGCAACAACATTTCGCACTCGCACCGCCGTACGTCTCGTCGCTGGAACCCGAACATCCAGCGTGTGCGTGCCGTGGTCGGTCGGACGCCGAAGCGGCTCAACGTCTGCACCTCGTGCATCAAGGCCGGCAAGGTCTCGCGCTAAGGTGACCTCCCCGCGTACGCGGGGTCGTCATTCCCCGCGACGCCATGTCGTAGTGCAGCCCTCGGGTTGCCCTTGAAAAGCCGGTCCACCTCGGTGGACCGGCTTTTTGCCGTGCCCGGGGGGCTCCTGGGCCCCCCGGGGAATTCCTACAGCCGCCAGCCGTGGTCCACCGGCCCCAGGCCGGAGCCGAGCGGGAACCCGGCGGCGATGGCGCCCGTGACGTACTCCTTGGCGGCCCGGACGGCCTCGGGCACGGACAGGCCCCGGGCGAGGTACGCGGCGACGGCGGAGGCGAGGGTGCAGCCCGTGCCGTGGGTGTGCCGGTTGTCGTGGCGCGGGGCGCGCAGCCAGTGCTCCTCCCGGCCGTCGGTGAGCAGGTCGACGGCGTCGGCGCCGCCGGGCAGGTGGCCGCCCTTGACCAGGGCCCAGCGCGGCCCGAACTCCAGGATCGCGGCGGCGGCGGCCCGCAGGTCGTCCTCGCCCTCCACGACGACGCCGGTGAGCTGGGCGACCTCGTCCAGGTTGGGGGTGGCGACGGTGGCGGTGGGCAGCAGTTCCTGCCGTACGGAGTCCAGGGCGGTGGCCGCCAGGAGGGCGTCGCCGTGCTTGGAGACGCCCACGGGATCGACGACGACGGGCACGTCGAGTCCGGCGAGGAGTCCGGCGACGGTCCGCACCAGGGGCGCGGAGGCGAGCATCCCGGTCTTCACCGCGTGCACGCCGATGTCGTCGACGACGCTGCGGAACTGGGCGCGGACGGCCTCGGGCGGCAGTTCCCAGGCGCCCTGGACGCCGAGGGAGTTCTGCGCGGTGACGGCGGTGACGACGCTCATGCCGTGGGTGCCCAGGGCGAGCATGGTCTTGAGGTCGGCCTGGATGCCGGCGCCGCCGCCGGAGTCGGACCCTGCGACGGTGAGGACCAGGGGCTTGAGGGGCTTCACTCGCCCTCCCCGAAGTGGTCCCAGCCGCCGGTGGAGTGCCAGGGGGCGCCGTCCACGGTGACCTGGGGCAGCGCGGAGGGGTTGAGGACCTCGCCGATGACCTTCCAGCGGGCGGGCAGCTTCACGTCGGGCGGGAAGGTGGCGACGATGGCGTGGTCCTCTCCCCCGGTGAGCACCCACTGCAGCGGGTCGACGCCGACGGCCTGGCCGATGTCGTTCATCTGGGTGGGGATGTCGATCAGCCCGGAGCGCAGGTCGATGCGGACCTTGCTGGCCTCGGCGATGTGCCCGAGGTCGGCGACCAGGCCGTCGGAGACGTCGCACATGGCGGTGGCGCCGAGTCCGGCGGCGGCCGGGCCCGCGTGGTACGGCGGCTCGGGGCGGCGGTGGGCCTCGACGAAGGCGCGCGGGGAGCGGAAGCCGCGGGAGAGGACGGCGTACCCGGCGGCCGACCAGCCCAGCCACCCGGTGTAGGCGACGACGTCGCCGGGCTGGGCGCCGCCGCGGGTGACCGGCTCGTGGTTGCGCAGGTCGCCCAGGGCGGTGATGGAGACGGTGATGGTGTCGCCGCGCACCACGTCGCCGCCGACGACGGCGGCCCCGGCGACCTGGCACTCGTCGCGCAGGCCGTCCATCAGCTCGGTGGGCCAGGTGACGGGCAGCTCGGCGGGGACGACGAGGCCGAGCAGCAGCGCGGTGGGCACGGCGCCCATGGCGGCGATGTCGGCGAGGTTCTGGGCGGCGGCCTTGCGGCCGACGTCGTAGGCCGTGGACCAGTCGCGGCGGAAGTGCCGCCCCTCCAGGAGGATGTCCGTACTCGCGACGACCCTGCGGTCGGGCGCGGAGACGACGGCCGCGTCGTCCCCGGGTCCGACGCGTACCGCCGGGGTGGTGGTGAGCCGGGAGGTGAGCTCCCTGATCAGCCCGAACTCCCCCAACTCGCCCACGGTGCCCTTCATCCCTGTGCCCCTTCTGCCCCAGTGTGCTTGCGGTCGCGAGCCGTCACTGCTGTAGGTACCGTCAACTTCTGTGCTCTTCGTGCCGCGCTGCGGGCGCCTCGGAGTGCGCGGGTCTCCCCGCGGCCCGCGGCGACGCGATAACGTGGCGGCCCTTTCCGGTGTTTCTTCTTCTCCCCACATGATCCTCGTGGCGCCCTGGAGGTTCCGTGGTACAGGCGTACATCCTCATCCAGACCGAGGTGGGCAAGGCGTCGACCGTCGCCGAGCTCATCTCCAAGATCCCGGGGGTGATCCAGGCCGAGGACGTGACCGGGCCGTACGACGTGATCGTGCGGGCCCAGGCGGACACGGTCGACGAACTCGGCCGCATGGTGGTCGCCAAGGTCCAGCAAGTGGACGGGATCACCCGCACCCTGACCTGCCCGGTCGTGCACCTGTAGCCCCCGTCTACCCTTGGCCGGTGATGTCTTCCCACCGGCTCCCGCGCCTGTCCGCCGTCCTCGCCGCCGCGGCGCTGCTGACCGTCACGGGCTGTACGGGCAGCGACGCGCGGGCGACGGTCGCGGTTCCCCGCCCTTCCGAGCAGGAGACCTCGCTCTGCCGTGCCCTGCACGCGGCGCTGCCGAAGACCGTGGCGGGCCTGGAGCGCTCCGACCCGGAGCCGGATTCGGAGCTGACCGCCGGGTGGGGGGACGCGGCGATCGTACTGCGCTGCGGGGTGCCGCGGCCCGAGCGGATGAGCGATCCCCAGGCGGACAGCGTGGACGCGGGCCGGGACGTGCAGTGGCTGCTGGAGAAGCGCGCGGGCGAGGGGCCGCGGTTCACCACGGTGCTGCGCAAGGCGTACGTGGAGGTCACGCTGGACGAGCGGTTCGCGCACGACGTGGCCCCGCTGGTGGACCTGGCGGGGCCCGTGGCACGGACCGTGCCGAAGGGCCCCTAGGTTCCGTCCGTCCCCCGGGTCCTAGCGCAGGCCGGTGCTGCGGCGCAGCGCGGCCTGGATGAGCCGGTCGACCAGCTCGGCGTAACCGACGCCGGTCTCCTGCCACATGCGCGGGTACATGGAGATCGGCGTGAAGCCGGGCATGGTGTTGATCTCGTTGATGACGAAGCCGCCGTCCTCGGTGAGGAAGAAGTCGGCGCGCACCAGGCCCTCGCAGGACACCGCCTCGAACGCCTCGACGGCGAGCCGCTGGACCTCGGCGGTCTGCTCGGGGGTGAGCGGGGCGGGCACGATCCCGGAGGCCGAGTCGATGTACTTGGCCTCGAAGTCGTAGAAGTCGTGGTCGGTGACCGGGGGGATCTCGGCGGGCACGCTGGCGCGCGGCCCGTCCTCGAACTCCAGGACGCCGCACTCGATCTCGCGGCCGCGCAGCAGCGCCTCGACGAGGACCTTGGGGTCGTGGCGGCGGGCCTCCTCCAGCGCTTCCTCCAGGCCCTCGAAGGAGTCGACCTTGGTGATGCCGATGGAGGAGCCGGCCCGGGCGGGCTTGATGAAGAGCGGCCAGCCGTGCTCGCCGGCGAAGTCGGCGATCCTGGCGCGGGCGGCGTCGGGGTCCTGCTCCCACTCGCGCGGGCGGATCACCTCGTACGGGCCGACGGGCAGCCCGTAGGAGAGGAAGACCCGCTTCATGTACTCCTTGTCCTGGCCGACGGCGGAGGCGAGGACGCCGGAGCCGACGTAGGGCACGCCGGAGAGCTCGAGGAGTCCCTGCAGGGTGCCGTCCTCGCCGTAGGGGCCGTGCAGCATCGGGAAGACGACGTCGACCTCGCCGAGCGCCTTGGGCACCGATCCCGGTTCGCTGTAGACGACTTCGCGGCTGGCGGGGTCGACGGGCAGCACGACGGTGCCCTCGTCGGACTCGGCGAGTTCGGCGACGCTCGGCAGCTTGCGGTCGGCGATGGACATCCGCTCCGGGTCGTCCGCGGTCAGCGCCCAGCGGCCGTCGGTGGTGATGCCGATGGGCAGCACGTCGTACTTGTTCCGGTCGATGGCGCGCAGCACGGCGCCGGCCGTGACGACCGAGATGGCGTGCTCGGAGCTGCGTCCGCCGAAGACGACGGCGACGCGCGGCTTGCGCTGGCTCTGGGAGGTGTTCTCGCTCATATCGGGTTGAGCGTACCCTGCGTGTTCGACCGGGCGGAGGGGCCGCGTCCGCGGCGCCCCCGCCCGCGTGTCACCCCGGTCGTCAGCGGCGTTCGGGCTTGGCGCTGCGGGACATGAGTTCCTTGAGCGCGACCACGGGCGGCTTGCCCTCGTGGACGATGCCGACGACGGTCTCGGTGATGGGCATGTCGACGCCGTGGCGGCGGGCCAGGTCCAGTACGGACTCGCAGGACTTGACGCCCTCGGCGGTCTGCTTGGTGACGGCGATCGTCTCGCTCAGGGTCATGCCGCGGCCGAGGTTGGTGCCGAAGGTGTGGTTGCGCGACAGCGGCGAGGAGCAGGTGGCCACCAGGTCGCCCAGGCCCGCGAGTCCGGCGAAGGTCAGCGGGTCGGCGCCCATGGCGAGGCCGAGCCGGGTGGTCTCGGCGAGGCCGCGGGTGATGAGCGAGCCCTTGGCGTTGTCGCCCAGGCCCATGCCGTCGGCGATGCCGACGGCGAGCCCGATGACGTTCTTGACGGCGCCGCCCAGTTCGCAGCCGACGACGTCGGTGTTGGTGTACGGGCGGAAGTACGGGGTGTGGCAGGCGGTCTGGAGCCGCTGGGCGACGGCCTCGTCGCGGCAGGCGACGACGGCGGCCGCGGGCATCCGGCTGGCGATCTCCTTGGCGAGGTTGGGTCCGGTGACGACGGCGACCCGGTCGCCGGGCACGCCGGCGACCTCCTCGATGACCTCGCTCATGCGCTTGGCGGTGCCCAGTTCGACCCCCTTCATCAGGGAGACCAGGACGGTGCCGGGGGCCAGCAGGGGCGTCCAGGCGGCGAGGTTGGCGCGCAGCGTCTGGGAGGGCACGGCGAGGACCGTGAACTCGGCGTCGCGGGCGGCCTCGGCGGGGTCGGTGGTGGCGCGCACCGAGCCGGGCAGTTCGATGCCGGGGAGGTAGTCGGGGTTGCTGCGGGTGGTGTTGACGGCGTCGGCGAGTTCCTGTCGGCGGCCCCACAGGGTCACCTCGCAGCCCGCGTCGGCGAGCACCATGGCGAAGGCGGTGCCCCACGAGCCGGTTCCGAAGACGGCTGCCCTGGTCACTTCCTGCCCTCCCCGGCGGCCCTGCGGCGCTGTTCGGCGCGGGCCTTGCGGTGGTCGTACGGTGCGTCGGGCGCCTTCTCGCCGCGGACCTCCTCCAGGAGGGCGGTGATGGCGGCCATGATGGTCTCGGTGGCCTCGCGCAGGACCTCGGGGGTGGGCTCCTTGTCGAGGAACCGGCTGAGGTCGACGGGCGGTCCGGCCTGCACGATCAGCGTCTTGCGGGGGAACAGGCTGAGCTTGTTCTCCTTGGCGTACGGCGGCATCGCGAGGTTGGCGCCCCACTGGGCGACGGGGATGACGGGCGCCCGGGTGAGCAGGGCGACGCGGGCGGCGCCGGTCTTGCCGGCCATGGGCCACATGTCGGGGTCGCGGGTGAGGGTGCCCTCGGGGTAGAAGGCGACGCACTCGCCCTTCTCGATGGCGGCGACGGCGGCGCGGAAGGCGTCGAGGGCGTTGGTGGTCTCGCGGTAGACGGGGATCTGCCCGGTGCCGCGGAGCATGGTGCCGACGAAGGAGCCCTTGAAGAGCCCGGCCTTGGCGAGGAAGCGGGGGACGCGCCCGGTGTTGTACTGGTAGTGCGCGTAGGACAGCGGGTCCAGATAGGAGTTGTGGTTGACCGCGGTGATGAATCCGCCGTCGGCCGGAATGTGCTCCGTTCCCCGCCAGTCCCGCTTGAACAGAACCACCAGCGGCGGTTTTGCGATGACCGCCGCCAGGCGGTACCAGAAGCCGATTCTGCGGCGGGACACTCGGACACCTTCCTCTGGACTGGATTGCCGGGGGTCAAGTGTCGCCCCGGGCCCCTGGTCTGTCGAGAACACCGTACGCCCCGCCCCGGGCACCGGCGCTCCGGCCCGGTTGCGGGCCGCGCCACAATGGGCGCGTGCACTGGTCACTGATCGTTCCGCTGAAGCCCCTGGGGCTGGCCAAGAGCAGGCTCGCCGCGGTGGCGGCGGGCGGGCTGCGCCCGCACCTGGCACTGGCGTTCGCCCAGGACACGGTGGCGGCGGCGCTGGCGTGCGCGGCGGTGCGCGATGTGGCGGTCGTCACGGACGATCCGCGCGCGTCGGCCGAGCTGGCGGCGCTGGGCGCCCGGATCGTGCCCGACCGGCCCGGGGCGGGACTCAACGCCGCCCTGGCGCACGGGGCGCTGGCGGTGCGGGCGGCGCGTCCGGGGGCCGCGGTGGCGGCGCTGAACGCGGACCTGCCCGCGCTGCGGCCGGGCGAATTGGGCCGGGTCCTGGCGGTCTGCGCGCAATTCCCGAGGGCTTTTCTGGCGGATGCCGCCGGAATCGGCACGACATTGCTTTCGGCGGCGCCGGGGGTGGAATTGCGGCCCGCTTTCGGAGGGGCCTCGCGGCGGGGCCATTCGGCGTCGGGCGCGGTGGAAATCGCACTGGACGACGTGGATTCCGTACGCCGGGACGTGGACACGGGCGAGGACCTGCGCGAGGCGCTGCGGCTGGGCGTGGGGCCGCGTACGGCGCTGCTGCGGGCGGCCGGTGCGCCGGTCGTGGACGGGTAGGCTGCGGGCCATGCAGGCGACCGCGTACACGTACGAATCCGAGACCCGCACCGGGAGTGTGCTGCTCGACGACGGCACCCCGGTGGAATTCGGGTCCGCGGCCTTCGACGCGGGGGGCCTGCGGCTGCTGCGTCCGGGGCAGCGGGTGCGGATCGAGGCGGAGGGCGAGGGCGCGTCGATGCGCATCACGCTGGTGACGCTCCAGACGTTCTGAGGGCGCCCCGCGGGGGTCTGAGGGTCTTTCGGGGTTCCGGGAGGCCCTTTCGGGCTTCGAATGGCCTTCCGAAGGCCGCGCAAAGGCCCCGCTCGCGCCGGCCGAAGGTCGTGCTCGCGCCACCCGAAGGCCGCACCCGGGGCACGCAAAGGCCGTGCTCACGCCGGCCAAAGACCGTGCTCGCACCGCGCGAAAGCCGTACCCGGGCCCGAAGTCCCCGCCGTGGCGGGAAATTCCTCGGGAGCACTGCCCCAAACGTGTGCACGGGACGTGCGCGAGAGCGGGGAAAACGCCGCGGGCCGGGCTCCCCGACGAGGGGGAGCCCGGCCCGGCGTGTGAGTGGCCCTTGGACCGTGCGCCGCTTACTTCTTGCGGGCGGTGGCCTTCTTGGCGGTGGTCTTGCGCGCCGTCGTCTTCTTGGCGGGCGCCTTCTTCGCCGTGGCCTTCTTCGCCGGCGCGGTCTTCTTGGCGACGGCCTTCTTCGCCGTGGTCGCCTTCTTCGCCGGGGCCGCCTTCTTGGCCGCCGGGGCGGCCTTCTTGGCGGTGGCGGCCTTCTTCGCCGTGGTCGCCTTCTTCGCCACAGTGGTCTTGGCGGCCGTGGTCTTCTTGACGGCGGTCTTCTTCGCGGCCGCCTTCTTGGCGGTGGTGGCCTTCTTGGCCGCCGCCTTCTTCACGGTCGCCGAAGCGCCACCGGTCAGGCTGCCCTTGGGCGCCTTCTTGACGGCCACGTCGTTCTTCGGGAGCTTCTTCGAGCCGCTGACCAGGTCCTTGAAGCCCTGGCCCGCACGGAAGCGCGGAACGGAGGTCTTCTTGACCCGCACGCGCTCACCCGTCTGCGGGTTGCGGGCGTAACGGGCCGGGCGGTCGACCTTCTCGAACGAACCGAAGCCGGTGACCGAAACGCGGTCACCCGCCACGACCGCGCGGACGATCGCGTCCAGGACCGCGTCGACCGCGTCCGCGGCCTGCTGACGGCCGCCGACCTTGTCGGCAATCGCTTCTACGAGCTGCGCCTTGTTCACGTCTTCCCCTTCGGAGACATAAGCGAGAACGAAAGTGTTCAAGCTATTTCGCACGTTAGGCAGATATATACCGCAAATCAAACACGAAACGGTCTAATCACCCTAGTGCCGCAACGATGCCAACCCGTCGCGGAGTTCCAGGTGTCAGTCGCCTTCGGGGAATCGACCCTCATCGAGGTCCTTCATCAACCGGTCCAGACGCCTTGAGGCATCTGCGAGATCGTGCTTCGCCGCGGCCGTGACGACCAGCAGCTTCCGGGACAGCGCCATCCTTACGCCCTCCGGGACTTGCAGTAAGCGCACCCTTGTGTGCGCTTCCTTCAATTGGTCGGCGAGAGCCCCGTACAACTTGAGTTGGCTGTCGCGTTCCATGCACCGATTGTGCCATCTGGGGCGAGTTGTCGCCCGACGGGGTCTCAACAAGCGACTGCGCCCCCCACCGGGCGGTGGGGGGCGCAGTACTGGAAAAGCGCTGCTCAGGCGGTAATTGTACGGGGCTTGTAGGCCGGACGTGATGCCTCGTAAGCGGCGATCTCCGCTTCGTTCTGAAGGGTGAGGCTGATGTCGTCCAGACCGTTCAGCAGCCGCCAACGGGCGTTCTCGTCCAACTCGAAGTCGGCGGTGATCGAGCCGGCCCGGACCTGGCGCTCCTGGAGGTCCACGGTGACGCCCGCGGCCGGGTCCGCCTCGGTCAGCTCCCAGATCGCGTCCACGGTGGCCTGGTCGAGCACCACCGTGAGCAGACCGTTCTTGAGGGAGTTGCCCCGGAAGATGTCGGCGAAGCGGGAGGAGATGACAGCCTTGAAGCCGTAGTTCTGCAGCGCCCAGACGGCGTGCTCGCGGGAGGAGCCGGTGCCGAAGTCGGGGCCGGCCACCAGGACCGTGGCGCCCTGGCGCTCGGGCTGGTTGAGGATGAAGCCGGAGTCCTTGCGCCAGGCCTCGAAGAGGCCGTCCTCGAACCCGTCCCGGGTGACCTTCTTGAGCCAGTGGGCGGGGATGATCTGGTCGGTGTCGACGTTGGAGCGGCGCAGCGGGACGGCCCGGCCGGTGTGCGTGGTGAAGGCTTCCATGGCTGATCAGACTCCAGCGGGCGTACGGGTGGCGGTGTCGGACAGGTCGGCCGGGGAGGCCAGGTGGCCCAGCACGGCGGTGGCGGCGGCGACCTGGGGCGAGACCAGATGGGTGCGCCCGCCCTTGCCCTGGCGGCCCTCGAAGTTGCGGTTGGAGGTGGACGCCGAGCGCTCGCCGGGAGCCAGTTGGTCGGGGTTCATCCCCAGGCACATGGAGCAGCCGGCGTGCCGCCATTCGGCCCCCGCGCCGGTGAAGACCTTGTCCAGGCCCTCCTCGACGGCCTGCAGGGCCACCCGGACGGACCCGGGGACCACCAGCATCCGTACGCCGTCGGCGACTTTGCGGCCCTCGATGACCGAGGCGACCGCCCGCAGGTCCTCGATGCGGCCGTTGGTGCAGGAGCCCACGAAGACGGTGTCGACCTTGATGTCGCGCAGCGGCTGCCCGGCCGTCAAACCCATGTACTCCAGGGCCTTTTCGGCGGCGAACCGCTCCGAAGCGTCTTCGTACGAAGCGGGGTCGGGGACCGCCGAGGACAGCGGGGCGCCCTGGCCGGGGTTGGTGCCCCAGGTGACGAACGGGGACAGCTCAGCGGCGTCGATGACCACCTCGGCGTCGAAGACCGCGTCGTCGTCGGTGCGCAGGGTGCTCCAGTACGCCACGGCGGCGTCCCAGTCCTCGCCCTGCGGGGCGTGCGCCCGGTCCTTCAGGTACGCGAAGGTGGTCTCGTCGGGGGCGATCATGCCCGCGCGGGCACCGGCCTCGATGGACATGTTGCAGATGGTCATCCGGGCCTCCATCGAGAGCTTCTCGATGGCGGAGCCGCGGTACTCCAGGACGTAGCCCTGGCCGCCGCCGGTGCCGATGCGGGCGATGATGGCCAGGATCAGGTCCTTGGCGGTGACGCCGTCGGGCAGCTCGCCGTCGACGGTGATGGCCATCGTCTTCGGGCGGGCCATCGGCAGCGTCTGGGTGGCCAGCACGTGCTCCACCTGGCTGGTGCCGATGCCGAACGCCAGCGCGCCGAAGGCGCCGTGGGTGGAGGTGTGCGAGTCGCCGCAGACCACGGTGGTGCCGGGCTGGGTCAGGCCCAGCTGGGGGCCCACCACGTGGACGACGCCCTGCTCGACATCGCCGAGCGGGTGCAGGCGCACCCCGAAGTCGGCGCAGTTCTTGCGCAGGGTCTCCAACTGGGCGCGCGAGACCGGGTCCGCGATCGGCTTGTCGATGTCCAGGGTCGGGGTGTTGTGGTCCTCGGTGGCGATGGTGAGGTCGAGGCGGCGCACCGCGCGGCCGGTCATGCGGAGACCGTCGAAGGCCTGCGGGCTGGTCACCTCGTGCAGCAGGTGCAGATCGATGTAGAGGAGGTCGGGCTCGCCCTCGGCGCGCCGGACGACGTGGTCGTCCCAGACCTTCTCCGCGAGTGTCCTACCCATCGCTTTCCCTCCGGCCGGCGCACCGCGCCGGCGCAACTAGAGATGTGAGTGCCCGCGCCCGTACCCCACGTACCGGACGTCCGCGGCAAGTCCCGCCAAGCGGCGGGCCGTGTCCGTACAGGTTCGCAACTTCCCGGGAAAATTGAACTTGCGTTTCACAGAGTGAGACGGGAGTATCGTTTCATGGACAACTCTAGCGGCGTGGGCGTTCTGGACAAGGCAGCCCTTGTCCTGAGCGCCCTGGAGTCCGGTCCGGCCACCCTCGCAGGTCTGGTCGCGGCCACGGGACTCGCTCGACCCACGGCACACCGGCTCGCCGTGGCACTGGAACACCACCGCATGGTGGCGAGGGACATGCAGGGCCGGTTCATCCTGGGACCGCGGCTGGCGGAGCTCGCCGCCGCGGCCGGCGAGGACCGGCTGCTGGCGACGGCGGGCCCGGTGCTCACGCACCTGCGCGACGTCACCGGCGAGAGCGCCCAGCTCTACCGGCGCCAGGGCGACATGCGCATCTGCGTCGCGGCGGCCGAGCGCCTCTCCGGACTGCGCGACACCGTCCCGGTCGGCTCCACGCTGACCATGAAGGCGGGCTCGTCGGCGCAGATCCTGATGGCCTGGGAGGAGCCGGAGCGGCTGCACCGCGGCCTGCAGGGCGCGCGGTTCACGGCGACGGCCCTCTCGGGCGTACGGCGCCGGGGCTGGGCCCAGTCGATCGGCGAGCGGGAGCCGGGCGTCGCCTCGGTGTCCGCGCCGGTGCGCGGCCCTTCCAACAGGGTGGTCGCCGCGGTCTCGGTCTCCGGGCCGATCGAGCGCCTGACCCGCCACCCGGGCCGGATGCACGCCCAGGCGGTCATCGACGCCGCCGCCCGGCTCAGCGAGGCCCTGCGCCGCTCCGGCTGATCCGCTCCCCCGCCCTCCTTCGAAGTGCCTTCCCGGCCGGTCGCTCCAACGCCGCAGCGACCGGCCGGAGGCATGTCCGGGGGCGTACGGGACGAGGGAGGTCGCGTACGGGGCCGGAAACCGCCGCCACAACGGCCGGAAAACGCCCTGGGCGCCGCGCTGGAGGCCGTACGCACCCGTGCGGACCTCCGGGACGCCGGGGCGGCCGCGGGGGCGCGAGAGGCGCCCTCACGTCCGCACGGGCGCCCGGACTCGCGCGCGGTCCCCGGCCACCGGCCCCGCGCGGCGGCCGGTTCCGCGATCCGGCGGGCCAACTCACCGCTCCCCCGCGGGTGTTGGACCTCGGCCACGGCACGCCGAAACGAGGTGAGGCCCTCCGCGTCACACGCGGAGGGCCTCACCTCGCTCTTGTACCCCCGACCGGATTCGAACCGGCGCTACCGCCTTGAGAGGGCGGCGTGCTAGGCCGCTACACAACGGGGGCGCGATCTCCGAGGAGATCTGCTGGTCTACCAGGACTCGAACCTAGACTAACTGAACCAGAATCAGTCGTGCTGCCAATTACACCATAGACCACTGGCTGTCAACCAGCTTGTACCCCCGACCGGATTCGAACCGGCGCTACCGCCTTGAGAGGGCGGCGTGCTAGGCCGCTACACAACGGGGGCCCTAGCGATCCCACCCGGCAGGAGCCGGGTGATGTCACCGCGGCTGCACCGGGAGCGACCCTGGTGATCCGCAGGATTGGATCTGTACCCCCGACCGGATTCGAACCGGCGCTACTGCCTTGAGAGGGCAGCGTGCTAGGCCGCTACACAACGGGGGCTTTGCAGATGAGCTCTGCGAGCTGGCCTACCAGGACTCGAACCTAGACTAACTGAACCAGAATCAGTCGTGCTGCCAATTACACCATAGGCCACCAAAACTCAACCCCTCGATGAGAGATCTTGTTCGGCTTGCGCTTTCGGTTCAGGGCTTTTCTTCCCGCTCCCCTCGGCGCAGGAAGAACATTACCCGAAGGTGTCCGGGGCTCCAAAACGGGTATCGGGCCAGAGCACTCCGGGCAGCTCGGCCAGCCCTCTGATGCGCGTCAGTTCGGGCCGTCCGCCCTGGTCGAGGCGGTCCAGCCAGATGCCCGTGAGACCCGCCGCGACCGCGCCCACCGCGTCGATGTCGGGGTGGTCCCCCACGTACGCGACCTCGTGCGGGGCCAGGGACAGCGCGTCGCACGCCGCGTGGAAGGCCTCGGGGGCCGGCTTGTGCACGCCCAGTTCGACGGCGCACAGGACCACCTCGAAGCGGTCGCGGACGCCCAGGGTGCGCAGCTTGCGCTCCTGGTGGCGCAGCGAGGAGTTGGAGAGGACCGCGTGCCGGCAGGTGCCGGCCAGCAGGTCGAGCACGGGCACCGCGTCGGGGAAGAGCTGCCAGGCGGCCTCGTAGCGGACCACGTGGCTCTCGAACCAGGCGTCCGCCTCGGCGTCGTCC